>CAIUWO010000648.1 GCA_903902895.1 Candidatus Hydrogenedentota bacterium | reverse complement strand
CGCGCGTCTACGAGTCGCTCGGGCGGACGGGGCGTCCGTCGATTTGGATGATGGCGAAGGCAGCCAAGACCGCCCTGCAACTGCGCGTGCTCATGCGGCCCATCGAGGAGGCCGATGCGGAATTGCTCACGCGCTGGGAAAACTGGAACGACGCGGCCTACTTCACCTACCACGAAAGCGGGCTGCTGCTGGCCACCCGCTATGACCGGGAGATGGACGCGCTTCATCCCCACGGCTACGAGCAGGAGTTCATGATCACCGACCGCGGCAACACGCCCATGGGCCTGATCAAGATTCGGCCCGACCGGCTGGCCGGAGCGGCCACCGCGTGGCTGTATTTGCGGAAAGAGGAAGACTACGCCAGCGATGCCGTGCGGTCCGCACTGCGTCTGCTGTTGCGCGAGGCATTGAAGGGGCGGGGGCTGCGGCGGCTCATTGCCCCGGCCGGCCCCAAAGAGGATGCGCTCGCGGCGTGCCTGGAGGCCATAGGTTTTCAAGCGGCGGGCACCGCCCGCGCGGCCCTCTTCCTGCACGCAAAATACCACGACGTGCGCCTCTTCGTCTGCGAGGCGGAAGGGGAGTAGCACCGGATAACGGCACATTTGTGGAGACTGCGGTCCCATTTTGGAGTGCGGCGGCAATGACGCCGCTTTGGCTGACACGCCATGAGTGACCTGAACATGGCAGAAGGCCCCGGACAGCAGGCCGACGGCACCGGAGCGATCCCATCTGATTCCTGGCCCCACGCGCCAGTTCACCGACTTTCCGAAAACGGCACCTATTTAGTAACTGTTGGCACCTACCTCAAACAACATCATTTTCGTGGCGCGAAGCGCCTTGGTGTTTTGTGCCGGGGACTGCTCAAGGTGACTTCGGATTTTGGTTGGCATCTTGAGGCATGGGCGGTCTTCTCGAATCACTACCACTTCGTTGCCCATTCGCCTGTCAGGGAAGAAAGCGCAGAAAGCCTGTCCAGGATGCTGGGAACGCTTCATGAGAAGACCGCAAAATGGATCGACCGGATAGACGGCACGCCGGGACGTCAGGTTTGGCACAACTTTCGGGAGACACGGCTTACCTATGAGAAGTCCTACTTCGCACGACTCAACTACACCCATCAGAATGCGGTGAAACACGGCCTTGTCCGGGCCGCGAACCTTTACCCGTGGTGTTCGGCGGGGTGGTTTGAACGGACCGCGACGGGCCCGCAAATACAGACCCTATATCGGTTCAAGACGGACACTCTGAATGTCTACGACGAGTACAAGCCGGCTGCGGAATGGTAATGCCGTGCGCAGCCAAAGCGGCGTCGTTGCCGCCGCACTCCAAAATTATGCCGCCCATCAGTGACAAGACGGGTCCGTCGGGACACCGCTACGCCAGCGTCTTGCGGAAGCGCATGGAGGCAATCACGATTATAAACACACCCATGCCGGCCAGAATCGCGCCGTTCTGCCAGAGGTCCATGAAGCCGGCGTCGCGCAGGATGATCCCACGCAGCACGCGGAGGAAATAGGTGACGGGCACGGCCTGGCCGATGTAATAGAGCAGCTTGGGCATGGTTTCCTGGGGGAACATGAACCCGGACATCAGGAATGAGGGCAGCAGCACCAGAAACGCCATCTGAAGCGCCTGTATCTGGTTTACGGCAAAAGTGCTGATCAGAAGCCCCAGGGACAGGGTGGTGAACAGGAAGATGAGGGTGAATCCCGCCAGCAGCAGGAGGCTGCCCGCAATGGGCACCTGGAACAGGAAGCGCATGAGCGTCAGCACGAATGTGGCCTCGAAGATGCCGATGATGCCAAAAGGCACCAGTTTGCCCAAAAGCAGCCCAAGGCGCGACACAGGGGTCACCATGAGCTGTTCGAGTGTGCCCTGCTCCTTTTCACGCACGATGGAAAAGGCGGTCAGCAGGGTGATAACCACCTGGAGGATCACCCCCACCAGTGCCGGAACCATGAAGTTGGCCGTGCGCATGTCCGGGTTGAACAGGACCCGGTTGCGGGTGTCGATCGCCATGATCGGCGCGCCGCCGAGCGTTTTGCCGACGATCTTCATGGACGTGAGCATGCCGATGGCGTTGCTGGTGTTCAATGCCTGCATGGCCGAGGTCGAGTCGCTGCCGTCGATGAACACCTGCACCTGGGCGCTCTTTCCCTCGAGCACCTGGTCGGTGAAGTCGGGCGAAATCTTGATGCCCACCTTGGCGCGCCCGGCGACAATCTCCCGGTTGAGCGCCTCGTCCGACTGGACATGCCGCACGACTTTGAAATAGCCCGAGTTCACATAGGCCTCGACCAGTTCGCGCGCGTTTCTGCGGCCGTCAAGGTCGTACACCACGGTCGGGATGTGCTTGATGTCGAGGTTCACCGCGTAGCCGAACATGGTGAGCTCGACGGCCGGTATGATCAGGATGAGGAACAGCGTGATCGGGTCGCGCAGGATGTGCCGCGACTCCTTGTAGACGATGGCGCCCAGTCCCCTAAACATTGGCATTCTCCTGCGCGCGCTCGTAGGCGCGCTGGCGCGTGAGCGTCACGAACACGTCCTCCAGGGTCGCCGGGATGGGCTTGGCCTCGGCGCCGGGGAAACCGCCCCGATCCAGGTCGGCGATCAGGCGCCCCGTCGAGCCCTGCTCCGCCAGCACGTGCAGCACGTCGGCAAAGATGGTCGCGTCCTGCACGTAGTCAAAGGCGTTGAGCGTGCGCATGGCGGCGGCGACGCTGGGCACGCGCACCTCAAGCCGCTCGGCGCCGGGGGGGGTCACGTCGGGGAGCCGTTTGAGTTCGGCCGGCGTGCCGTACACGATCAGTTTCGAGTAGTAGATGTAGCCGATGTGGCTGCACCGCTCGGCCTCGTCCATATAATGCGTGGTCACGAAGAAGGTCACGCCGCGCCCCGCGAGGTCGAAGAGCAGGTTCCAGAGGTCGCGCCGGGCCACGGGGTCAATGCCCGCGGTGGGCTCGTCCAGGAACATGAGCCGGGGGCGGTGCACCAGCGCGCAGGCGAGCGCAAGCCGCTGTTTCCAGCCGCCCGACAGGTTGCCGGCCAGTTTCTTGCGGTGGTCCGTGATGCCGACGATCTCAATGACCTCCTCCATGCGGGCCGCGCGCTCGCGCCGGGGAATGCCGTAGATGCCCGCGTAGAAGCGCAGGTTTTCCATGACCGACAGGTCTTTGTACAGGCTGAACTGCTGCGACATGTAGCCGATGCTGCGCTTGACCGCCTCGCTGTCGGCGTGCACGTCCTTGCCGAGCACCGTCGCATGGCCGCCCGTGGGCCGCAGCAGGCCGCACAGGATGCGCATAAGGGTGGTCTTTCCCGACCCGTTAGGGCCGAGGAAACCAAAGATGTCGCCTTCCAGCACGTCCAGGCTGACATGGTCCACGGCTGTGAACGAACCAAAGCGCCGCGACACCTGGTCGGCGTGGATGATGACGGGCCGGTCTTCGAAGGAGTTTACCGCCACGGGCTACCTTTCCGGAACGCCGGGAACATGGGCGATCACGGTCATGCCGGCGCGCAGTTTGCCGCCGTTTGAATTGAGGCGCAGTTTGACGCCGAACACCTGCTGCACGCGCTCCTCCTGGGTTTGGAGGTTGCGCGGCGTGTATTCGCCCTCGGAGGCGATGAAATAGACCTCGCCCTCAAAGCGCTCGCTGCCGTGCGCGTCCGCCGTCAGGGAGATTTTCTGGCCCAGTTTGAGCTGGCCGAGCAGGGCCGCGCCCATATAGACGGTGACCTTGAGGTCTTCGGGGTCTATGATCCGCGCCACGGCGCCCGGCTTCACCAGGTCGCCCGGGCGCAGGTCGAGCGATTCGACCACCCCCTTGGACGGCGCGATCACGGTCATTTCGCGTAGGTTCACCTGGGCGCGCTCCACCGCCGCCGCGGCGGCGTCGCGCGCGGCCTTGGCCGCGGCTTTGTCCTCGCCGCGGGGACCGCGTTTGACCTCGTCCAGCGCGGCCCTGGCGCGCTCATAGTCGGCCTTGGCCATCGCAATTTCCTCGACGCGCGCGCCGTTGGTCAGCGCGTCCAGCTTCTCCTTGGCCACCTGGTACTGCGCCCCCATGGTGTCCATGCCGGTGCGCACCCGGTCATACTCGCTCTTGGACACCGCGCCGCGCGCGTAAAGCTTGTCTATTCGCTCAAAATCCGCCTTGCTGTTGGCGCTCAGCGAGGATGCCGCGTCGGTGCCCGCTTTGGCGGCGCGCTTGTCCTCCGCGCGCGCGCCGTTCTCCACCATGCGCAGCCGCTCCTCTGCGGCCTTGGCCGCCGATTCGGCCTGGCGAAGCTGCTCCTCCGTCGCGCCGGTGTCGAGTTTGGCCACCAGCGCATCGGCGCGGGCAAGGTCGGCCTCGGCCGCGTGCAGCAGGGCCTGCGCGTCCGAATCCTCCAGCCGCAGCAGCACGTCGCCGGCCTGCACCGTGTCGCCCTCGCGCACGGGCACCTCGGCCACGCGCCCGCCGACCCGCGAACCCACGTCCACGCCGTTGCCCTGAATCTGGCCCGTGATGGCCATGCTCGTTCCCTGCATGGGCTCGCAGGCGCACAGCGCCAGCAGGCAGAGAACCGCAACCGGAAGACCTATGATGGCATTCTTGAGCACGCACT
>CAIUWO010000647.1 GCA_903902895.1 Candidatus Hydrogenedentota bacterium | reverse complement strand
CGGCATAATAACCGGATTGTCTGCCGCCCTGCGGGGCGGCGCTCCGGGACGTTCTTGAACTTCTACTTCCGCTTGTTGCGGCGGTTGCCAGGAAAAAACAACAGGAGGTCGGTTCATGCGAATGACAATGGCGCAGGCAGTGATTCTGTTTCTGAAGCGGCAGTATACGGAACGCGACGGGGTGGAGCAGCCGCTTTTCGCCGGATGCTTCGGCATCTTCGGCCACGGCTGCGTGGCGGGCATCGGGCAGGCGCTGCAGCAGAACCCGGATTTCCGCTATTACCAGATCCGCAACGAGCAGGCCATGGTGCACGCGGCGGCGGGCTACGCGAAGATGAAGAACCGCCTGCAGACCTTCGCCTGCGTGTCCTCCATAGGCCCCGGCGCCACCAACATGATTACCGGCGCGGCGGGCGCGACCGTGAACCGGCTGCCCGTGCTGCTGCTGCCGGGCGACATCTTCGCACGGCGCAACGTGGCCCCCGTGCTGCAGCAGCTCGAATCGGAGCACAGCCAGGATATTTCGGTCAACGACTGCTTCAAGCCCGTGAGCCGGTACTGGGACCGCATCAACCGGCCCGACCAGATTCTCTGCGCGCTGCCCGAGGCGATGCGCGTGCTGACGAGCCCGTCCGACACGGGGGCGGTGACGCTGGCGCTGCCGCAGGACGTGCAGGCCGAGGCCTACGACTATCCGGAGGAGTTCTTCAACAAGCGGGTCTGGCATGTGGGGCGCATCCGCGCGGACCAGGCGGCGCTGTCGCGGGCGGCCGAATGGATCCGCGGCGCGAAGCGCCCGATGATCGTGGCGGGCGGCGGCGTGATCTACAGCGACGCCTGCGACACGCTGAAGGCGTTTGTGGACCAGACCGGCATCCCCGTGGGCGAGACCATGGCGGGCAAGGGCAGCCTGCGCTACGACCACCCGCTCAACCTGGGGGCCGTCGGCGTGACGGGCACCAGCGCGGCCAATCCGGTTGCCCACGAGGCGGACCTGGTCATCGGCATCGGCACGCGGTACAGCGATTTCACCACGGCCAGCAAGACGGCGTTTCAGGACAGAAACGTGCGCTTCATCAACATCAATGTGGCGGACTTTGACGCGAACAAGCACGGCGCGATGCCGCTTATGGGCGACGCCCGGGCCGTGCTGGAGGACCTGGGCGCGCTGCTGGCAGGCCATCAGGCGGACGCCGCCCATACGGCCAACGCGCGCGCGCTGCACGATGCGTGGGAGGCCGAGGTGGACCGCGTCTATGCCATCCGCAACACCCCGCTGACGAGCCAGGGCGAACTGGTCGGCGCGGTGAACGAGGTCGGCAAGCCTGAAAGTATCATGGTGTGCGCGTCGGGTTCGCTGCCGGGCGACCTGCACAAGCTGTGGCGCTCGCGTCACCCGAAGAACTACCACCTCGAATACGGCTACAGCTGCATGGGCTATGAGATTGCCGGGGGACTGGGCGTGAAGATGGCCGCGCCGGACCGCGACGTGTACATCATGCAGGGCGACGGCGGCTATCTTATGATGAACGCCGAAATTGTCACCTCGATTCAGGAGGGGTTCAAGCTGACAATTGTGATCTTCGACAATTTCGGCTACAAGAGCATCGGGTCGCTCAGCCGTTCGTTGGGCCAGGAAGGCTTCGCGACGCGCTACGTCTACCCGAAGGACGGCGTGCTTCCCGGCGACAATCCCGGGGAGGACGTGGTGGTGCTGCCGGTGGACCTCGCGGCCAACGCCCGCAGCCTGGGCGCGCATGTCATCGAATGCAAGACCTACGACGATTTCGCCGCGGCCATCAAGACGGCGGAAACGATTGAAAAGACCACGGTCATCTATGTGCAGAACGACCGCTATGTGAACGTGCCCGGCTACGACAGCTGGTGGGACGTGCCCGTGGCGGAGGTCAGCGAAATGGAGTCGGTGCGCGCCGCCCGCAAGGAATGGGAGAAAATGCGCGCCACGGAGCGGTATTACCTGTAAGAGGAATGCATAATCTCGTCATTGCGAGGAGGGCTTCTGCCTGACGAAGCAATCTCGTGCCGGCCAATGGCGGAATTTCGCCGCACGAGATTGCTTCGCTTCGCTCGCAATGACCGAACAAATTGCGCGCCGTACACGGCGAGGGAAAGAATGGCATGTCCAAGCATTTGCTGAATTACGTCAACGGGCAATGGGTCGCCTCGAAGGCGGCGGAATATCTTCCCGTCATCAATCCGGGCACGGCGGAGCACATCGCGGACGCGTCCCTCTCCCCCGCGGAGGAGGTGGACGCGGCGGCCCGCGCGGCGGCGGCGGCGTTCCGGGAATGGCGCCGGGTGCCGGCGCCCGACCGCATCCAGTTTCTCTTCAAGCTCAAGCGGCTGATGGAGGACAACCTGGACGGGCTGGCGCGTTCCTGCACCGAGGAATGCGGCAAGACCCACCGGGAAAGCGTGGGGGAACTGCGGCGCGCCATCGAGAACGTCGAGGTGGCCTGCGGGATTCCGATGCTCATGCAGGGGCGCAACAACGAGGACATCGCGCAGGGGATCGACGAGCACATGTTCCGCCAGCCCATCGGTGTGGCGGCCATGATCGCGCCGTTCAATTTCCCGGCCATGATCCCGTTTTGGTTCCTGCCCTACGCACTGGCCACGGGCAACTGCTTTATCGTCAAGCCGAGCGAGAAGTGTCCCGTGACCCAGCAGCGCGTGTTTGAACTGGTCGACCAACTGGGCCTGCCTCCGGGCGTGCTGCAGCTGGTGAACGGCGCGAAAGACACGGTGGACGCCATTCTGGATCACCCCGACATCCGCGCCATCAGCATGGTGGGGTCCACCCCGGCCGCGCGGGCCATTTACGCGCGGGCCGCGGCCAACGGCAAGCGCGCGCAGTGTCAGGGCGGCGCCAAGAACCCCGTGCTGATCATGCCCGACGCGGACATGGAAACGGCCACGCGCATCCTGTCCGACTCGGCGTATGGCTGCGCGGGACAGCGCTGCCTTGCGCTGTCCACGGGCATCACCATCGGCGGTGCGCGGGAGAGTTTTCGAGAGTGTTTCAGCGAGGCGACACGGGCGCGCCGGGTGGGCTACGGACTGGACGACAGCGCGGAGACGGGCGCGGTGATCAGCGCCGAGAGCAAGGCGCGCATCGAGCGCCTTATCGGCGTGGCCGAGAGCGAAGGCGCGCGGCCGCTGGTGGACGGGCGCGGGCAGAAAGTGCCGGGCTACGAGCAGGGACATTTCGTGTTTCCGACGCTGCTGGACGGCGTGCCGCACCAGGGCGAGATCGCGCGGACGGAGATTTTCGGACCCGTGTTCAGCCTGATGCACGCCGAGACGCTGGAAGAGGGCATCGCCATGGTCAACGACCGGGCCTACGGCAACATGGCCTGCATCTTCACCGCCAGCGGCGCCGCGGCGCGGCAGTTCCGCACCGAGGTGCGGGCGGGCAACGTCGGCATCAACATCGGCGTCGCCGCGCCGATGGCTTTCTTCCCGTTCAGCGGCTGGGCGGACAGTTTCTTCGGCGACCTCCACGGCCAGGCCGAGCACGCGGTGGAGTTCTTCACCGAGACCAAGGTGGTGGTGGAGCGCTGGCCGAAGGCGTGGAGCCGGAAGTTTTAGACCGATATTGCGAAGTGCAACCCGCCAAGGCGGATAAACTTCGCGGGCAAGTGCGTTCCCAAGTGCAACTTGGGAACGAGGTTGATCCGTCATTGCGAGCGAAGCGAAGCAATCTCTTGCTCGCCATTGTCTGGACTGCGCGGCCATGATTACAAGAGATTGCCGCGTCGGGCTGAAGCCCTCCTCGCAATGACGGGGTGGGCAATGCCGGCGAGATAGGTTCGGACCCAAGGAATGGTTCTTATGTCTTCAATACGTCTCGGAAACGCGCCCTGTTCATGGGGCAGTTTGGAATTCGAGGGACTGGGCGGGCAGCCGCTCACCTGTGAGCGCATGCTTGATGAGCTGGCGGAGACGGGCTACTGCGGCACCGAATTCGGTGACTGGGGTTTCATGCCCACCGAGCCCGCCGCACTGCGCGCGGTGCTGGAACCGCGCGGGCTCACCATGGTCGGCGCCTTTGTGCCGGTGCGCTTTTGCAGCGAGGCCGCGCACGCGGCCGGTGCGGAGGCCGCCGTGCGCGTGGCCCGGCTGCTGGCCGGCGCGGCGTCACCGGACCATGCGCCCATGATCATCCTCGCCGATGACAACGGCAGTGTCGCGCAGCGCACGGAAAATGCCGGACGGGTGACGGCGGCCATGGGACTGTGCGACGCGGGGTGGGCACTTTTCGCCAAGGGTGTGGAAACTGTGGCACGCGCGGTGCGCGAGGCCACGGGGCTGCCCGTCGGCTTTCACCACCACTGCGCGGGCTACGTGGAGACGCCCGACGAGATTGACGCTCTGTTGCAACGGACCAGCCCCGAGTTGCTGGGTCTCGTTTTCGACACCGGCCACTTTGCGTTCGGCGCGGGTGACCGCGACGGCAGCCAGACTCGCGCGGGTCTGGAGCGTTTCGCCGACCGGATGGTCCACATGCACTACAAGGACTGCGCGCCCGAAGTGGCGGCACAGGCCGCCGCCGAAGGCTGGGACTATTTCCAGTCCGTGGGCAAGGGCGTCTTCTGCGAACTGGGTAAGGGCTGTGTGGACTTTCCCTGGACCACGCAATGGCTGCGCGGCCGGGACTACAACGGATTCATCACCGTCGAGCAGGACGTCCTGCCAGGCATGGGCGCGCCCAAGGAAAGCGCACGCAGAAACCGGGATTACCTGAAAACACTGGAGTTGTGACATGGAACAGAAGCAATTGAATCTCGGCCTTATCGGCGTCGGCCGCATCGGCAAGGTGCACGGGGAACACCTCGCGTACCGGATTCCGCGGGCGCGTTTGGCGGCGATTTCGGATGTGAATCTGGAAGCGGCGCAGGCGTTTGG
>CAIUWO010000646.1 GCA_903902895.1 Candidatus Hydrogenedentota bacterium | reverse complement strand
GAAAGGTGTTCCGATGAGAATCCTCCAGCCTTTCGCGCTGTTGCTGGCCTGCCTGCCCGTGCTTGCCGCCGCTCTCACGGCCTCCGCCGGGGAGTCGGCCTTCTTCCCCAAGCGGTTGCTCGTCAACAACGACGGCACCAATATGTTCTGGCGCGACGACCTCACGCCGGAGATGGTCAAGCGCCGTGTGGCGGAATGCCCCGACGCGGTGACTACCTACCTGCTCTGTCCGAACAGCATCCAGAAGATGATGTATCCGAGTGACCTGGAGGAAATGTCGCAGCGCGGCGCGCTGCCCGAACTGGTGAAGGCGGGCGAGGACCCCTTTGGTCTGTTCCTCACGGAATTGAAGACCCGAAAGATGGAGGTGTTCATCACCTACCGCATGAATGAGGTGGAGAATGTCGACAAGAAAGACCCCGACCTGTGCGCCTTCTGGCGCACCCACCCCGACTGGCGCGTCGAGCCCGGTGCGCCCCTGGACAACCAGATGGCCCAGTGTCTCGACTATTCGCGCAACGAGGTGCAGGACCGCGCCGTGGCGCAGGTCTGCGAACTGCTGGAAAAGTACCGGCCCGACGGCATCGAACTGGACTGGATGCGCTTCCCGCGCCATCTGTCGGGGGATGCGGAGAAGGTCTGGACCAACCGCGGCATGCTCAGCGACGTGGTCGCCGCCGTCAAGCTCAAGGCCAACGAACTGGCCGAACGGTTGGGCCGGCCTGTGCTTGTGTCCGTGCGCATCCCGTCGAGCATGGCCGGATGCCACGCGCTCGGCGTCGACCTCGTGGACTGGACCCAGCGCAAGCTGGTCGACTTCGTCACCGCCGCGCCCTTCCTCGCCTCCGACTTCTCCATGCCCATCGGGGAAATGCGCGCGGCCATGGGCGACGCCAAGGTGCCCATCTACGGCTGCATCGAGTTCGGCTACAGCGGCAAACCCCATACCGAAGCCACACTCCACGCCGCCGCGCTCGGCCTCTATGAATCGGGTGCCGACGGCATCTACCTCTTCAACTTCCCCTGCTGGCGCGAAACGCAGGAAGCCCCGCCCTGGTCCTGGGTGCCCCAACTGAAGGACCCCGCGCTGCTGACCTGCAACACGCTTGAGTTCCCCCTCATCAACGGCACCAACCGTATGCCCGACATCGACATCCCCGCGTTATTGCCCGTCACGCTCCAGCCCGGCGAGAGCAAGACATTGCCGCTGACCCTGCCAAGGGCGGTCGTTGACGAAAACCTGGGTCTCCGTGGAGGGCATACACCCCCCGCCCCGCCTATGGCGGGGGGTGTATGTCCCGCGATTTCCAGCCTTGATAAAATCACGGCAGTCCGCTTCACATGTGAAGCGTCAGATGGCGTCGAGGCAAAGCTCAATGGCGAGGTTCCTTCCGCCACCGCAGTGCGTCCGGGTGAGAACACGGTCGAACTGCGCAACCCCGGTACCGAAGCCGTGACTGTGACAGAGGCGCGGTTGGCGCTTGAGTTGCCCAGCGTACCGCCGACGGTGTTTCCCGACCTGCCGGAGGAGCAGTGCGTTCATGTGTCGCCCGGAGGTTCGGATGACAATACTGGGACGCTGGAGAAGCCCGTGGCAACGATCCGGGGGGCGAATAAGCTTCTGGGCGGCAAGTCGGGGGATGTGTGTATTTGGCTGCATGCAGGCACCTATTCGCGTGGTTGGTCTTTTCCCAACTCGAACTGGGCACGCCATTTGTATATTCGGGCGTGGCCCGGCGACAAGGTGACGATAAGCAACGGAAACCTGGTAACAAAGTGGGAATCCCTTCGGAACGGCCAATGGCACGCGACAACGTTCGTTGGTGGCGGGGGGTACCAATTCCAACTTTTCGTGAATGGAAAACGTGCCCAACGGGCACGGGGCAACTTTCCTGAGGGGGCCACCGTCTGGGGCGATGTCGAACATATTGATGGCGTGGCAGGATACAGGCTGCCTGACGACAGCATGGCGGGTTGGGGGCGCCCTGAAGACATCATGCTTGGATACTTCACCTCCTGGGGGCATATGACCTGCGGCGTAAGCCGTTTTGAGAGGGACGCTGACGGCCATTTTATTGCCGTCATGCAGCAGCCAGCGTTCTACATCGGTCTGCACAAGGAAGGTGTGCGGATTGAGTATCCCGCATATATTGAGAATGCGTACGAGTTACTGGATAAACCTGGCGAATATTACTTCTTCGAGAAGGACAGGGAACTCATCTACATGCCGCGGGAGGGTGAAGACATGAATACGGTTCAGTCCATACTTGCATTTGAGGGGAACCAGTTTATCGAGACGCGAAACCTTTGGATCGAGGGGGTCACTTTCGCCGATGCGGTTTTGGACTCGGGGGACAACTCCCATATGGATGTTCAGGCGAACTTTACTTTCGATCCTGGGAAAATATTCGAACGGGACGGTGCAATAGTCACGCTTCACAATGAGTATTTACGCAGTCCCGCAGCCTTCTTGTTATACAACGCAAGAGACTGTCGGTTCGTACACTGCACCTTCACACGGTTTCCTGGAGCGGGTCTGGATATGCAACGCGGCTCCCGGGGAATCGTGGTTGATGGCTGCATCTTTGAGGATATCGGCGGGTCCGCCATCCAAATCGGCGATGTGACAACGCGGGATCACCATCCCACTGACCCCAAAGATATCGTCCGCGACAACGTCATCACCAACTGCACCATCCGCAACTGCGGGGTGGAGTTCGAGGGAAGCGTGGGCATCTTTGTGGGCTATGCGAACGGCACGGTGATTTCGAACAATGAGATCCATGACCTGCCCTATTCGGGCATTTCGGTGGGCTGGGGCTGGGGCGAGGAGGATGTGGGCGGCGGGGCCTATCCGATTCCGTACACCTATGCGACGCCGACGCCCGCGGGCGCGAACCGCATCGAGTACAACCACATCCACAACGTGATGCAGAAGCGCGACGATGGCGGCGGCGTCTACACGCTGGGGAACCAGCCGGGCACGGTCATTCGCGGCAATTACATTCACGACAACGGACCGGGCGGACCCGGCGGCATTTATCTCGACGAGGGCAGCGGCTATATCGAAATCACGGGCAATGTGCTGCATCATATGAAGAACCCGATGAACTACAACAATGCCGCGCAGGACCGCAGGGCGACGTGTTTTGAACACGACAATTCGTTTGGCCCCACGCCGGGCGACGCGGATTTCCCGGAAGAGACGGCCAAGCACGCGGGACCGGTACGGTAGGAGTCGGGAGTCAGAATTCAGAATTCAGGAGTCAGGAGCCAGGAGCCAGGAGCCAGCGAAGACGGCAGACAGGAATGTCTGCCCCACATTAGCATCTGTCCACTTGTAGATTGGACGAAAAAATGCGCGGTCTTCTCCGTCATTCCCGCGAAGGCGGGAATCCACGAGGACGCGCAAGTCGCCCGTGTAAGGGCGTGGATCCCCGCTTTCGCGGGGATAACGGACAGGCGGGATGACGGACAGGCGGAGATGGTGGACGGGTGGCGGGGATGGTGGAGAAGCGGAAGTGCGGGCCGCCCTTTTTGAGTGCGTGCGGCCATGCCGCCGCTTTTCTTCGCCGGGGCCTTGCCCGGGCGCCGCGAAGTGCCACTTCGCGAACGAGT
>CAIUWO010000645.1 GCA_903902895.1 Candidatus Hydrogenedentota bacterium | reverse complement strand
CGTCGGCAAACTGCTGGAGGGCGAGACGCCCGCCGACATCGACGGGTCCAAGCCCGGTGCCGCGCCCCTGCGCGTGCTCGACCCCGCCTGCGGCTCCGGCTCCTTCCTCATCGTCGCCTACCAGTTCCTGCTCGACTGGCACCTCAAAAGCTACCTGACCGCCAAACCCGAAAAGCTGTGCAAGGGCAAGAATCCCAAACTGCGCCAGCACGCCGAAAACGACTACGCCCTTACTATCCCCGAGCGCAAGCGCATCCTGCTCGAACACATCTACGGCGTCGATATCGACCCCCAGGCCGTCGAGGTTACCAAGCTGTCCCTGCTGCTCAAAGTGCTGGAGGGCGAAACGGCCGGCACGCTCGGCCTCAAAGCCGGACTCTTCCACGAACGCGCCCTGCCCGACCTCGACAACAACATCAAGTGCGGCAACTCGCTCATCGGCCCCGACTTCTACCACGGCCAGCAGACCGACGCGTTTGATGCGGAGGAAATGTTCCGCATCAACGCCTTCGACTGGAAACAGGAGTTTCCGTTCATCGCCACGGACGGCGGGTTTGACGCCGTGGTGGGGAACCCACCATATATCCGCATTCAGACCATGAAGGAGTGGGCGCCCAAGGAAGTCGAACTTTACAAGACCCTCTACAAGGCGGGCTCGCAGGGCAACTATGACATCTACGTCGTCTTCATCGAAAAGGCCCTGCAACTTCTCAGCAATACCGGGCGCATGGGATTCATTTGCCCGCACAAGTTCTTCAACGCCAAGTACGGCGCGCCGGTGCGGGCGCTCATCGCTGAGGGAAAGCACCTGGCCCAGGTTGTGCACTTCGGCGATCAGCAGGTGTTCAGCGGGGCGACAACCTATACCTGCCTGCTGTTCTTGGACAAGGCGCGTGCCGAGGTGTGCCACTTCCTGAAGGTGGATGATTTGGCTGCGTGGCGCGTGGACGGTTCAGGAAATAGCGGGGCTATCGAGGCCAGTAAGATCACTGAGGCGGAGTGGAACCTTACCGCAGGCAGCGGGCTGGCGATTCTAGATCGTTTGCATGGGGCTCACGCCACTTTGGGAAATATGGCATCGATCTTTCAGGGACTTGTGACCGGTGCGGACGGAGTTTTTGTCGTTCCGCTTGACGCGGACATTGAGAAAGATTTGGCCCGACCATTCTTGCTGACGGGTGCTCTTGGGGCCTACGTGCCGCCGCGCCCCTCAGCGCGGCTCGTTTTCCCGTACGAAGTTCGCTCTGGCAAGCCCCAATTGTTATCTGCTGATAAGCTGAGAGTCGCGTATCCAAAAGGCTGGTCGTATCTTTCGTCGCACCGAAGCACCCTTATGGACCGGGAGAATGGCAAGTGGCACCATGAGCGCTGGTATGCATTCGGGCGCTCACAGAATTTGGCGCAAATGGATTCAGAGAAGCTCATTATCCAAGTTACGGCACAAAGGCCCACCGTCCTTTACGACGACCAGGGCTTGTGCATGACTGGTGGGGGAAGCGGCCCATTCTACGGCATACGCCCAAAGGATGACTCAGTCCCGATCAAGTATCTTCTGGCGATTTTGAACTCTGCACTCTTTGGCTGGATAGTGAAGGCGCAGAGCACCAATCTGAGGGGCGGCTACATAAAATTCTCGAAGCAGTATATCGAGAGTGTGCCGATTGTCATGCCCGAAAAGCCTCAACGCGACCGCGTGGTCATGCTGGCGGAGCGGATGCTGACACTGCACAAGCAGTTGCCGCAGGCGACGACAGAACACGAACGGAAACTGTTGCAGCGCCAGATCACCTCGACGGACCACGAGATCGACCAACTGGTGTACGCGCTGTACGGCCTGACGCCGGAAGAGATTTCGATAGTCGAGGGCGCGGGTTGATTACTCAAACACTCGGCGCGGCGGCGTTCTTAGGTCCCCCCTTGAGGGGGGTGGCCCGAAGGGCCAGGGGGTGTATGCATTTTGGGCAAGCATCGGAAGCCATACACCCCCCGCCGCTTCGCGGCACCCCCCTCGATGGGGGATTGAAGATGCCCGCAATTGACGGTCTATGCTGACACTGCACAAGCAGTTGCCGCAGGCGACGACGGAGCACGAACGGAAACTGTTGCGGCGCCAGATCACCTCGACGGACCAAGAGATCGACCAACTGGTGTACGCGCTGTACGGGCTGACGGCGGAAGAGATAGCGATAGTCGAGGGCGCGGGCTGAGGCGCGTTGCGCATGCTGTTCTTTCCTGGGCACGCCAATCTCCTGATTGGCCTCGGGACAGTATGCCAATCGGGAGATTGGCGTTCCCAGGGTGGGAAGGACGCTGACCGAATACTTCCAAGGGCGCGAGGCAGGTTCCCCTATGCACTGAGGTGGCCAGGGCCCCGCCTGTGTGCCCAACCGGTTCGATTGAGACGCCGCCGGGCGGCCGGTTTTTGCCCCGGCCACGGCCCCAGGGTGAATCTTTTGCAGTCTGACGTTGTTTTAGCCAAATGAGTAGGACCGCGCTCAGGGACATTTCCTGATGTGTGTGGTTCGTGATCGGGCTAAACTTAAAGTAACGCGTGCCTGCGCTTCCAGTTTGCGGGCAGGCCGCACCAGACAGGAAAGGCAGGAATCATGAAGATTGCACACCGGTCCGGATTCACCCTCATTGAACTGCTTGTCGTCATCGCCATCATCGGCATTCTGGCGGCGATTCTGCTGCCCGCGCTGGCGCGCGCCCGTGAATCGGCGCGGCGCGCCGCCTGCCAGAATAATCTCAAGCAATGGGGCCTTGTGTTCAAGATGTACGGCAACGAGGCCAAGGGCTCATTTCCCCCGCTGCAGGCCGGCGGCTACCTGAAGCAGGACGGCACGCCGACCGGCACCATTGAGGCCGGCCCGAACTCCTTCTGCCTTTACCCCGAGTATCTGACAGACCCGGCCATCGCGTTCTGCCCGTCGGACGCGAAGCTTGCGGCCCATCTGAAGGCCGCCAAGGGGACGAACGGCGAGTGGTGTTTCGGATACACCTCGGACGACAGTCAGGGCTGCGGGCGTGCCATTGACGCAAGTTACGGCTATCTGGGCTGGGTACTCGACCGGTGCAATGCCACCGATCCCCAGGCCGCCGTGGGTTCTTTCAGCCTGCTGTCGTTGATTTCGTCCATGCTGAGCGGCTATGCCCCGCCCGACATCAACGCCCCCGTGCCGATTCAGGCCGCATCGATGCTGGAGGCCCTGGCGACCAATTCCGGGGGCGGGTTGGACCCAACCGTGGTCCAGTATCTGAACGGCGCGCTGCAGGGCATCTTTCCCAAGGCAGACCAGGACCTGGACGTAAGCGTGCCCAACGGCAATTCCGGCGGCGACAAGGTGTACCGCCTGCGGGAGGGCATTGAGCGCTTTCTTATCACCGATATCAACAACGCCGGCGCCGCGAACATGGCGCAGAGTTCGGTTTTTGTCATGTTTGACCAGCTTTCGACCAATACGGGCCTGTTCAACCACATCCCCGGCGGCTCAAACGTGCTGTACATGGACGGGCATGTGGAGTTCATGAAATACCAAAAGCTGGGCCCCGCGCCGGTCAATGGCGGCTTCGCCGCCGCCTTCGGGCTGCTTACGGTGGAGTAGCCGCCGGAAAACAGGCAAAGTTTCATTATCTCCCGGGCAAAACCGGCGGCCCGTTCCCGTGGTCCAGTGTCCATTCGCGTTTCCAGCCGCAATTGCCGGGAGAACTCGTGTGTCCAGACACTTCAACATCCTCAAGGGTGGAGCCCTGCTCCTTCTGTTCGCCCTGTCTTCCGCCGCGCAGGACGGCCAATCTCCGAAAACCATGGCCTCCCTGCCGCCCTTGGTGCGAGAACTGACAGCGTCCGCCATGCAATACATGGACAGCCAGTGGGATGAGGAGGCGGGACTGGTCGGCGGACGGGGAGGGCACGGCACCCGGGCCTCGGCGCAGTACGCCGTGGGGCTTATGTTGCGCAACGGCCCCGGCGACACGGTGCGGGTGCGCCGGATCATTGAGGCCCTGGCGCGCGTCCAGGTGGACGCTCCGGACAGTTCCGACCACGGCACCTGGCCCGGGGGCGCCGAAGACCGTTCCACGCTTCCCGGCCGACACGCCGAGCCCAGCCTTGACCCAAACTGGCGCGAATTCATTGGTTCCGCGGAGATTCTCCTGCTGGAGGAGTTCGGTTCCCTGCTTGATAGTCCGAGCATCGTCCTGCTGGAGCAATGTATCCGGCGCGCCGCCGAGGGCGACCATGAGCGCAGCGTTCGGCCGCAGTATTCCAACATTGCGCTCATGAGCGCCCACCTGCTGGGTTATGCGGGCCGGCGCTTTGACGTGGCGGCATGGCGCAAGCACGGCGGCAGGCTTGCCGGGACCATCTACCGAAACTTCAAGAAGAACGGGTCTTTTGACGAGTACAATTCACCCACCTACGGCGGGGTGGACCTGTATGGGCTGGGCCTCTGGCGCACGCACCCGGTCACGCCCGAAATGGCCGGCATGGCGGAGGAGATGGAGGCGGGATTCTGGCGGGACATCGCCGCGTTCTACCATCCCGGCCTGCGCAACCTGTGCGGGCCTTTTGACCGCGCCTACGGCATGGACATGCGGCAGTATGTCGCGCTCGCCGGTGTGTGGATTGCCTTTTGCGTGCCCGAAGACCTCGCGCCGCTGCCCAGCGCCACGGCCCCGGCCGCCAAGGACGGGGAACGCTTCTCCATCCCGTCCTACGCCCTTGTGCGCCGGGAGCCGCCCCCGGAAATCCTGCCACAGCTGCGGCAATTCCAGGGTGAGCGGCAACTGTGCCGGCCCATCGGCTACGGCGGCAAAAGGGTGGCCACCGCATGGCTGTCAAAGGACCTCATGATTGGCGGCGGCGTCACGCCGCCGTTCAAGGACTCCCCCGAACAGGCCCACCCGGCCACGGCGCACTGGGTCGGCCCTGAAGGCGGCACTTGCTGGATGCGCCTGCGCGGCGATTTCGGCGTCAAAGCAACCGCCGGGAGCAACACCCTGACCATACACTGCACCAAGTACTACGGCCTGAAGATGGGCGACAGCGTCCAATTTGAGGTGCACGCGCCGGGCGCGCGCGCCGGTGCCGTGGGGCCCGGACAATGGCATTTGCCGGGGCTGGACGTGAAGGTCAACACCAAGTTGCCCGCGCCCGTCATCTCCGAAAACGCGGATGGCCTGGAAATCCGTTACCCTATGGACAAGAATGCCCGCGACACAGGTATTGAACTGGTTCTCACCCATACCGGGGAGCAGCCTCCCAAACCGTAGCGCCGCCCCTGTGAGACCGGCACCGCGCCCCCCCCCGGCGGGGGGCGGGAAGCTAAAACCGCTTGACCGTGTCCACCTGGTCCTTGTCGGGATAGATGTAAAACAGCTTGTCGCCCGAGATGCGTAT
>CAIUWO010000644.1 GCA_903902895.1 Candidatus Hydrogenedentota bacterium | reverse complement strand
CGCATGGGCTATAGCCTGGAGTCCCTCCGCGACCTGGAACAGGTCCCCCTGACCACAGAGGAAGCCCAGAACGGGTATTACTTCGACGAGAGCCTCCGCAATCTGTTTACCATCGTCAACAAGGGCCACGATCCCCAGCAGTTGATGATGGCGGGGCTCACCGGAGTGCAGGGCGACTCCCTGGACTTTGGCGTGGCCATCCCCGTGCAGGCGGACTTGGCGACCACTGAAGCGGGCCGTAACGATCCTGGCTTGCAGGGTAACCGGCCCGAACAGGTCGACCTGGGCCATGAGGCGACGAAGAAGTCATTCGCCCCCATGGACACGCCGGAACCCATGGCATACCTGGATCATGGCTTCTCCATTCAGGCGCTGGACAGCCCCCTCTTTGACCTCAAGAAGACGCCCCTGCTGTCCTCGGTCAGGTTTCGCAATGTGGTGTTGCAGGAAGTGATCCAGCTCCTGTCCCTGTCCCGTGAGGGCGGGAAGGGCACACGGGGACGCCGCAAGGAACGGGGACGCATCAGCTACGCCCAACTCGGGATCAACCAGCTTGGTGCCGTGTACGAGGGTCTGCTGTCCTACACGGGCTTCTTTGCCCAGCAGAAGCTGTACGAGGTGAAACCCGCAGACGCGAAGGCCACCGACGAAACCCAGCAGTCCTACTTCGTCCCTGAATCCGACATCAGCAAGTACGTGGAAGACGAATTCGTGATGGAGGAGATCGAGGGGGGCGAGCCGGGCCGCATGCGCCGCAAGTCCTATGAACGGGGCTCCTTCATATTCCGCCTGGCCGGGCGCAACCGGGAGAAGTCCGCCTCCTACTACACCCCCGAATGCCTTACCCAGTGCGTGGTGAAGTACAGCCTCAAGGAACTCCTGAAGGACAAGTCCGCAGACGACATTCTCAGGCTCCGGATCTGCGAGCCCGCCATGGGCTCCGCCGCCTTCATCAATGAAGCCGTGAACCAGCTTTCCGATGCCTACCTGGAACGGAAGCAGAAGGAACTGGGCCAGCAGGTGCCCCCGTCCGACTATCCCCATGAGCGGCAGAAGGTGAAGGCCTACCTGGCCACCCACAACTGTCATGGCGTGGACCTAAACCCCACCGCCGTCGAACTAGCCCGCACCTCCCTGTGGCTCAACACTATTCACCGCGGCTCCAAATGCCCCTGGTTCGGCCTGCGGCTCGCCGTGGGAAACAGCCTCATCGGCTGCCGCCGCCAGGTATTCAAGGCTCCTGAACTCCGTGGCAAGAGCGCCAAGTCCAACTGGCTCAGCATGGTCCCCGAGCACATCCCCATAGGGCCGGAATGGAAGGAACGCCCCAAGGACACGGTCTACCATTTCCTCCTGCCCGATAGCGGCATGGCTGATTTCGACTCCGACAAGGTCATCAAGGAACTTGTCCCCGACCACGTGAAGCGGATCAAGGAGTGGCGGAAGGACTTTTGTGCCCCCTTTGACCACTATGACACGGACAAACTGGTCACGCTGAGCGACGCCATTGATGACCTCTGGAAACAGGTGATCCGGGAACGTCGGGAAGCCGTTAACGAAACCAACCAACCCGCGGAGGTGTGGGGACAGCCTAGAGTGACGCCCAACCCGCGCCTCTTTCAGGAACAGGACAAGGTTGTCGCGAAACTGGAACGCCCCTATACGGCCTACCGCCGCCTCAAGCTTATCATGGATTACTGGTGCGCCCTCTGGTTCTGGCCCATCGAGCAGTCCGGCCTGCTGCCCACCCGTGATGTGTTCCTCATGGACATCGAGACCATTCTCAAAGGCACCTTGACCGGGAAGGTTGATGGAAACCTTATGCTGGGAATCGGCCCCGACGAGGTTCTCAGTAAGGAGCATCGCGAGTTTGTTGAGAAGTTTGGACGCATCAACGTAGATGAACTCTGCAAAAGTACGAATGAGAAGGCGAACCGTTTCAATATCGTTGCCAACGTTGCCACAGGCATGCGGTTCCACCACTGGGAACTCCGCTTCGCTGAGGTCTTCGCCGACAACGGCGGATTCGACCTCATCCTTGGAAATCCACCATGGGTATTGGTGAGCTTCGATGAGGCTGGTGTGCTCGCTGACAGCGACCCACTGATTGCACTCCGCAATCTGTCCGCAAAACAGGCCAGCGATCTACGGAAGACGGCGCTAGAGGGACCGCGAAGGCTTCGTGAATATCTCGCCGAATTCGAGGGGCAAGCTGGTTCACAGATGTTCCTAAACGCGACTCAGAACTACCCGCTCTTGGTGGGAATGAAGGCCAACCTCTACAAGTGCTTTATTACTCGGGCATGGGAGATTGGGTCGCCCCGTGGGATTACAAGTTTCCTACATCCTGAAGGGGTATATGATGACTCTAGGGGCGGCGTATTGCGGAAGGCCCTGTATGTACGACTGCGTGGGCACTACCAATTTCAAAATGTCTTCACGCTATTTCAGACAAATGATCACGGCCTAATGAAATTCAGCATCAACGTCTATGGAGCCGAGGGAAAGGCGGCCACCTTTGCTCTGTGCAACAACCTCTTTAGCCCTGTCACACTAGATGGGTGTTACGTACATGATGGAAACGGTGTGATTCCCGGAATCAAGGACCATCAGTCCAATTGGGACCTGCGTCCGCACCGGAACCGCATTGTCCAAGTCAACCACGACCGACTTTCCCTCTTCGCCAAACTCTACGACGACCCCGGAACCCCCCCGTTACAGGCACGATTGCCCGTGGTCCACAGCGAAGAACTCGTATGCGTGTTGGAGAAGTTTGCAGACCAACCGCGGCGAATGTGTGATTTGGAAGATGAGTATTTTGCCACCGTTATGTTTGACGAGAATGCAATGCAAAGAGACGGTATTATTCGCCGGGAGACGCGATACCCGGAAGACCCCAATGAATGGATTCTGTCTGGCCCGCATTTTTATGTCGGGACACCTTTCAATAAGACACCGAACGAGG
>CAIUWO010000643.1 GCA_903902895.1 Candidatus Hydrogenedentota bacterium | reverse complement strand
CTCCTGTCGAGGCCCTAATACGAACTTATAGCGACGGGCTCCATATTCACGCACACGAAAGTGGCGCGCAGGAAATATGGAAGAGGGGTAGGCAAGAATGAGCGACGATAACATTGAGAACATTAAGCAGCAGCAAGAAGGGATAAAGGCCGCCCGGCTCGCCGGAATCGGCGAGGTTGGGATTTTTTGGATTTATGACGGTATGCTGATTCCGGAGAGCATCCCCTACACGGAGGGGGAAGACTACGGGGAGTTTGTGAACGGCAAGACCAACCATTACGACTTCTGGCGGTCGGTTCAACGGATCGTGCCCAAGTTGAGAGACTTTGAGTATGAGCAGATCCCGCGCGGCAGGGTGATCTTCTCGCGAAGAGACGGAAAATTTCACATCTACGGCTCCGAGCAGTTCGTGAAGAATGAAGCCGAGAAGAAGATGGTGTTGGAAGCGTTCAGCATTGCCGCGTCCGAGGCGGTCTTCAGATTTGACGAGCATTATTCGATGGCAGCGGACGATCTGCCCGATGATTCCTGCGATGATTCTGGAAGGAGCATCTGAACGTGTCATCACCATGTAGTATCACCATCCACCGGGGCACTCGCGTCATCGGCGGTTCGTGTGTGGAACTCGCCTGCGGCAAAACCGGGCGGCGCAGGACAAGTCTGATAGGAAAGAAGGCAACGATGAACGAAGAGTTTAAAGAATTCATGAGACAACACATGGAAGACATCTATCAAGAAAACTTACGCATTGCGGCGGCGCAGGATGCTGGCGTAGGCGAGGTTGGAATATTTTGGATTCATGAAGGCTTTCTGCTCAGAAGAAGCACCCCTTGCACGAAGGGTGAAGATTATGGCGATTTCGTGAATATCCATTCGGACCACCGCACCATTTGGGGCATTGAGCAATGGTTGCACCCAAAGTTGATGGACTATGAGTATGACCAAGTGCCAAGAGGGCGGGTGGTGTTCTCCAAGCGGGACGGAAAATTTCACATCTACGGCTCAGAGCAGTTTGTGAAGAATGACGCCGAAAAGATGATGGTGCTGGAAGGGTTCAGTATTGCCGCATCCGAGGCGGTCTTCAGATGTGACGAGCATTATTCCATGGCGGCGGGCGATCTGCCCGACGATTCTTGCGATGATTCTGGAAGGAGCATTTGAACGTGTCATCACCATTTAGCATTACCATCCACCGGGGCACCCACGTCATCGGCGGTTCGTGTGTGGAACTCGCCTGCGGCGAGAGCCGCATCATCATCGACTTGGGCAAACCGCTGATGAAACCGGGCGGCGCGGAATTGGACTTTCGGCCGTATGAGGGTCTGTCCGGGCCCGAGTTGCTGGACGAGGGGGTGCTTCCCGATGTTGCGGGGTTGTATGAATGGCAGACGCCTTCGGTGGACGCGCTGCTCATCTCGCACGCGCACCAGGACCATAGCGGATTCTTGAACCATGTTCATCCCGAGATTCCGGTGTATCTGGGGGAGGGCACCAAGCGCCTTATCGCGATTACCACTGATTTCACCCCGACAAAGACCCGCCTGAACAACCCGGTTGTGTTCTCGTGGCCGGGTTCCTTCAGCGTTGGGGCCTTTCGCGTGATTCCGCATTTGGTGGACCACAGTTCCTTCGGGGCCTTTGCCTTCGAGATTGAGGCCGGGGGCAAGCGCGTTTTCTACTCCGGCGATTTCCGCGAGCATGGGTATATCGGCGGCAAGACACTGGATATCATCGCGGACAAGTGCGCCCCCGGCGTGGATGCGCTGCTCATGGAAGGCACCATGCTCGGACGCACCGAAGAAACGGTGCAGACAGAGCCGGAACTTGCCGACGAGGTCGTGGATAGCTACAAAGACTTTCCGAAGGCGCTCTTGGTGTACCAGTCCGGCCAGAACGTGAGCCGGGCCGTTTCGTTCTACAAGGCGGCATTGAAGTTGAAGCGGGAACTGGTGCTCGATTTCTACACGGCGCACGTGCTGGCGGAACTGGGCCAATGCAGCGGCGGTAGCCGGTTGCCCTATCCTGGCAATCTTTCCGGCATCCGTGTGTGGTATCCCCATTGGCTGATGGAACACATGAAAAGGGAAGGGCGGTGGGACTTGATCAACCGCTTTGCCAGAACGTCTTTCAAGATGAGCCGTAACGACATGCCGGATAGGCTGGACAAGATCATGCTCTATGTCCGCCCGCCCATGGACTTTGACCTGAAAGAGATCTCCGGCATCGGCGGTTCGGTACTGCTGTATTCCCTCTGGTCCGGCTACCTGAAGGCGGGACGGACCAAGTCCTTCGTGGACAAACTTCAGTCCATGGGAATTGAGAAGCACATTATCCACACCAGCGGCCACGCCCCGGTGGCCACGTTGCAGCGCCTCGTCGATACACTACAGCCGAAGAAGCTGTTTCCAATCCACACGCTGTATCCGAAACAATACGAACAATTCGGCGTGAGCGTTCAAGAACTGAACGACGGCGATGAGTTCGTAGTCTAACCGGGCAGAGAACCCCACCCTGCCCTCCCCTTGCCAAGGGGAGGGATAAGAAGGTTCGGCCTTCGGTCG
>CAIUWO010000642.1 GCA_903902895.1 Candidatus Hydrogenedentota bacterium | reverse complement strand
GTCGGGCATAAAGTCGCCTTCCCTCCAGCAGGCCAGTGGCCACCACGTGGCCGCTTACCCGGCGCCAATGGTCCACTTCCGCGCGCGTGTACACAAGAATGTCCTTGGCCACCGGATAGGCTGACAGACTGCGGTACAGTTTCCCCGTGATGTGGCGGCGGTGGCGCAGTGTCTCCTCCGAATCGGGCAGCACGACCAGAAAATCGAAATCGGAGCCGGACCGGGCGTCACCACGGGCGTGGGACCCGAACAGAACGATTTCTTCCGGATGGACCTCGTTTACCATGGCGTCCGCCATTGCTGCAAGGAGTTTCTCATCCATGTCGTCGGCTTCTCCGCAATTGCCTGATGTGCCTGGCCGCAATTTCCCATGGCGGTCAAATGTCCTGCCCAATTCTAGCAGAATTCGGGCGCATTAGGGTTGCCCCGCCAAAAAAAGCCGACGCGCCGGAACTAGTACTACATTCCGGCGCGCCGTAATTTACAACTTGTGCTGCCTCTCGGTCACACTCGCGTAAACTGGCTATTCGACCGTCACGCTCTTCGCCAGGTTTCGCGGCTGATCAACATCGCAGCCGCGGTTGACGGCGATGTAATAGGCGAGAAGCTGGAGCGGCACGGCCACAAGCATCGGGCTGAAGGCCTCGAAGCACTCGGGGATGTAGATGACATCCTTGCTGTGCGCCTGGATGCTCGTGTCGCCCACGGTCGCCACGCTGAGGATGAGCCCCTTGCGCGCGGCGATTTCCTGGATGTTGGACACCATCTTGTCGTAGGTGTCGCCCTTCACGGCGACGCAGACCACCGGGAAGGTGTCGGTCACCAGGGCGATGGGGCCGTGCTTCATCTCGCCGGCGGCGTAGCCTTCGGCGTGGATGTAGCTGATTTCCTTCAACTTGAGCGCGCCTTCGAGGGCCGACGGGAAGTTGACGTTGCGGCCGAGGTAGAAGCAGCCGACGGCGTCGCGGTATTCGGGGCGGGCGGCCAGTTCCTTGACCTTCTCGTGGTCCTTGAGGATTTCCTCGACCTTGCCGGGGATGGCGCGCAGGTGCGCGATCATCTCTCGGGCCGTGGCCTTGTCCATGACGCCGCGCGTCTCGGCAAGCCAGATGGCGAACAGGGCGAAGGCCATGCACTGCGAGGTGTAGGCCTTGGTCGAGGCGACGCCGATTTCCGGGCCGGCCTGCTGGTAGACCACGCCGTGCGACTCGCGCGCCACGGAGGAGCCGACCGCGTTGACGATCGCGGCCACCTGGGCGCCGCGGCTCTTGGCGATGCGGATGGCCTCAAGCGTGTCGGCCGTCTCGCCGGACTGCGACACCGGGATCATGATGCTGTGCGGCGGGATGATCGGGTCGCGGTAGCGGAATTCGGAGGCCAGGTCGAGCTCGACCGGCACCTTGGCGAACTTCTCGATGAGGAACTTGCCGACCATGCCGGCATGCCACGCCGTGCCGCAGGCGACGATGAATATCTTGTTGCAGGACTTCAGCTCGTCGAGGGAGATGTTCATGTCGGTCAGGCGCACGGCGTCCGAATGGTCGTCCACGCGGCCGGCCAGCGTGTTGCGCAGCACCGCCGCCTGCTGGTTGATCTCCTTGAGCATGAAGTGCGGGTAGCCGTCCTTCTCCGCCGCCGCGTCGTCCCACTCCACGACCTTGACTTCCATCGTGACCGGATTGCCGTCGATGTCCTCGATGCGCACGCCCTTGCGGGTAATCTCGCAGACCTGGCCGTTCTCGATGTAGATGACGTTGCGGGTGTACTTCATGATGGCGGGCACGTCGGAGCCGATGTAGCCCTCGTTCTCGCCCAGGCCGACGATGAGCGGGCTGCCGTGGCGCGCGGCCACAAGCACGTCGGGATTGTCCTTGCAGATGACGCCGATCGCGTAGGCGCCCTCGCAGTCCTTCAGCGCGCGCTGCACCGCGGCGAACAGGTCGCCCTGGTAGTACTTGTCGATCAGGTGGGCGATCACTTCCGTGTCGGTCTGGCTGCGGAAGACGATGCCGGTGGCCTGAAGCTGCTCGCGCAGCTCGTAGTAGTTCTCGATGATGCCGTTGTGCACGACGGCGATGGTCTTGGCGACGTTGAAGTGCGGGTGCGAGTTGACCTCGCTCGGCACGCCGTGGGTGGCCCAGCGGGTGTGGCCGATGCCGACCTGGCCGACGAGCGGGTGGTCGATCAGCTTCTGGTCCATGATCTTGAGCTTGCCGACGCTCTTGACGCAGTCGAGCCCGTCCTTGTTGACGACGGCCACGCCGGCCGAGTCATAGCCGCGGTATTCCAGCCGGTGCAGGCCGGCCATGATCACTTCCACCGGGTTCTTGTCGCCGATGTATCCCACGATTCCGCACATGAGTAGGGGTCCTTTCATTCGGGCTTGCGCCGCGTGTTCTTTAGAAGGCCGGGCGGCCCGCCCAGGTGGGGCGGGCCGCCCGGAACAAGACGGAGAACCGGGCCACGCCTTGCGTGGCGGCCGGGAAATTACTTCGTGTACAGCTTGGCCGCCTGGGCCAGCGTCATCGGCTTGTAGTCGCCCGCGTGGCCGGCCTGGCCGAAGGCCACCATGCGGTCAAGGTAAACCTGCTTGGCCGCTTCGCGGGCCGGCTTCAGATAGTCGCGCGGGTCGAACTTGCCGGGCGTCTCGGCGAACACCTTGCGGATCGCGCCGGTCATCGCCAGGCGGCTGTCCGTGTCCACGTTGACCTTGCGCACGCCGTGGTCGATGCCCTCGCGGATGTTCTCAACGGGGATTCCGGCCGTGCCGGGCATCTTGCCGCCGTACTGGTTGATGATGTCCACCAGCGCCTTGGGAACCGAGGACGACCCGTGCATGACCATGTGGCAGTTCGGCATGCGCTTGTGGATCTCGCGGATCCGGTCCATCGCAAGCGTCGGAGGCAGCACGTTGCCGTTCGCGTCCGTCTTGGAGGATTTGAAGGCGCCGTGGCTGGTGCCGATGGAGACCGCCAGCGCGTCCACGCCCGTCAGCGCCACGAACTCTTCGGCCTGTTCCGGCTTGGTCAGGTGGTCCTGGAGCTGGTCGTCCGAGAGGCCGGCGCCGTGTCCGTCTTCGATGCCGCCCAGCGCGCCCAGTTCGCCCTCAACCGTCACGCCGAACATGTGGGCGATCTCGACCACGCGCTTCGTGACCTCGACGTTCTGCTCGTAGGTTGCAATCGTCTTGCCGTCGGCCAGCAACGAACCGTCAATCATGACCGACGTGAAGCCAAGCTGGATGGCTTCCATGCACGTGGCCATGTCGCGGCCGTGGTCCAGGTGGACGGCCAGCGGGATGTGCGGATACTCTTCAGCGGCCGCTTCCATAAGTTTCTTCAGGTAGATCATCTTGCTGTACTTCAGCGCGCCACAGCTCGCCTGAATGATCACGGGGCTGTTGGTCTCATCGGCGGCTTCCATAATCGCCTGAATCTGTTCCATGTTGTTGACGTTGAACGCGCCAACGCCGTATCCGCCCTTCGCGGCTTCATCAAGAATCTGGCGCATCGGAACCTGAGGCATGACCTGGTCTCCTTTCGCAAGAGATTGCGAAGTTTGGGGTTAGTGCAGCCGGAATGAAGTGCCTGCTGGTCCCCCAAGGCTTGTCATGGAGGTCCGGCAGGCCGTCGAGGGCTGCCCTGAAGAAGCACTAGCGAATGGGCGAGCCAATCAAGAATCAGACCAGCGAAACCCATTCAACACCGTGCCGTAGTGTACACAAAATCAGGGGTCCGTTTCAAGCTTTTATCGAATCGAACTGCGGAAGGGCCGTATTTTCGAGGTGAAACCCGTAGGCGTTTCGGACAAACCCTGGGAGCGTTGCGCTCATCGAAATGGCATCCCGCCTCCCTCTGCCGTGTTTCCGGTCCCCCTGCCGGAGAAAGGACAGTGTTTTCCCCAGCGTGTTTCCTTTTTCTTGCCACACCGGAAACAACTGTATTGAAAAGACTTGCGCGGCTGTTTAGACTGGGGTCAAACTGGAGGCCGTTCCATGAAGAAACTCACTGGCGTTGCGTTGGGAATGCTGCTGCTGACGGTCGGGTGCGGCACCGCCGCGGAAACGAAAGCACCGCAGGCTCCCGCGGCTTCCGTGGCCGGGGAGAGCGTCGGGGAACAGGACGCCCGCATGCAGTGGTGGCGCGACGCCAAGTTCGGCCTGTTCGTCCACTGGGGACCGGCCAGCGTCAACGGCACGGAGATAAGCTGGTCCCGCGCGGGCCATCCCTTCGACCACCCGAGCGAGACCGCCGTGGTGCCGCCCGCGGTCTACGACAACCTGTACCGGCAGTTTAACCCGGTGAAGTTCGACGCAGACGCGTGGATGCGCATGGCCAAGGACGCCGGCATGAAGTACGTTGTCTTCATCACCAAGCACCACGACGGCTTCTCGATGTGGCCCACCGAACTGCGCCCCGATTACAGCATCATGGCCGGGCCCTTCAAGCGCGACCTCTGCAAAGAGATTGCCGACGCCGCGCACCGGGAGGGCCTAAAACTCGGCTGGTACTACTCCACCCGCGACTGGACCCATCCCGACTATCTCGTCGGCGACAACAGCAAGTACGACGCCTTCTACCGGGGCCAGGTGCGCGAACTGCTCTCCAACTACGGCCGCGTTGACGTGCTGTGGTTCGACCACGTCGCAGGCAACTGGCGCGACTACAAGTTCCAGGAACTGTTTGACATGGTGAACCGGCTGCAACCGGGCATCCTCATCAACGACCGGGCCGCGCGCTTCATCCGCGGCACCGACGACAAGCCCGCGCCGGGCCTCGTGCCCATGGTCAACGGTGATTTCGACACCCCCGAGCAGCGCATCGGCAAATTCCAGTACGGCCGCGCCTGGGAATCCTGCGTCACCATGACCGAGTGCAAGGACGGCGGCGGCTGGTCCTACCGGCCCGACGGCCGCACCCGCAGCTACGAGGAATGCCTGCGCATGCTCGTCCAGACCGTCACCGGCGACGGCAATCTCCTGTTCAACGTCGGCCCCATGCCCACCGGCGAGATCGACCCCAAACAGGTGGAGATCCTGCACCAAATGGGCGAATGGCTCCGCAAATACGGCGACACCATTTACGGCACCCGCGGCGGACCCATCCCCAACGGTGAATGGGGCGGATGCACCAGCCACGGCGGCAAGGTGTGGGTCCACATCCTGCAATGGCCCGGTGAAACGCTCCGCATCGGCGCACTCGCGGCGAAAATCACGTCCCACCGCGTCCTCACCGGCGGCGAGGCCAAGGTGGCGCAAACCCCGGACCACCTCGAGATCACGATGCCTGCCGCCCAGCGCGATCCGGTCGATACAATCATCGAACTGGATACGGTTTAGGCGAAGGGGCAAAAGACAAAGAAGGTCCCGGAAGAGCAGCACCTCCATCCCAAAGCCCCGGCCCATATCCAACGCACCCGCCGTGGGACTTAGGCCATTACAAGAAATGCGGGTCCCGTGGTAGAGTGTTGGCGGCTCCATTGATTTTATAAAAGACCCGGCCGGTCTGCGCTGATGTGAGGCGGCAGCACGGCAAGTGCGGGCGGCACGGCAAACTAAAGGGAATTATTGTCATGAAGAGACGTGGTTTCACGCTGATCGAACTGCTGGTGGTCATCGCGATCATCGGCATTCTGGCGGCCATACTGCTGCCGGCCCTTGCCCGCGCCCGCGAGGCCGCGCGGCGCTCCTCCTGCCAGAACAATCTGAAGCAGTGGGGGCTGGTGCTGAAGATGTACTCGAACGAGGCCAAGGGCGGGTTTCCGCCGATGCAGCTTGGAAACTATGCCATGCAGACCGGCGGCTTCACCTGGGTGCTTGACGCCGGTCCGAACGCGTTCACGCTCTATCCCGAGTACCTGACCGACCCCATGATCGCCTTCTGCCCGTCGAAGGCCGGGCTCAGCGAGGCGGTCGTCGATGCCAAGCTCAACGGTCAGTGGTGTTTTGGCTATGCCCCCACCAATGGTTCGGACTGCGCCCGCGCCATTGACAACAGCTACGGCTACCTCGGCTGGGTTATCGACCGCGCCAGCATGAGCGCCGCGGACAGCGAACTGGTCACGGCCGCCAGTTCGGTGGTCAAACTGCAGATGATGGGCCTGACACTGCCCCCCGAGATGCCGTCCACCGCGGTCCTGCCGCGCCAGGTCAATGCGGTGCTGGACACGATGGTCGACCTGTCAACACTTCCGGCCTACTATTCCGGCTCGGCGCACGGCAACGCCCCGAGCGCGGACAAGGATGCGAACATGGCGGACCCCGCCATGAACGAGCCTGCCGGCAGCGGCAACGGCGGCGGCAACACCGTGTACCGGCTGCGCGAGGGCATTGAGCGCTTCCTGATCACCGACATCAACAATGCCGGCAGCGCCAATGTCGCCCAGAGCTCGGTGTGGGTCATGTTCGACCAGCTGTCCACCTCCCCCTCCGCATTCAACCATATCCCCGGCGGCGCCAATGTGCTGTATATGGACGGCCATGTCGAGTTCAAGAAGTACGACCGGCAGGGCGACGCCCCGGCCAACGAGGCCATGGCAACTTTTGTGGGCATTCTGACCCTGTAAATGCAGGCTCTTTAACGGTCCATTCCTCCCGGCGGGGCGCCCCGGCGCCCCGCCGGTGCATTTTGGTGCCTTCCCGGCGGCATGGAGTTGAAGAGCAAAGGGACTGCAAGCCACTGTTGCGGTGCCCAAGCCCAGGCCACGGCGAGACGCCGCAGAAAGTAGACGCGGCTTCCAGCCGCGTTCCGTGGGGTGAGATGAAAAAAAAGGTTACAGGAAGCCGTGAACGTGCGATAATGTCCAGATGATGGCAGATGGCGTACGACTGCCCAAACCGTTCCACGCCGGGCAAGGGTGGCGCAACGGCGGGCAAGGACGAAAAGGAATACATACTTTGAAGAATCGTGGCTTTACCCTTATCGAACTGCTCGTGGTTATCGCGATCATCGGCATTCTGGCGGCCATCCTGCTGC
>CAIUWO010000641.1 GCA_903902895.1 Candidatus Hydrogenedentota bacterium | reverse complement strand
TGGGTCACGCCGGGCCACTGCACCAGGCCGCAAGTGAAGATGCGGTTCGAATAGCTCAGGCGCGGCTTCTGGATGCAGTTGGTGGTCATAAGAATGGCGCCGGGGAAGGCGTCGAACTCGCGGGCCTGATCCTGCCAAGCGCCGCCGTAGTTGCCCACGAGGTGCTTGTACTTCTTGAGGCCCGGATAGGCCAGGCAGGGCAGCATTTCGCCGTGGGTGTACACGTTGATGCCCTTGCCCTCGGTCTGCTGGAGCAGCAGGTCCAGATCGTGCAGGTCATGACCGGAGACCACAATGCACTTGCCCTTCACCGGCGTGACGCGGACCTGGGTCGGCTCGGGATGGCCGTAGTGGCCCGTGTTGGCCGCGTCGAGTATTTCCATGACCTTCAGATTCACCTCGCCGACCTTCAGCGCGCAGGCGACCAATGCGTTGACATCGCCCGGATCGGCGGCGAGGAAATCGAGGGTCTCATGCACAAATGCGTAGACGCCGTCGTCTTCCACGTCCAGCACCGTGGCGTGCTCGGCGTAGGCGGCCATGCCCTTGAGGCCGTAGAAGGCCAGTTCCTGGAGGCCGCCGACGTCGCTGCCCAGGCGCTGCAGGCGCTCCTCAATGCCGACCTTCTCCCCCTGACGGACCAGTTCATCCCGCGTGGCGGCGAGCGAAAACTGGGCGGGGCCGGCGGGCTGCTCGGGCGTGACACCCTTTGCGGCGCAGGCTTTTTCATACAGGTGCCTGGCCCGGGCGCGCACGGCGTCGGCGCTGCGGATCAACCCCACCAGCGAGTCGGCATCGAAATTGACGTTGGTCACCGTGGTGAACAGGGCTTCGACCACAAAGCGGTCGATGTCACGGTCGGTGGCGCCCAGCACCCCGGCGCGGTGGGCATACTGGGAAATGCCTTTGGCCGCATAGTTGAGCAAATCCTGCAGCGCGGCGGTTTCCGGATCCTTGCCGCAGACGCCGAAAGCGTTGCAGCCCGTGCCCTTGGCCGTCTGTTCGCACTGGAAGCAATACATACCCATTTCTCTCTCTCCTGACTGTTTTCGTTTTCCCTATTGTTCACTTCGCAGCACGCACGCGCGTCCCACGTTTAATGAGAACTCGGGGCCTAGAATCAAAACATTCGTCCCTGGCCAAACCGGATAAAAGGAAGCACTTGCCCCCAGAAATCCGGCTGGTTTTAGATCACACCATTGGAGTATAGCATGCCCGACGAGCCAGTTCTGGCAGGCAACCACCGGTTCCCGAAAATCCATCCAGCACAGAGGCGTGGCAGTGTGACGGTTGCCGAGAGTGGAAGAGAATGCCGGAACCCGTCGCGGGGTTCCGGCATTCTTCTCCGTCCAGCGCCGCTCAGGACGGCTCGGGGATCTCCACCTCGTGGAAGTGTGCCTGCAGGCTCTGAAGACACCGCTCCACCACAGTGTCGTAGGGCAGCCGCTGCGTCTTGCAGAACTCGAATACCGGCTCCTCGGCTCGGCCTCTGGTTGAGACGCGCTCAATCAGGAACGTCTCGCAGCCGGGACTGCCATCGAAGCGGACCTCCTCCGCAGTGAAGGTGGCGTCAACCAAGTTGCACTCCAGCGCGGAACATGCCTTGCTGCATGCATCGGCGAAGACGCGGAACCGCTCCGCGTCCAATTCCCTCGGCCTGACCCAGTATCTCGTAAACCCCATCGTCTTTTCCTCCTTGGTGTGCGGGCCTCGCAGTGCCTGCCCGCAATGTGGTGCTTTCTTCCTCAGACTCCCTCAGATGGTCAATATGCGCTCGATGGCTTTGTTGCCACGGGTTCGGCGGGATTCTCTGCGCTCCGCTTCCCCCCGTTTCAAAGCCCTCCTTCAAGCCGATATCAATCCTTAGTGGAACGCGAACTACTACCG
>CAIUWO010000640.1 GCA_903902895.1 Candidatus Hydrogenedentota bacterium | reverse complement strand
CGGCATCATGGCCGAGGCGGAGCAGACACTGGCACGGCTCAACGCGCTCAACAAAGGATGACGGCCATGCTGCGAACAGTCTCTGTTGTCATGATGCTGGCTGGGAGCGTCTGCACCGCCGGGGCGCAGGAGCCGTTGGCAGAAGGCAAGGACTTCGTCTATGTCTGCCGCGACGGCGGCAACGGCGCCTACGAGGCCTTTCCCGATGTCTGCCGACTCAAGGACGGGCGATTGCTGAGCGTGTTCTATGACTCATGGGAGCACGTGGGACTGCCCAAAGAGGGCAAGCCCAACGGCGGCCGCGTCAGCGGCGCCTACTCCGAGGATGAGGGCAGGACTTGGGGCGCGCCTTTCGTGGTCTATGACGGGCCCAACGACGACCGCGACCCCTCCGTGGTCCAGCTTGCCGATGGACGTATCTTGTGCAATTTCTTCTCGCTCAAGACTGGCCCCGACGGCAAGGGCTACGCCGGACTCGGTTCCTGGCTGGTGGAATCAAGCGATGCTGGAAAGACTTGGTCCGCCGCGCGCCCCATCTGCAACGAGGACTACTACTGCAGCTCGCCCATTCGCGAACTGCCTGACGGCACGCTCATATTGGGACTCTACTCCGAAAAGGGCGGTGATGGCTTCGGCGCAAGCACCACCTCCAAGGACGGCGGCAAGACCTGGACAACAGTGGTCAGCATCCCGAACGGCGGCGTGCGCCTCGACGCCGAAACCGACATCATCCGCCTGACTGACGGACGCCTCTACGCCGCCCAGCGCAGTCCCAACGAGTCCATGCGCTTCTCCATCTCCGCTGACAACGGCGCCACATGGTCCACCAGTGAAGTCATGGGATTTGCGGGACACAGCCCCTACCTGCACCGCGCCCCCGGCGGTGAAATTCTCTGCGCCTTCCGCTGGCACGCGAAGAACGGCACCTACCTGTGCGTCTCCACCGACGAGTGCAAGACATGGACCGCGCCCATCCTTGTCGACAACTTCATCGGCGCCTACCCCAGCATGGTCACACTCAAAGACGGCTCCGTGCTCATTGTCTACTACGAAGAGGGCGGCGGCTCAAACATCCGCGCCCGCAAATTCCGCGTCAACGGCGCGGGAGTGGATTGGCTGTCGTTCCAGTAGTTCCAGTAGTTCCAGTAGGGTGAGAGAAGCTCCGCAAAGCGGAACGGAACCCACCGGAACGTTTTGCATCCACTATTTCTTCGGCGGGAACAGCTCAATCTCGCTGACCTGCGTGGCGTTCGGCACGGTTTCGCTGGCCGATTCGTAAATGAGCATACGGAATCCGGTGACCGGTTGCGCTTGGATTGTGCCCTCAAACGAGCGCGTGTCCTTGTAGCCCACGATACCGAACACTTCCTCCCACTTGTCCGACCCTTCGGGCATGACAAAGCCCTCAAACCATACCGGGTGCACCGCCGGGTCGGCGAAATGGATCAGGACCCGGTCCACCACCTCGGCCTTGGGCAGGTACACTTCAATCCAGTGCGCATGTCCCTTCTCCAACGAGGCCGCCCAGCGGTTGCTGAAATCTTTGTCGGTGGCAATGATGCCGTCGATGACCTT
>CAIUWO010000639.1 GCA_903902895.1 Candidatus Hydrogenedentota bacterium | reverse complement strand
GTTCGCGCCGGTGAGCGTCGTTCCCGCCGCGGACTGCGTCTCACCCACCACGTTGGGCACGGTTACGTTGCACGGGCCTGTGGAAAGCACGATGGCCACGGCGCTGCCCGCGGTCATCTGCGTGCCTGCCGCCGGGTTCTGGCTGATAACCAGACCCGCCGCAACCGTGTTGCTGCACTGTTGCGTCACTGTACCGGTGATTAGATTCGCCGCGGTGAACAGGCCGGCCGCGCCCCCCTGCGTCTGCCCGACCACATTGGGCACAGTCGCGTTGCAGGGACCTGTGGACAGCACCAGGGCCACGGTGCTGGCGGCCGTTACCGGGGTTCCCGCCGCCGGATTCTGACTGATGACCAGGCCCGCCGCAACCGTGGTGCTGCACTGTTGCGTCACCGCGCCGATGTTCAGATTCACGTTGGTGAGCAACGTGTTCGCCGTCGTCTGTGTCTGGCCGACCACGTTGGGCACGGTCGTGTTGCAGAGGCCAGTGGACACCACCAGGGCCACGGCGCTGCCTGCGGCCGCCTGTGCGCCCGCTGTCGGGCTTTGGCTGATGACCTGACCCACCGCCACGGTGTTGCTGCATTGCTGCGTCACTGCGCCGGCATAGAGGTTCGCGCCGGCCAGGGTCGCGGCGGCGGCGGCCTCCAATTGTCCCACAACGCCGGGCACGGTTGTGTTTCCGCTGCACGGTCCGGTGGATACCACCAGGGCCACGGCGCTGCCTGCGGTCGCCTGCGCGCCCGCCGCGGGACTCTGGCTGATGACCGACCCCGCGGCCACATTGCTGCTGCATTGCTGTGTCACCGTCCCCGCGGTAAGATTGGCGCTGGCAAGCGCCGTGCCGGCGGCCGCCTGCGTCTGGCCCACCACGTTGGGAACTGTTAGCGTGTCGAGGCTCCACAGTTTCGCCGTGTTGTCATAGGACCCGGTAAGCACCTTGGCCCCGTCCGGGGAAAAGGCCACCGCGTGCACCTCATTGGTGTGTCCCGTAAAGGTGCCGATGATGGTCCCTGTTTCCGCGTTCCAAAGCTTCGCCGTATCATCCGAAGAACCGCTGAGCACCTTGGTCCCGTCCGGAGAAAAGGCCACCGACCACACCCCGCCGGTGTGTCCATTAAGAGTGCGCAGGTTGATGGCCGTCGTGCTCCAGAGCTTTATCGTTTGGTCTGCGGAGCCGGTGAGCACTTTGGTGCTGTCCAGGGAATAGGCCACGGCGTGCACCCCCTGCGTGTGCCCCGAAAAAGTCCTGGTCGGGGTCTCGCCTCCGCCCCAGAGGTATGCCAGCAGGTCGTTTGCCCCGGTGAGTATGCTGTTTCCGTCGGGAGCGCATGCCACGGCGTACACGGGATTCGTGTGCTCGTTGATGGTGCGGTTGTCCGCGCCCGTGGCCGCTATCCAGAGTTTTACCGTCTTGTCGTATGAACCGGTGACCACCGTGCTGCCGTCCGAGGAATAGGCCACGGACAGCACGTCGCTTGTGTGTCCGCTGAAGGTGCGGATTTCCGCGCCCGTTTCGGCGTTCCACAGTTTCGCCGTGTTGTCAAAGGAGCCGGTGAGCACCTTGGTCCCGTCCGGAGAAAAGGCCACGGAGGTCACCCCTTCGGCGTGGCCTGTGAAGGAGCGGATTTCCGCGCCCGTTTCGGTATTCCACAGTTTCGCCGTTTCGTCAAGCGAGCCGGTGAGCACTTTGGTTCCATCCGGCGAAAACACCGCCGAACGCACCCCGTCCGTGTGCCCGGAGAAGGTGCGGATTTCGGCGCCCATTGCCGCGGCGGAAAGCAGCAACGCCAACGTGGTTGCTCCGATGACCATTCCCCAACTGCGAACCTGTGACATGTCCGACCTCCTGTAGTTGCCGTTTTGCCAGCCTGTTATCGCCCGGCGACCCTGTCTCGGGCGTGTTTATCCATTCGATTCAACGGAATGGATCAACCGTTGCACCACTTGGGGAACTGCAGGCGAGTCACCGCCTCTGGTTGAAAGGCTCGTTTTCGAGGCAAGGCCGAGCCATTATTTGGGGGACTGCGTGGGGCAGATTTGACTGCCTCGCAGCATTACCCGCGCACCATGTTCAACGCACCTGACCGGGTCATGCCACAACCGACCCCCTGTCGGCATTCCCACCCGGCATTTTATCATTAATGTTAGTGTGCCAGAGGGGGCTGGAATACGCAAGGGATATTTCATGCTCACGACCTGCGGCAATGAATCGGGGGGGACTATACCGGGAAAACCCACGGCCGGCTCATTGTTGGACCCGCCGGCTTCTGGATGACCCTGTCCGTATGCCAGAGTTTGCCGTAATGCGCAAGCGCCCTGTTCCCGCCGGACCTTTCGAAAGATCCGAGCGCTTCGGCATTCAGTCAGGCACAGGCCGGGGCGCCTACCGTTTGCTTTGCACCTCGAAGGCCTCGATCACGCTGCCATCGGTGCGCAGGGCGCGCACGGACATGGTCTTTCCCTTCACGTTCACAGCGCAGAAATGCCAGACGGTCTCGGTCTTGACCGTGTCCGGTCCCGGTGTGGGTTTGGCCCAGAGCAGCACGCCGCCACCGCCGGTAATCACGTGCTCAAAGGAGGGCAGGTGGTGGTGCTCATAGGCGTGCACGTGTCCGGCGAAGACGATATCCACGCCCTTTGCGGCAAAGAGGGGTTCCAGTTCGCCGCGCATGACGGGGTCGTTGTATTTGCCGCGCGGATCACGGGTGAGCAGCGGCTTGTGCATGGTGACCACGGTGAAGCGGTTGTCGGCGGGTTTCTGGTCCAGCGCCTGTTCCAGCCAGGAATACTGGGCGCTGCCGGGCTTGATGTCATCCTGCGTGGACACCGTGATGAACCGCACCCCGGCATAGTCCAGCGTGCGCCAGTGCTCTTTGTGCCCGTAGTCGAAGTAGTCCTCAAAGGGCGGCGGATCGCCGCCGGACTCGTGGTTGCCCAGGCTCACCTCATAGGGACGGGAGGCGGCCAATGGCGTGATGTCGCGGAGAAAGGTGGCCCACTGCCAGCCGTAACCCTTGCCGGGGCGCTCCACAATGTCGCCCGAATTCAGGATGAGCCGGAAATGCTCCCGCCCGTCCTCCCGCACCATTTCCCGCATCACCGACGAATGCCAGGAAAAGCCGCCCGCATGGCGGTTGTCACCGTACACGGCGAAGGAAAAATCCTCCGGCACGGCGGGGGCCGTCTGGAAGGGATGCTCCTGGCCGCCCAGCGCGGGCACCCGGTAGCGGTATTTGGCGCCGGGTTGCAGGCCCGCAATCTTGACCTTCGGGTAGTTCGTGGCCGGGCATTCCGCGGGCTTCCATTCCGCCGCACCCTCCGCCGCATACTCGACCCTGCCGGGCACGGACTGCTGCGCCGTCCAGCATACGGTCATGGTCGTTTTTGGGTCATCCGACCAGACCAGGTAGGGACCGCCATTGCGCGGGGTTTCGTAATAGTTCCGCCAGGCGGCGGGTCCGCCCACGGCCAGCGCAATTGCCACGCCGTAGACCGCCACCGTGGCCAGCCGCGCTCTCCATGTTTTCGCCCGCAACAGCAGCAGCAGCAGGCTCGACGGAACAACGCCGAGGCCACCCAGCAGCACAAAGGGCAGGAGAAAATAGAAGGGGTGGTTGATATGGCGGTACATATACACACCCAGCACCGCACCGGCAATCAGCCCGGCTGCAGCCCAGAGCGTCGCGAGAACGGCAACAATCTTCTTCAGCATGAATCCTCTCCTGATAATAGGGGGTATCTTGTGGTGGGTGACAGGCAGATTGCGACCGCCGGCGTTTCAAACTGTATGCATGCCAAACAAACACGGACTACGTGGAGATTTGTTCCGTTTCCGTTGCGCTGTCTCTTCTTTCATGCAGTTCTTTGCGAAACATCAGATAGAAGACCGCCCATGCGCTGTACCAGCAGATAACGAGCGAAAAGAGGTCGTGGCTCAGGAAGTGCTCGCCGCGCATTTCCTGTGTGGCGGCAAAGATGGCGCCGAGACCGAGTCCAAACGCCAGCCCGTAATGGCGGTATTGCGGCCGGTAGAAGGAGAGCAGGAAATAGAAGCTGAGAAAGGCAAACCCGCCGGATGAGTGCGCCCCCGGAAAGCCGTGTCCGATGGGCAGGCCCGGCGCCACGGAGTCAAACAGGCGGATGTGGGGCTTGTCACCCCCAAACAATGCAAGGCTCCCGGGGGTATAGATGTGGGTGCTGCTCTTAATCAGAAAGACGATTGCCGGACTGATGAGGCTGCCCACAAGGAGATAGGCCGCCCCTTTGCGGCAGCGCCGCAGTCTCTTCACGAAAAAGGAGAGGACAAGAACTATGAAAACGGCCACGAGTATGCCTGCCACGAGGTTCTGCCCGCCCTTGTGCAGTATGCCAGAAGTAACGAAGTGTGATTTCAGCGGCCAGGAATGGGTTCCGACATCATAGAAAGGCCGTTCCAGCGCAATATCGAGTCCGGAGTACTCAGAGAACACCGCGAAGGCCGCGACGCCAAGCGGGAGAAGCAGTCCCATTTTCACTGTGCGACTGGAATATGTCACATCATTTCCCCATGGCCGATTTGGGAATCAGCCCTCGAACCTTGGCCCCATCCAAGGAGACCCGGCGCACGTTGCCAGGCTCATTTGCAGGAACTTTTGCGCGACACACTTGGCATACGTGGTTCGCCACTCTTTGGCGGGGCATCTCTGCCATCTCAGTGGAAGTTTACTCCGCGCCGCCACCAAAAGGTAAATGGTGAAAGAGCCCTCCAATTACGGGTTCTCCGACTGCGGGAGTCTGCATGGCACCGACCGCCAGCCAGACCGAGTCTCAAGCGGGTGCGAGGAAGCTCCGATTGTCATGCCCCAAGGAATACGGCGCAACGGCGTTTGAATAGCGTTGGAACGACCGTTCAAAACACCGTGCCTGATCCATGCAACTCCGCGATGGCAAGAACGTCTTCCGGCACCCTTCTAACCGAAACCCGAAGAGACCGCCTGTATTACGCTTTTGTTGACGGTGCGCGGTGGTTCTCCCTCCGCGCAACCAAAACGCCTGCAACCGCGCAGAGCAACAGCGCAAGAACGGCCGACATGGGCACGTTCAGGACAGGCACGCTCTCCACCACCGTCAGACGGGCCGCGGTGGACACCAGCGTCGTGTCGCCGCCGCCGTCGTTAAACACAACCCGGCAGGAGTACAGCCCCGCATCGGTGTATTGCACGGCCGGGATGACAAGGTCAGGCGCAATGGCACCGGTGACGGGAGCGCCGTCCAACAGCCACTGGTACTGGGTCCAGGGGCGCGCCCATTCGGGAACCCCAACGGTGAACCGGACGGTGGAGTCGACTACGGCCATGCCCAGCGGCCGGGGCTGCTGTGTGATCGCAAAGGAGCCCTCAGTAAGCAGGTAAGGTTCCATTCCTGTTGCCGGGGCGCTGTAAGGGAGCAGATAGTCGGCGCCAACTTTGCAGACACCCAAGGGGGGCATCGAGAACTCATACAGGAGCGCCTGTGTCGTGCCGGCATCGGTCCCATCCGTTTTCCAGAATGGCCAGTTGCCGGCAACAGAGTCCTTGACCCACATGAAAAGGTCGCCGCCGTCAAGGGGTACGAAAACAAACTCGGACGATTGGGGGCCGGCGGTGAAGTCCTTGAGAAGCCGGGTGCCCCCGGTGGTGCCGTCGCTGGTCCATAATTCATCTCCGGCAGCCGCAGTCTGCGCCGAGAAGACCAAAGCGCGGTCTGTGGCAGCCAATCCCCCGATTGAGGGCGTGTACGTCAGGCCGGACGGCGGCGGGATTTCGGCAACCATGACGGCCTGCGAACCGCCACCGGTCTTCCAGAGCTGCTGCGCCTGAAGAACGCCGAAATAGGCCTGCCCACTGAGCCAAACAAGGCTGTTCACGCCCCCATTGACGTTGTTTAGAGAGTAGACGCGCTGCGCTCCGTCGCTTTCAGGCGTTATGCGCCAGAGTTCCCGAATGATTGCGGGGAACTCGTCGATTGCCGCCACGTAGAGCCCGTCGGGCGTGTTCCACAATCCGGTGATGGCACTATAATCCGTGCCCGGCTGCCAAAAGCGTGTCGTGCCTCCGGGAGTGCCGTCTGAACGCCATAACCCATCCAGCCCCCCCCCGGCATTGGACACGCTAAAATACAACATTCCATTGCGCCCGCAGAACTTTGAACCCAAAGACATTCCGCCATCGGCAGAGAAGTCTTTGACGAGGGTCGTGCCGGAGGTGGTGCCGTCGCTCCGGTACAGCAGTCCCGACCCCTTTGTAAAAAACACCTGCTCCCCGACAGTAATGAAGTTGCCCACCTTGTTCAGGAAATCATCGGGGTCACCCAAATACACGAGTTCTGTGGTTACCGCTGGCATTCCGTGGCTTCGGCACAACTGAAGCGCGCCGGTGAAGTTTCGCGCAAAAATCACGCCCCCGTTCAAGGAGACAAGCGGGGGCCTGTCCGGGGTGGTCCAGCTTTGGGACCGCCCCATTGGACTGAGTTCATAGGTATTCGCCGCGGTGCCGTCCGTGCAGTTGAGTTTGTAGTCCCCAGTGTACGCGTTTCCGGAAATGAAATATGTGAGGGTTCCCGCGTTTACGGACCTCCACAGCATGCTATTCCCAATTCCCGGATTCATGTCCTTCACAAGACGCGTGTGCCATTCGCCCCAGACGGGAAAGGATGCCAACGCCGTAAGAACGAGGGTGAGAACAGATGCGGTCATTGCTCGGTTGCGGGGTGCGGTATTCATGCTTCCTCCTTGTGTGAATTCCGAAAAACAGGATTTTATTTTACCGCTTGGCTTTTCCGAATGCAATCCGGCAAAACGCCAGGGCAATCGCACTAAAATGCCTGCGCGTTGGACACAATCCGCGGCGAATTCCAGGAATTGCGGCGTGCAGAAGCGCGGATAAAGAGCGACTTTGTGTATGATTATAAATAGCCACCTGTTCCTAGTCCCCCTTTGAAGGGGGCAGTTCCGCCGCAGGCGGAACGGGGGATGTGAAG
>CAIUWO010000638.1 GCA_903902895.1 Candidatus Hydrogenedentota bacterium | reverse complement strand
GGCGCGCCATTTCCATGTCCGTATAGATTCGGTCGCCCACCATGGCGGTGCGGGCCGGGTCGGCGCCGAGCCGCTCCATGGCCATGCGCGCGAACTCGGGCGCGGGCTTGCCGATGAACAGCGGCGTGCGGCCTTCGGTGGCCTCGGCGATCAGCGCGGCCATGGCGCCGCAGTCGGGGATATAGCCGTATTCGGTGGGACAAACCCGGTCCGGGTTGGTGGCTATATAGGGCAGGCCCTTTCGCAGGAGCAGACAGGCCCGCTTGAGCTTGGCATAGGTCAGCGTGGTGTCGAAGGACAGCACCACCGCCTCGGGGTCGTCCTCCACCGGCATGATGCCGGCCCGGCGCAATTCGTCCTCGAAACACGGCGTGCCCAGCACAAAGACACGCCGGTGCGGCGTGTGCCGCGCCAGATAATCGGCCGTGGCCGCGCCCGCGGTGAGCACCTCCTCCGGAGCCGCCTCAATGCCCATGCCGCGCAGCTTGTCCGCGTAGCGGGCCGCGTCGGAAGTGGGGTTGTTGGTGAGAAACAGGAACTGACGCCCGCTGTCCCGCAGAAGCTGGATGAATCCCGCCGCGCCGGGGATGGGGTTGGGGCCCAAATAGACCGTGCCGTCCATATCGAGCAGAAAGAAACGTAGGTCTCTTAACTTTGAGGGCATACTGCCAACCCTTATTGGTGTGTCGCCGTTCCGCACGCTCCCCTGCGTGGATTATAGCGAAGCCGGCACGCGGGGCGAAAACTTTGGCGGGACGCGCTTCCTCTGTTGAAATCCGCCATTCCCTCGGGTACACTTGCCGCGCATGGGGTCGCGCGCATTTAACTCCATATTTCGCAGTGGTTTGGATTGCGAACGAAGCCGCCCTTCCCCATGGCGGACGCGCCGGTGAACGCCATTTTTGACCGGGCGCGGAAGCTTGCCGTCCCTTCCGAAAGCACCGGAGGAGGGTTTTGTGAAATATAGGCATGGGTTGATTTGCGCGGGCCTCGTCCTGTGCTGTGTCGCCATATACGGGCAGACCCTGGTCCACGATTTCATCCTCTATGACGATCCCCTCTACGTCACCCAGAATTCCGAAGTGCAGGCGGGGCTCAACTGGGACAACCTGGGCTGGGCCTTCACCACCGACCGCGCCATGTACATGCATCCGCTCACCTGGATGAGCCACATGCTCGACTGCGACCTCTACGGGCTGCGCCCGTGGGGGCACCACCTCACCAATCTGCTCCTTCACGCGCTGGGCACGGTGCTGCTCTTTCTGGTGCTTTCCCGCATGACCGGCCGCGCGTGGCCCAGCGCCCTCGCAGCCGCCCTGTTCGCGGTTCACCCGCTGCATGTCGAGTCGGTGGCCTGGATAGCCGAGCGCAAGGACGTGCTGAGCATGGTCTTCTGGACCGCCGGGCTGGGGGCGTATGCCTGGCACAGGCAGCGCCCCAGTGTGCGGCGCTACCTGGCCACAGCGGCCCTGTTCCTCCTCGGTTTCATGTCCAAACCCATGGTGGTGACCTTTCCCTTCGTGCTGCTGCTGCTCGACTACTGGCCCCTCGGCCGGGTGGACAGGACGGCGCCGCCCGGTGCCATGACGCGCCAACTGGCGCGGCTGGCCTGGGAGAAAACGCCCCTGTTCCTCCTGACCGCGGCGATGTGCGCGGTCACGCTGGCCATGCAGCTTCGCGCCAACAATCTTGAATTCATGGCAAAGGTTCCCTTTGTCGACCGCTGCGCCAACGCGCTGGTGGTCTATGCGCTGTACCTCGTCAAGACCGTATGGCCCTCAGGGTTGGCGGTGTATTATCCGCATCCGATCACCCGTCCCGAATGGCAGGTCGCCGGCGCCGCCCTGGTGCTCTTCGCCGTAACCATGGTTTCCATATGGCAGTTCCGGCGCCGCCCCTACCTCATCGTGGGCTGGTGCTGGTACCTGGGCACGCTGGTTCCGGTGATCGAACTGGTGCAGGCGGGCACCTTCTCCCATGCGGACCGCTACACCTATATTCCACTCATCGGCATATTCATCATGGCCGCCTGGGGGTTGGACGAGCTTCGGCAGTCCCGGCGGATTCCGGCGGCGGCCGTGACCTGCGCCGCGGCGGTGATGGTTGCGGGCTTCATGCTCGCCGCCGCAATCCAAACCGGCCACTGGAAAAACAATGAGACGCTGTACCGCCACGCGCTGGAGGTGACTGCGGAAAGCTCCTTTTCCCGGTACAATTTTGGCGCTGGACTCTACGCCAACAAGAAGCGGGAGGAGGCCCTTGGGCAGTTTCAGCGGGCCCTTGCGCTTGACCCGGCGAACGTCCTGGCCATTGAGCACATTGCGGCACTCCTGCAGGATCAGGAAGACTACGAAGCGGCGGCGGCCAGGCACCGTGAGGCGCTGATGCTGGCGCCGGAATTCGCCATGGCCCACGGGAACCTCAAGAACGCGCTGAAGAAACTGAACACACTGGACGCGCTCGAATCGGAGCGCGGGGAGTTACTGAAAAAGCAGGCCAAGTCCCTGGACGACCTTTGCAGGCTCGGCGTCATTTCCATGACCCTGGGAGACGTCAACGAAGCGTCAGCCTTCTTTGACCAGTCGCGCAAGATGGAACCGAGCGGCAGAAAAACGAATCTGGCGATTGGAAGCGTCCTGTTGAAGGACAAACTGTACGACAAGGCCCTTCCGTTCTATGAGAAGGCCCTTCAGACCACCCCCAACGACCCCTATGCCCTGTACAATAGCGGCTTGATTCTGACGGCCCTGAACCGGAGCGCCGAGGCCGCCGACAAGTACCGCGCGGCGCTGCGATTGAATCCGGACTTCGTCCCGGCACACAATAATCTTGGAATTTTACTGGCCGACTCCGGGCATCTGGACGAGGCCGTGGAACACTTTCTCAAGGTCATCGCCCTTGTCCCCGATTCCCGGCAGGCGCGCATTAACCTGGCCAGTCTGCTGATGGAGAACCATCGAAACGCCGAGGCCGAAACACAGCTTAAAAAGGTGCTCGAAGCGGACCCCAGCAACGCGGAAGCCCTGAAGTTGATGAGCCAGTTCGAAGCGGACAAGTCCGCCGCGCCGGCATCGGAGCACAAAGAGCCATGAACCGCACCCTTGAACAACGGCCTCCGGGCGCAAATACAGGGAACTCCTGCGCTCCCGGAGTTGGAGGTTGACGGCATGAACTACCAGCGCGGATTGATTTGCGCGGGCCTTGCCCTGTGCTGCGTGGCGATATACGGGCAGACCCTGACGCACGGGTTTATCGGCTGCGATGACCCGCTATATGTCACGGAAAACGCCGAAGTGCTTGCCGGGTTAAGCTGGGACAATGTGGTCTGGGCGTTTACCACCGAACGCGCCATGTACATGCATCCGCTCACCTGGATGAGCCACATGCTGGACTGCAACCTCTACGGACTGCGCCCATGGGGGCACCACCTCACCAACCTGCTCTTTCACACCCTTAACGCGATGGTGCTGTTTCTGGTCCTGGCACGCATGACCAAACGGGTATGGCCGAGCGCGCTCGTGGCCGCCCTGTTCGCGGTTCACCCGCTGCATGTCGAGTCGGTGGCCTGGGTGGCCGAGCGCAAGGACGTGCTGAGCATGCTGTTCTGGACACTGGGCCTGGGAGCCTATGCCTGGCACCGCCAACGCCCCAGTGTCAAGCGCTACCTGGCCACAGCGGCACTGTTCCTCCTCGGTTTCATGTCCAAACCCATGGTGGTGACCTTTCCTTTCGTGCTGTTGCTGCTGGACTACTGGCCGCTGGGACAGGTGGACCAGACGGCTTCGCCGGGCGCGATGGCACGCAGCATGGCACGGTTGGCCGTGGAGAAGATCCCGCTGTTCCTGCTGACCGCGGCGATGTGCGCCGTGACAATGATCATGCAGATGCGGGGCGACAACCTCTCCTTCGGCACAAAGGTGTCCCTTGCCGGCAGGTGCGCCAATGCGGCGGTGGTCTACGTGCTCTATCTGGTGAAGACCGTCTGGCCTTCCGATTTGGCGGTCTATTACCCGCACCCCCTTGCCCGTCCGGCATGGCAGGTCGCCGGGGCGCTCATCGTGCTCATCGCCGTCACCGTCTTTTCAGTACGGGAAATGCGGCGGCGTCCCCACCTCATCGTGGGTTGGCTCTGGTACCTGGGCACGCTGGTTCCGGTCATAGAACTGGTTCAGGCGGGCAGCTTTTCGCACGCGGATCGGTACACCTATATCCCGCTCATCGGCATCTTCATCATGGTGGCATTCAGTCTGGACGAAGTCCGGCGTGCCGGGACTGTTCCCAAAAGAGCCGCGACCGCCGCCGCCATTCTTGCCGTCGCCGCGCTCACCGCCGCCGCCATGCACCAGACCGCCTACTGGAAGAGCGACGAGACACTGTTTCGGCACGCGCTGGAGGTGACTCCGGACAATGCGTTTTCGCGCAACAATCTTGGCTGGGGGCTGTACGGCGACAAAAAGCGCGAGGAGGCGTTTGATCAAATCCAGCAGGCCATCCGCCTTGACCCGCAATACAGCCTCGCCATTGAGAATCTCGCCCTAATGCTGAATGACGCGGGGAGGCACGAAGAGGCGCTGGCCCGGCACCGCGAGGCGCTGGCCATAAATCCCAAGTACGCCAGGGCCCGCACAAACCTCAAAATCACCCTGAAACAACTGGGCAAACTGGACGCAGTGGAGGCCGAATACAATGGGCTGGTCAGGAAGGAGGCCAAGTCGCTGGATGACTTTTGCCGGCTCGGCGCCCTGGCCATGACCCTGGGAGACCCCAACGGTGCCTTTGACGCCTTCGCAAAGGCATTGCAGGCGGACCCCAACGGCAAGAAGGTCAACCTGGCGATAGCGGATGTTCTGGTCGATGAGAAGAGGTTTGATGATGCCCTGCAGTATTATGAAAAGGCACTGCGGGCGGACCCCCATGACGCCCAGACGCTGTACAACATGGGGGTGGTCCTGTCAGGGCTCAAAAGGCCCGAGGAAGCCGCGGAGAAATACCTCGAAGCGCTGCGCTGGAATGCGGACTTTGCCCAGGCGCACAACAATTTGGGAAGTCTGCTGGCCAATATGCAGCGTCTGGACGAGGCCGTTGAACACTATCGCAAGGCCATTGCCCTGGACCCCAATTACACCCAGGCCCACACCAACCTGGCCAACCTGCTCGCATTTCAGGGGCAGGTGGACGAAGCCGTTCAACTGTATGAAAAAGCCGTGACGATAGAGCCCCAATCCCCGGTCCTGCGCCTGGGTCTGGCCAAGCTTCTGTTAAAGAGCCACCGCAACGCCGAGGCCGGGGCGCATCTCAAGAAAGCGCTTGAAATCGATCCCAAGAACACGGAAACCCTGGGCTTGATGAATCAAATAGCGGCGGACACATCCTCCCCGCCCGCACCGGAAAAGGCAACACCATGAGCCACGCTGCCCCCCCACCGCTCCCCTCCTTCCCAGGCTGCACCTGGGAATGCGCTTGTCTTGGAAGCTTCGCTCCGCAGATGCCCCTGTGCCCGGCGCACAGCCGCACCCGTTCGATGCGGGGCCGGGGAATGGCGGCGTGAAGTACAGGAACGCATGGATATGCGCGGGCCTTGCCCTGTGCTGTGTGGCGATATACGGACAGACGCTTGCCCACAATTTCGTGGTCTATGACGACACGCTGTATGTCACTGAAAACGCGGAAGTGCAGGCCGGTTTGTCCTGGACAGGCGTGGTGTGGGCGTTCACAACGGACCGTGCCATGTACATGCATCCGCTGACGTGGATGAGCCACATGCTCGACTGCGATCTCTACGGGCTGCGCCCGTGGGGGCACCATCTCACCAATCTGATCTTTCACATGCTTGGCACCATTGCGCTGTTTCTGGTGCTGGCGCGCATGACCAAACGGGCATGGCCCAGCGCGCTCACCGCGGCGCTATTCGCGGTTCACCCCCTCCACGTCGAGTCGGTGGCCTGGGTGGCCGAGCGCAAGGATGTGCTCAGCATGCTCTTCTGGACACTGGGCCTGGGGGCGTACGCCTGGCACCGGCAGCGCCCGGGCGCATGGCGCTATTCGGCCACGGCGTTGCTGTTCCTGCTCGGGTTCCTGTCCAAACCCATGGTTGTGACCTTTCCCTTCGTGCTGCTGCTGCTGGACTATTGGCCGCTCGGCCAGGTGGACCTTGCCGCCCCCCTCGGCACAATGAGGCGGCAACTGGCCCGCCTGGCCGTGGGAAAGACGCCCCTGTTCCTGATGACCGCCGCCATGTGCGCCGTCACGGTGGTCATGCAGGCGAGCGCCAACAATCTTCGCTTCATGGACAAGGTCTCGCTGGCGGACCGCTGCGCCAACGCGGTGGTGGTGTACGCGCTCTACCTGGTCAAGACCGTGTGGCCCTCCGGTCTTGCGGTGTTCTATCCGCATCCGATTCACCGTCCGCTGTGGCAGGTGGCCGGCGCGGCCGTCATGCTGGCCGCAATCACCCTGCTGTGCCTGCGCGGCGCCCGCCGGCGGCCCTGGCTCATCGTGGGATGGCTCTGGTACCTGGGCACGCTGGTGCCCGTGATCGAACTGGTGCAGGCGGGCACTTTTTCCCATGCGGACCGGTACACCTACATCCCGCTCATCGGCATCTTCATCATGGTGGCCTTTAGTCTGGACGAGGTTCGGGACGCCGGGCATGTTCCAAAGAAAGCGGTGACCGCCGCCGCCGTGCTCGCCGTCGCCGCGCTCACGGCCGCCGCCATCCACCAGACCGCCTACTGGAAAGACAGCGAGACGCTGTTCCGGCACGCGCTGACGGTGACTCCCGACAACACCATCTCCCAGAATAATTTGGCCGCGGGCCTGTATGAAAACAAGAAGTTGAGGGAGGCGTTTGAGCACTGCGAGCGGGCCGTGCAGCTGGCCCCGGGAAACAATGTTTCCATTGAGGGCATGGCCATGATTCTTCACGATGAGGGGCGCTATGAGGAGGCGCTGGCCAAGCATCGCGAGGCGCTCGCCATCCAGCCGGAAGATGGAAAAGCACTGAAAAACCTCCGCAAGACCCTGAAAGCACTCGGGAAACTGGACCCCATCGAGGAGGAATACGGGCGACTCGGGCAGAAAGCGGCCAAGTCGGTGGATGACTACTGCCGCCTGGGCACCCTCGCCATGACTTTGGGGGACCCCAACGCCGCCTTTGAGGCTTTCGAGGCAGCGCTTCTGATGGAGCCCAACAGCAAGAAGGTGCACATCTCCATCGGCGATGCGCTGGCCGAGGAGGGAAAGTTTGCGGACGCCCTGGCCTATTACGAAAAGGCGTGGCGGGCGGACCCCAAAGACGCACAGTCACTCTATAATATGGGTGTCATGCTGTCCAAACTGAAACGGCCCGAGGAGGCGATGGAAAAGTACCGCGAGGCGCTCCGCTGCCGGCCGGATTTCGCCGAGGCGCACAACAACCTGGGCAGCCTGCTGGCCAACGCCCAGCATCTGGACGAGGCGGTGGAGCACTACCGCAGGGCCATCGCGCTTGACCCGAACTATGTCCAGCCAAAAATCAACCTGGCCAGCCTGCTCGCGTTTCAGGGAAAGACCGGCGAGGCCGTCCAACTGTGCGAGGAAGCGGTGGCCGCCGCCCCCGCTTCGGTGAAGGCGCGGCTGAACCTGGCCGGTCTGCTGCTGGAGCAGGGGCGCAAGGCTGATGCGGAAAAACAGCTCCGCGCCGTGCTGGACATGGAACCCGGCAATAAATACGCCCAAGAAATAATGATACAACTGGGAGAGGGGGGGGCAAATCCCCCCGTTTCTGGGGCGCGGGCACAGTAGAATCCAAGGGGCCTGATCCCTGCCGAGATACCCTTTATGCAAGGCCTTGTTCGGATGCGGGCAAGAGATCGCAACAATCTGGGTGTGGTCGTATGGACCCGTTTATACTTTACCGCAAGGGGGTTATGGAGCAAAGGCCCGGGGTTGGCCGAATTTGCGCGACAGCGTGACAAGGCCTACCCCGGGTAAGCGGTCGCCACCCCATGCTCACCCCGCGAACGGTGACGGCTGACGGACTTCGGGACGACCAGGGAGAATGGACCGGGTGACCTCTGCTGTCTATCGGGTCATGGCCTTGCTTGCTACGGCTGGGGTGATGTAACGGTTGCCGTCCGTATCTCCTGCATCATTTTCAGTGCGGCAGCACTGTCGGGAGCCATTTCGAGCACTTTTGCCAGAACGGCTTCCGCATCTGCATTTCGGTGCCCCCCGATCAGCATCTGGGCCAGTCCCAACCGCAAATCTACGGATTCCGGCGCGAGCCGCACCGCCTCTTCAAGCAATGCCACGGCCTCAACGACCTGGCCCTGATAGGCGAGTATTTTGGCAAGATTGGCACGGCTCTGGACGTCATGCTGGTCAAGTGAAAGAGCCTCACGGAAGTGTTGTGCGGACTCGTCAAGTCTGCCGCTGTTTGCCAGCAGCGTTCCCAGACTGTTGTGCGCGGGCACAAAGCGCTCATCCCGGCTGAGCGCCTCCCTGTATTTTACCTCGGCCTCGCCCTTTCGGTTGAAGGTTTCGAGTATGGCTCCCATTCTACACAGTACTTTTGCGTCCGCGCCGGTGTTCTGCAGCGCGTTTGCGTAGTATGACATGGCCTCCGGGTACCTCTTGTCCTCCGCGAGGGCGTCCGCTATGCTCAGGTTCACCCTTTTTCCGCCCGGGTCCAATCCCGCGGCCTTTTCAAAGGCGTTTGCCATCGCGTCTACATCCCCCGTCTTGAGCGCAATCGCGCCCATGCGGCAGTAGTCGTCCAATGATTTTGGAGCCTTCTTCTGGAGGTCGCCGTATTCGGCAAGGATCGCGTCAAAGCGACCCAGTTTCCTGAGCAGTAGTTTCAGGTCCTTTTGTGCGTCCGTAAAATCGGGTTTGAGCGCCAGCGCCTCGTTGAATTTGGCGATTGCCTCCTCATTCCTGCCTTGATCCTGGAAAACCAGGGCAGTTCTGTACACGGCGATCGCGTTCCGTGGATTAATCTGCAGGGAGCGCTCATACTGTTTCAGCGCCTCGTCATATCGCTTCTGGTCACGATAAACCGCGCCCAGACCGTCATGGGCCACGGTGTTGTTCGCGGTAACGTCCAGGGTGCGCAGCAGCAGCGTTTCACTGTCCGACCAGAAGGCGGTTTGCCGTGTTGCGGCAGCAGAGAAAGCCGCAATCGACGCTGCGGCGATAATCACCGCAAGCTTCTTGGAAAGGGTTCCCGACTCCACCAACTCGCAGAAAGCCCATACAACCATGATAAATATGCCGATGGACGGAATGTAGGTGTAGCGATCGGCGTGGGAAAAGGATCCTGCCTGAACCAGTTCAATTACCGGAACCAGCGTGCCCAAGTACCACAGCCAGCCGACGATAAGGTAGGGGCGTTTTCTCATTTGACTTGTCGAAAGCACGGTGATCAGGACAAGCACAAGGGCGGCCCCGGCAACCTGCCACAGGGGGCGCGTAAAAGGGTGCGGGTAGAAGAGGGCCAGTCCGGAAGGACAGATGGTTTTCACCAGGTAGATTACATAGACGACAACCGCGTTGGCGCACCGGTTGGCAAGGGGCAATTCAGCCGTTGACGTTATGTTGTTTCCGCGCATCTGCATTATCAGCGTTAATGCGCACATCCCTGCGGCCAGCAGGAAGAGGGGAATCTTTTCGGCAGCCAGTTGCGCGGAGATCG
>CAIUWO010000637.1 GCA_903902895.1 Candidatus Hydrogenedentota bacterium | reverse complement strand
CTCTGCTCAAGCGGTCACGCGGCGCGCAAGGACGGTGATGTCTGGGCCTTTGCCGGGTGATGGGAGGCGCGAAACAGCCGACTTTCCGAAAGGTGGTGAACAGTCCGAATCACAAAATACATGTTTGTGCTAGTTCTTTTGACTTTTAATCCGGTGGTCGCGGGTTCGAGCCCCGCCCCATCCACCAGTTTTTCCCTTTGTTTGCAGGGGAATGCTGCGTTTCCCTCCCCGACCGGTCCCCGGACTTTCGGGCTCTCCGGGTCTTCTCCGGGTCGCGCTCGTTTTTTGCCCCCCGCATAAGTACGAGTCCACCGGTTCCACCAAGTCCACCCCGTCCTCATGGTGAATGCCGTCGAACCCCTTGCTTCTCAAGCCTCGGCGCAATAATTAAGTAAGGTGTCCCCAGAATTCCAAGTAAGGTGTCCCCAGAATTCCATGGGTGCCCTCCAGGTGAAAAAGCTCCAAGTGTGACATTTCTAACGAGTCAACGGCGTGACATTATCAAAGAGTCGCGACACCCGTAGGCAACCAGCTTGAAGAATTGTCATAATCCTTGTTATATTAGCAATACGTCCTGAGTGGGTGGGGCAACGGTGGCCAACTGCGGTTATATTAAGTGTACGTGCGAAGAGAAGTTTTCTGGTTTTCCGCAAGTTATGGGTGACCCTGCCTTAGTAGCTACTCCAATAATTGATGGGTGTGTGAGGCCATGAAAGAAGGTCGCCACACAGGAAATTGACGGTTGTTGAATTCCCGTGAAATCGGGAAGGGTTTGAAAGAAGCGGCACTTCATTATGCCGCAAGGAGAGAATTAGGTGAAATCCAAGAATTATTCAGGGTGGATAGTAGGTGTTGCCTCGGTTTTGGGGTGCCTGCTGCTCTTGGCGGTTACTCCGGCGGAGGCGGCGCAGCCCAGTACTCCACAGGCCATTTTGTCAAAGATAGGTTTCGACAGGAACAAACTGGCCAATGAAGCGCTTTCGGCTGCACGGAGCAAAGGCACGACGGAAGTCATCGTGACGCTCGCGCAGCCTGACCCGGTGACGCACAAGTCTGGTACGAGTGGGGCGCAGCAACTTGAGGCGTTCCGTGCGGGGAATAATGCTGCTGCGGGGGTGGTACTGGGCCGCCTTTCGGTCGGTGATTTCGCTGAGCGCAACCGCTTTGACAATTTCGCGGGCTTTTCAGGCATGGTGACCGAGCAGGGACTGAAGAAGCTGCTGGCCGATCCTGCCGTGAAGTTCGTCGAACCGGTCCGCATTTTGGAGGCCCATCTGGCCCAGGGCATTTCCCTGATGAATGCGGCCACTGTCCGCAACACCTACAATGGTGACGGTTTGTCCATCGCAATATGCGACACGGGAATCGACTATACCCACCCGAAACTTGGCGGCGGCGGTTTCCCCAACGCCAAGATTCTCGGCGGCTACGATTTTGGCGACAGTGACGCTGATCCCATGCCCATCGACCAGCCCCACGGCACCAGCTGCGCCGGCATTGTGGCGGGTGAAACCGGCACCTACGGCGATTACATCGGCGGCGTGGCCTACGGCGCGAAACTGTACGCGCTGAAAATCTCGGGGACCGACACGGGTTCCGCGACAACGGAGGCCATGGTGGCGGCCTGGGACTGGTGCGTGACGCACCAGAACGACAACGCCTTGTATCCCATTATGGTGATTAGCACGAGCTTTGGCGGCGGGCGCTACTATGACAGCGCCACTGCGGATGCGGACTCGCCGGGCATGACGACTGCGGCGGCCAACGCGGTGGCCGCCGGCATTGCGGTCCTCGCCTCTTCGGGCAACGAAGGCTTCTGCGATTCGATGGGCTGGCCGGCCGCCATTTCCAGCGTGATCTCCGTGGGCGCGGTGTACGACGCCGGCTTTGGCGTTTACACCCCCTGCCTAGACGCCGACTCCTGCGCGAACCCAGTCGCCACGACCCGCTGCGCAACCGGCTTTTACGTTCAGGAAGAGACCGCCTCGGACAAGGTAACGGCCTACTCGAACTCGGCGTCCTTCCTTACGCTGCTTGCCCCCTCGAACAAGTGTTACACGCTGGACATTACGGGCATGGTCGGCTATAACAATGGCGCAAGTCCCGGCGGCGACTATTACAGCGCTTTTGGCGGCACCTCGGCCGCCTGTCCCTATGCGGCGGGCGCGGTGGCCTCCCTCCAGTCGGCGGCAAAGGCGGTGCTGGGTCGTTGGCTTACCGTGGCGGAGGTGCGCAGCACACTGACCTCCACCGGCGTGAGCGTTACGGACTCCAAGGTCGCGATTACGAAACCCCGGGTTGACTTGGGCGCGGCGGTTGATTCCCTGTTCAGCGTTAAGGCCTTCACTTGGACGCCCGTGTCCTCACCGAAAACGACGGGCACACCCTTCAACGTCACGCTGACGGCCGTGGACGGCGCCGGAACGAAAGTCGCCGGCTTCAATGGCACGGCGGATCTTGCGGGATTGATCCTCGCGGCGTCCCCCGTGACGATCGGTGCCGGAACGGACACCATGAGTTTTCCGATGAGCACCTTCTACCAGGATGAAAGGACCCAGGTCATCTACCTCGCAAGCGAGATCGGCGGGGCACAATCCATTGGGTCGCTGTCCCTGAACGTGGTCACGCCGCCCGGGCAGACTCTGAGCGGATGGACCGTCCGCATGAAGCACACCGCGTTGAACGAATTTGCCTCCGCCGACTGGGAGGGGGACGGATGGACCACGGTGTACCAGGCCACCGAGGCGGTGAACAAGACGGGCTGGGCAAAATTCGACTTCCCCGCGCCGTTCGCCTATGACGGCGTGAACAACCTCATGGTCGATTTCAGCTTCAACAACGAGACGTGGAGCGCCAACGGCCTTTGCCGCAGTTCGGCACCCGGTGGGAACCGCACTGTCTCCTATCGTTCAGACAGCGTCGATGGCGACCCGTTGACATGGTCCGGCGCCACGCCGGCAGGCGTGCTGTCGACCTACGTGCCCAACATCCGGCTCGGCGCGCCGGACATTCCGGTTGCCATCTCCCCGACCACTTCCGGCACTTTTGTCAACGGTGTGTGGACAGGCAGTGTCACCGTGCCCGGCATCGCGACCGGCATGGCACTCCGTGCCGATGACGGCAACGGCCATTTCGGTGACAGCAACGTGTTTAACGTCTCAAGCGACAGCACGCCCCCGACGGGAACGATTGTCATAAACAGCAACCGCACCGCCACCAAGACGGTTGATGCCTCTCTGGCGCTGACCTGGGACGACGGCATTGACGGGTCGGGGGTGACGCGGATGCGCTTCAGCAACGACGGCGCCACCTGGACCGCCTGGGAGACGCTCAAGCTTACCCGCGTCTACACGCTGCCGGGGGGGGACGGTTACAAGACGGTGCGGGTCCAGTACCTGGACAAGGCGAGCAACAAGTCACTGGTGTACAACGACTATATCCGGCTGGACACGGTGACGCCCACGGGCGGCATTCTTATTAACAACGGCGCGGCGACCACCACCACCCAGGCGGTGACCCTGAAGCTAAACTGGTCCGACGTCGGCTCGGGTGTCACGCGGATGCGGTTTAGCGACAACGGCTCGACCTGGACTGCCTGGGAGTCGCCGAAGGCCACCCGTGGTTATTCGATACCTGCGGGGCTGGGCAACCACACCGTGCGCGTGCAGTACACCGATGCCGCCGAGAACTACTCCCCGATTTACAACGATTACATCAAGCTGATTGCCCCCTGACCGGGCCGACATCCTGTTGAAGCGTTGACTTGTTTGGCGAAACGACCCTGGCCTCGGCGCGAAAAGGGAACGCAGCGGATTCTTGCCGTGCCGGCGCAGGGGCGCAACCAAGACGTTTGAACGTCGCGGAAAGAGAGAAAAGAAAATGCTTTTCAGAAGAACAATGGTTGCAGTTATGACCGTGGCAATAAGCGCGGCGCTCTGCCAAAGCTCCGCATTTGGGCAGTCCATTTTCGGGCCGACCACCTACGCGGACCAGCTTCCTCCGGAAAAACTGGCCGACATTGAGATGCACCTCATCAAGAGTCTGCCGGCACCGCCATCCGGTGCTGCAAGGCCGCTGGCCCCACAGGGCGCGGCCAAGGCGGACACAGGCAAGACGCTTGCGGTGCCGACGTCCACGGCGACCTACGGAGCCACGGCCACCGCGGCGGGAATGATCTTTGCCTACTACGACCGGAACGGTTATTCCAACATGTATACCGGCCCCTGCAACGGCGGCGTGTGCCCGCTGACGGATGTGGGACAGGGGAGCACCCCGGCGTCGCCGATTGCCGGGTCGTGCTCGATCATCGCGACGCAGAACGGATTCGACGGCCGGGTGACGCCCGGCCACGTGGATGATTACTGGGTTGCTCTGGGCGCGACGGGACCCGATCCGTGGGCGGGGGTTCGCCCGGAGCATGCATGGGGCGGCTGCGTGGCGGATTTCATGGGACCCAACCAGTGGAAGTGGGCCACCACAGGCACCGGCGTGAAGAACAACTGTTCAGACGGGGTGACAGCCATCTTCTATTCCGGAACAGCGACGCGGCTTTACGATTACGTCTTTTCCGCGTCCTACGGACTTCCGCAGACCGAGGGCTGCCACGGCATGCGCCTCTTCGCCGAATCGCGGGGTTACACGGTGCTGGAGAACTACACGCAGAGGCTAGACACGGTGTATACAGGCGGATTCTCGTTTGCCAATTACGTGGCGGAAATCGATGCGGGCTACCCGGTCATGTTCTTGCTGGGCAGCCACACCGTGGTGGGTGTCGGTTACGACACCGTGGGCAGCACGGTGTATCTCAACGACGGATGGGACAACAGCGTTCACACGATGACCTGGGGCGGTACCTATGCGGGTTTTTCCCCCCAGGCGGCTGCAGTATTCCACCTTGTCGGCGTTGTCCCGGGGTCGGTGCATGTGACTCTGGAACCGGCGGCGGCGGTGACCGCCGGGGCGCAGTGGAAACTGGACGCTGGTGCCTGGCAGGATTCGGGAACAACGCTGGCGGCTGTGCCCGGCGGGGTGCACACGGTTTCCTTCAAGGACGTGGCTGACAGGCTCACGCCTGACAGTCGGCAGTTCAATCTGAACGGCGGCATCGTCGAGTTCACGGAGACCTATTATCAGCTTTGCGAAGGTGTTGATGACTGCAACCGTGCATGGACTACGAGCGGGGACGCGGACTGGAAGGTCCAGACCGCCGTCACCCATGATGGCACCGATGCCGCCATGAGCCGGAACCATAACGACTTGACCTCTTCCACCCTGTCGACCGAGGTGGAGGGTCCCACGATTGTCGGCTTCTGGTGGAAGGTTGATTCCGAAGCAACGTGGGATTTCCTCAGGTTCTACGTGGACGGGGTAGAGATTGAAGCCATTTCCGGCGTCGTGGACTGGACCTACAAGACCCATACGCTGGACGGGGGGATGCATGCCCTGACATGGACCTACACCAAGGACATGGCGGACTCCGCGGGCGCCGACGCAGGCTGGGTGGATCAGTTTAGTTTTGACCTGATGCCGCCCACGGGCACGATTGTCATCAACAACAACCGCACCGCCACCAAGTCCGTCAATTCGACCCTCGCGTTGACCTGGGAGGACGGTCCGACCGGTTCCGGCGTGGCGCGCATGCGCTTCAGTGATGATGGGGCAACGTGGACCGCTTGGGAATCACTGAAAGCCCCCCGCGCCTACGCCCTGCGTACGGGGGACGGCTACAAGACGGTGCGGGTGCAGTACCTGGACAAGGCGAACAACAAATCGTTGGTTTACAACGACTACATCCGCTTGGACACAGTGACGCCCACCGGCGGAATCCTTATCAACAACGATGCGGCGATGACGACCACGCGGGCTGTCACACTGAAGCTGAACTGGGCCGATGTGGGTGCCGGCGTGACGCGTATGCGCTTCAGCGACAATGGTTCCACCTGGACCGCCTGGGAGTCGCAGAAGGCGACCCGCGCCTATACGATCCCTGCCGGGTTGGGCAACCACACAGTGCGCGTTCAGTATACCGACGCCGCGGAGAACTACTCCCTCGTGTACAACGATTACATCAAGCTGATCGCTCCCTGAGCGGGGGCTGTACACAAAGTTTCTGACATAAGGCACAGTACGCATCGCGCCCCATGTTCATCCCATGCCGGATGGACATGGGGCGTTTTGTCGGTTGAGAAAGCGCGTAAGGTCAAAATATTCATCCGTGGCCCAAACCGGGATGAATGAATCACTTGACTCCAGAAGTCTGGCCGATTCTGGATCGCACCCTCGGAGTATAGCAGATGCCGATGCGTTACCGGCAGGGCAAAAGAGCATTCCGGACGCAGTTCTCCGATTGAATCTGCGGCAAAAGGCCGGGTGATTACGCAGCCTTGCGATAGTAGTAGCGGAGCAGACCGCCGCGCCGATTCCGGCAGGCGACTTTGCCCTCGGCACGCCCAACCTCCGCACCCGGCTCAATCAGTTCATCGCCCAACCCCTGATGATTGCGCTCTCCGTGGTAGTGCGCCACGAACTCATCCAAAGCGCGGCGAAGTGATGCCTCCCCGAAGAAGGTCATCTTGTTGAGACACTCGCATTTCAAGGATCTCATGTGTCTTTCAATATGCGAATTCAAATTTGGGCTCCTGGCTGGCAGCACCACCGGCTGGAATTAAAGGGGATTAAAGGGACGCCTTACTTAATTCGGGGGGCGGGCACGTAGGGTAGGGCGCGCAGCGGGACGGTTTGACGGGGTCTGCGGCGATGGATAGACTGGGCGGGCTGGGAAAGTTAATCTTCTTGGGAACGGGTGACCACGCATTTCACGGAAGGGCACGGAAAGAATCACATCGAGTTAGGACCTGTCCGTCGGGCGTTCAGCGACGGTCGCGGCATGCCTTGTTTGGACTGCGGTGGCAGCGACACCGCTTTGGCTGTGTTTGGCGTAGAATGTAGAAGCGACGTCCCCG
>CAIUWO010000636.1 GCA_903902895.1 Candidatus Hydrogenedentota bacterium | reverse complement strand
CTCTGCTCAAGCGGTCACGCGGCGCGCAAGGACGGTGATGTCTGGGCCTTTGCCGGGTGATGGGAGGCGCGAAACAGCCGACTTTCCGAAAGGTGGTGAACAGTCCGAATCACAAAATACATGTTTGTGCTAGTTCTTTTGGCTTTTAATCCGGTGGTCATGGGTTCGAGCCCCATCCCGTCCACCAGTTTTTCCCTTTGTTTGCAGGGGGATTTTGGCAGTTTCCTTAGGGCATCGGGTCTTATGCCGTTTCTCCGGTCCCTCTCCGGTCCGTTCAGCACATTTCGCAAACGGCCTGCCTGGCCTTGCTCCGCATCACCTTTTCCACACTGCGCAACGGATGCATCTGGAAATGAATTGGGTGCTTAGAACTCCGCGGAGTTGCGCAGCGGGGGGCACTTGACGGGTGCTTGAGGGGTTGATAGACTGGGTGCGCGGGGAAAGTTGAATCTCTTGGGGAACGGGTAACCACGGAATCCGCCAAGAGCGGACAATTTCACGGAAGGGCACGGAAGGAACCACAGCGAGCCAGGGGAATGGGAAAAGAGCAGTCTGTCCCTGAATTACTCCTGAATTACTCTAGTTTTGACTCTGGTCGATGGGGTCGCTTATAGACAGGCTGGGGAAGAGGCGCCAAGACGCCTCTTCCCCGTTATTGTCAGAATTGGAGACAGTCGGTACTACTGCGGTATAGCAACATTCACTGTGAAGGACCCGATGCCGTCTTCCATGCCGAAGTCATCAACCGCCGTGATGGTAACAACCACCTTGTATGCGTTGCTGGTTGAGGTGTTTCTGCAGACGAACGCACCGTCTGTAAGTGTTATCGCGCCTGACTGTCCAGGATTATCAGTGCTGGGTTTGACGTCCAACTTGAACTTGGCGGCCTCCGCTTCCGGCACAGAAATTGCATATTCCTTGGCGTCGCCCGCGGGAATGGTCATTACCATATAGTCCACATCGTCGACACTAAGATAGCCCGTTATGGTCTTGGCGGCGGCGTCAAAAGGACGCCCCGTGGCGGCGTTGTTCCCGAGGTCATCAATGTACACACGCACGCGGTACTCCGCGTATCCGAAATCGCCGGTGTCGTTGTTGCGAATTCCGACGTAATAGGTGTCGCTCTTGGCGGGGGAGAAGAAGGATCCTAGCGCCGGGCCGGCGGATCGTCTGTGCACGTCCACCAGTTCCCCTGCTATGGGACCGTCATTCTCAAGCTGTATCTGGTAAACCACACCCTTGTTCAGCGTGACGGGGTGATAAACCTTTTCGCCGGGTTCGAGATAGCCGGTGATGAAGGGAACGGCCGGGGCTTGGGCGGTTGGACTAAGCGCGACCGCATCCGTCAGTTCGGGATCCGGCGTAAACCGCACCGCGATGCTGTAAACAAGCGTATCGCGGAAGGTGTAGGTGTTGCTCGGGCGATATCCCTCGGCAATCTGATAGCCTTTCACGCAAATATAGTACTTTCCGGCCAGCGGAGTAATGAATTCGGGCACCACCACCGCCTTTTCCGCCGCCTTGTCGGCCTTGCCATCGTCTTCATTGGTCATGTTGACATAGGGTAGGGGATCGGTGTGAATCTGCCATTCGAGATTCTGCACCTCATCGCCGTTATTGTTTGTCGAAGAAGAGTAGATTGTTAGCTCCACGCCAACGGGGATCTGGTTGCTGTTCTTGAAAACGAAATCCAGCGGCTTGCCCACATTCGCCTGCGCAACGTTGAACGTGTACCACTGCGTGCCTTCATTTACCAGGGACCCGGTAACGGGTGCCCCCCCGATGGTCAATTCCACAGCCCCCTTCACTTCCTCACTCGGGCATCCGCTCAGGCCTCCCAAGCAGACCATCATCAAAACAACCAATAATGCTTTCTTCATGAACCCTATTCCTTTCTGTGCACCAGGTCCCCGGACCACCCGAAGACCAATAAACGCCCGTTTCTAAAGAAGACTCTTGTCT
>CAIUWO010000635.1 GCA_903902895.1 Candidatus Hydrogenedentota bacterium | reverse complement strand
ATTCCCGCCGCCTCCACCAGCCTTTTCATCGCCACTTGCTGGCGATGAAAAGGCTGCCGCGCCGTAGCCCAAAGAGCTAAGGCGGGCCAAACACCGCGACACAGCTTACAGTTACGGCATGACCCAGCACGAATTCCGCCGGCGCTTATGGCCTTCTCATTGAAGATTACGCCCGGAATGTGTTGCGGAAATCCCGATGTTGCGCCTTGTCCTCGTATCTATCCTCAGAACTCAATAACTCCTCATCGGTATACCCAGAGCGAACCCTTTCCACCAACACCTGCCGCGCAATTTCGTCCACGCCGTAATTAACGCGCCATGTGCGGTAGGCGATCTCCCAATGGGTGTCTGTAAGCTGTCGGATGCGCTTGCGTTGGCGGTTGAAGGGGTGTTCGCGGAGTTGATGTTGGAGGAAGGCGCGGATTGCGGGAACGCCGGCCTGCTCCAACCAGACCAGTTGCTGCTCGGCTCCGGTGGCAAAACACACATCCCACAGGTCGTTGGACAGGTCCTCGACCCAGCCGCACCTCGCTTCGGGAAAACTGTCAGCGTAGGGAAGGTAGGGCTTAATGTCGAGGATGGGCGTGCCGTCGAGGAGGTCGTGTGGTCCGACGTTCACGCGCAGGCCCTGGATCGAGACCAGTTCCACACAGGAGAGGCCAATGGGGTTGGGGCGGTACGGCGCGCGGCTGGCGAAGACGCCGACCTTGCGCGGGGCCCGCGGTGGCTGGACCATGGGCTTCCAGTTCGGGTTGTGGTGGAGGAGGTAGATCAGCCAGATATGCGAGAAGCCGTCGAGGTCCTGCAGGGCCTGCTCGTAGTTGTGGCCTTTCTCCAAAAAGATATTTCCGCCGCTTGATTCCGCGATGGCCGACTGGCGCGCGGCGTCGTAGGGGTATCGCGCCGCGCAGTGGAATGTCCCTATGGGCTCAAGATGCACGGGGAGCCTTTCGTAACCAGGTACGCATGTAATTTCTCCGCACTAGCCTAGCTTCTTGAGACGTCTTTAAGCAAGGAGTGGCTAATGGAGCCGATGCCTTTCGCCCTGCCTGCAATGTTCAAGAGAGGAAAATAGACGGCGGAGACCTCATGATCTCAGTCCGAATTCTCCGCCATATAATCGATAGCTTTTCACTGGATTTCCCTCTCGGCCCAAGCAACTTGGTCGATTCTTGTCGGACCGTTAGAAAACATTGCGATACAAACTGTGCCCGCCGGGGAGTCATTGCCGACGAATTCTGCGGAATTCTCGCACTCTTCTTAGTAATCATGTACAATAAGCGAATCTAGGCATTGGGCCCAACAAAGGAGTAGAAGTATGTCGCGGAGGTCAAGCGTTTCAAGGGTTGCTGTGGGTGCGCTGCTGGCGGTCGTGGCAGGAATGGCATCAGGATTGGCGGCGGCAGCACCGGGAGTGGAAAAGGATGTCGTGGCAGCCCCTGAGTTGCAGTTCGGCAATGGAATGCTGACGCGTCGGATAGCCTTGTCCCCGGACGGCACCCAATTCGTCGGTGGATTTGCTGATGGGAGGGCCCGGATCTTTGACACGGACTCGGGCGCCGTCGTGCGCGTTCTTTCCGGTCACGCCTCCCCCGTTTACCCCGTCGCGTTTTCCCCGGACGGCACCCGTGTGGCAACCGGCGCGATGGATGGGAGCGCGGTCCTGTGGGACGTTGCCAGCGGAAACGCCGTGCATGTCTGCCTTGGACATACGGCAGTTGTCATTGGTATAGCCTT
>CAIUWO010000634.1 GCA_903902895.1 Candidatus Hydrogenedentota bacterium | reverse complement strand
CTTGTTTGCTCCCGTGTCCATTCGCGGCCCAATGCCACGAAACAGACAGAGATTACCAAGGGTGCGCGCTCCCGACCGCCACAAAGGGTGCTTCACTTCTCGACCGGCGTTTACACGGGGTGTTCCCGGCTTGGAACAAAGAACTGCAGCTTATTGAAAGAGGTGCAATATGATAACGGAAAGTCTAATCAAACAAAAGCTCTCTTCTTTAGAGAAACGGGTCGGTAATGCCATGGAGATCCTCGTTGACTATGTAGTTTCTGTCCGGAAATGCTTGTTCTTGGCTCAAGAGTATCACACGGGCATGTGCCGAGCCGTGTTTTTCCGTTCATTTGTGCAGTTTTACGGTGAAACGCGCCGTTGCGGGGCCTGTTCAGACACACCTATAGCGCATGTATTTTGGATTTGATTGGCGCAGGGGCGTTCAGGCCAGGAGATGGCGGGCGAGCGTCTGCAGGTTGAATGCAAACACGGCGAGCTGCACGTATGCCTTGAATGATTCAAACCCGGACCAGGTGCAGCGGTTGAGTCCGAAGGCCCGTTTGGTGGCGGAGATGATGCCCTCGATGCCCGCGCGCCACTTTCGCAGGCTTTTATACACCTTGGAATCGTGGCTGTTTTCAGGGTCGTCTTTTTTGCGCGCGCAGGCAAACATGAGGTCTTCCACGCCCCTGTCGCGCGCCTCGCGCGCGTTGGCCTGGCTTGCGAAGCCGGCATCGGTCGCCACCTGCCCGGGGCATTTTCCGAACTGTTGTTCCTGCCGTCCGATGGCGGGGACAAACTGGATGGCGTCCGCCGGATTTCCCCGCTCGATGGCGCAGTCGGTGATGAGGTTGCTGCGTCCGCCGGAAAGCAGGACTTTGTGGCCGTATGTGATCTCCCGCTGCCCTTTTTTGATGATGTCGGTGTGGGGCTCGAATATGGAGACGATCTTTTCATTCGCGGGCACCTTTTCTCCCAGCAGGACGCGCCGCCGACTCTGGTCGATTACCCGCTCGACAAGGGGAATGAACTGTTCAAGTTCGCTGACATATCCCGCGGCCGCGAACGTTTCCTCGAGAGAGGCGCATTGCGCCGGCTGCAGCGCCTCCTGCGCGGCGCGCGCGTAGCCGAGTGTCTTCTCCGTGTATGCGATCAGGCGCTTGTACAGGGGCTTTTTGTTGTCCTCGCCCTGGGTGTTGTGAATGCGGTAGAAAAGCCTCTTGGCCGCGCGGCGGTGGTCGTGAAACGAACGGCGCAGCCGCTCAAACTCGCTCTCTATCCGTTGCAGGATGCGCGCAAGCACCCGGTTCCCGTCCCACAACAGGTGTGAATCCGTGGGGTGATGGATATTCGCCTTCACGGCGGTCGTGTCAATGCGGACGCATTCCCCGTCCTCGACACCCTGGGCGCAGGCGTATTGGACGACGGCGGCGTTTATCGCCCCCCACGTGGCGGCGCTAATCTTCTTTATGTTTTCCTGCAGCGTCGTGAATGCGGGCACGTCTTCATAATCCACCAGGCAAAACGCCCGAAGGCAGATGGAATCGGCGACGCGGTCCTTCAGATCACGGTAGCTCAACCGCTCCTTCATCTTCACAACAGCAAAACGGACCACCTGCTCCGCGCTCATTCCCTTTGCCCCCGTCGCCTTCTTGGGCTGCCCCCCGCAGCCTTTGTTGAGATCGCTCCACGCCAATGCGTTGATCAACGGACTGGCGTCCAGTATCGAGCCAATCTTCTCCCATTCTTGCGTGTACGACGGCAAACTTTGGTAGAATGACAGCGAACGTTGGCGTTGGGAAACCAGGCGCATGTGAAGATTCCCTTCTTGTGGCGGTTTCGGATTAGACTGGTTATACTTAAGGGCTTAAGTATTACTAGTATAACTGAAACCCCACATTTTGTCAAGGAAAATACTGCCTAACCCATGCTAATTCAGGCACTTATGGAATGTCGGACAGAAACTAGTTAAGGCGATGTTGCTTTATAGTGATTTCGATGGGGGCATTCCTTGAACAGGCGCCTTGTTTGTGTGAGGTATTGGTAATTTTTGGACCGGCGTTT
>CAIUWO010000633.1 GCA_903902895.1 Candidatus Hydrogenedentota bacterium | reverse complement strand
GCAAGATTCACCAGGCCGGCATCCCCTGCATCACCTCCAACACCACCCCCTGCGACGAGGCCATGAAATACTGCATCGCCTGGACCGGGCCGGACGACTGGGGCCAGTTCCGCATGCTGTCCCGCGCTTTCGCCGACACACTGGGCAAACAGGGCGGCTATGCCATCATCCGCCACATGCCCGGCAGTTCGCCCTTCTTCTCGCGCACCTTCGCGCCCATTACCGAACTGGGCGAATACGCGCCGGACATGAAGCTGCTCGCCTCGGACACCACCAATCTGGAGGCCGAGGCCACGATGCAGCTCGTGGGCGCGTGGCTGTCGAAGTTCGGGACCGAACTGAAGGGGCTCATTCTCGCCGGCGACGATTTCACCCTGACCGGCACACTGGAGGCGCTCAAGAAGGCCGGGCGGACCGATGTGGTCATCGTCGCCGCGGGAAACAGCAAGACCGGAATGGACTCGGTCAAGGCGGGCGAAACCCTGGCCGTCACCTACCAGTCCGCCGAGGGGGACGGCGCCATCGCCGTCCATTCCGCCGCTCGCTGGTTCAGCGGCGAGGCGCTCGACCCGGTGGTGTATCTGCCCAAGCACCTCATCACCCGCGCGGACGTTGAGCAGTTTATGCCCGCGCAGTGGTAGAATCATGTACGCCGTCATTGCGAGCAAAGCGAAGCAATCTCTTGCCCGCGATGGCCCGACACCCGGGCGGTAGTGACAAGAAAGAGATTGCTTCGCTTTGCTCGCAATGACGGTGGCGCTTCGCTGCCAAGAAAGTGCAGGACAGGCGCCCTCGCCTGTCGTCCCAGGGTGTTCGTTACAAGCCGACAGCCGAGGGCGGCTGTCCTACATGCCCGAACCAACTTTCTGCCGCGAATCGCCGCCATGGGCGGTCTGAGGCTCGCAATGACGGTTGTACTGGCGAAGCGTTTCTACGAAGGAGAAATGCCATGACAGACGAAATCATCGAACGGTCCGCCGGCGCGCTGGCGAAAGTGGCGCGCATGAACCAGGCCATGCGCCACGAGGAGCCGGACCGCGTGCCCATGGGCGAGTTCTACTGGGGCAGTTTCCTGCACCGCTGGCGGGGCGAACTGAACCTGCCGCAGGACGCGAACCCGTACAAGCACTACGATCTGGACTGGATTGTCACGGTGCCGAACATGGACCCGCACATCAAGTCTTTCGAGATCATCCATGAGGGGCCGGAGGATGTGATGGTGCGTACGGGATTCGAGGCGGTGCTGCACAAACGCTTCGACATCCCCATGCCCGAGTCGCGCTCGTGGGACACCGACACGATTGAGAAACTGGAGGCCTTCGCGTTTGACGATGCATGGGACCGGCGCCGCTATTTCGAATACGGCGACCACCAGATCGGCGGCGTGGGCGACGGCTTCCAGCGCAACTGCGCGCCGTGGCTGGACACGGTCCGGTCCATCCGCAAAGACTTCGCCGTGTACGGCAGCATGATCGAGGCGTCCGAGTGCCTCACCCGGCTCATCGGCCAGATGAACACGCTCAACTGGATGGGCGAGTACCCGGACCGGCTGGGCGAGCAGATTCTGCGCATCGGCAACTTCTATGTTGAATGCCTCAAGGCCCAGCTGGACGCCGGCAGGGGCCTGCTCGACGGCATCGTCATCTGGGGCGACGTGGCCTACGCCGCCAACATGTTCTTCTCGCCCGCCTATTGGCGCGCCTATTACCGGCCCACCGTGGAGAGGATGATCAGCCTGTGCCACGACCAGGGACTGCCCGTCATCTACCACGGCTGCGGCAACGTCGCGTCCATCCTGCCCGACTTCATCGAGATGGGGCTTGACGCCTACAACCCGCTGGAGGCCAAGGCGGGTCTCGACGTTGTGGACCTGCGCCGCCAGTACGGCCACAAGATCGCCTTCTGCGGCAACAGCAACATGCAGGTGTGGGAGGAGGGCAGCATGGTCAACGTGCGCCGGGAGGTGCTGCGCAAGCTCAACGCCGCCAAGGGCGGCGGCCTCATCTTCCAGTCCGACCACTCCGTGAGCAGCGGCGTCTCGGGCCGCACTTATGACTACATCGTGAAGCTTGTGCGCGAGTATGGAAACTACCCGCTGGATTTGGGCGAGTATGACGAGGAAATGTAGGGCAAAGCCTTGTCTCGCGATCAACCCATAATCCCCGGCCAGTAGGCCCCGCAGCGACAGGTCCTCATCCAGGTCGGGCCAGTGGAGGCCGAAGGGTGATGTCTCGATTCTGTTGAGCTGCTCGGGAGTGTCAGTGGAAAGACGGGGATTTCCCACGACAGGAAAGCGTATTTCAACGCCGCTGTCCATGATTTCGATGATATGGCCGTTGTCGCACCCAGCGGCGCTACTCTTTCGCAGCGCTTTCCGAATAGCCTTCGCGCGGCGCATAGCCTGCATGGTCCACCACCAGTTCCGTGCTGCACCATATGTTCAGATCGAGTTTCACACCCGCATCCGCGCCGGTCTGGTTTTCGATGTCCGCAATCTCGGCGGGTTTTATCATGCGCGCGCCAACCACCTGCGCACGGGCATGCCAAAGCTCCCCGTCCTTGTAGGCGTCCACGTTGAGCGGGAAGATCTCGGACAGGGCCTTCACACGATCCCGTATGCCCGCCTCGATGCGGTCCTGAAGCGCCTGCTCCTCGGCACCCTTTTCGGCCAGATGCGCGCTGCCGTACAGAATGCGGCCTTTGCGGGTGACACCGATCAGGTCCTGCGCACGGACGACCAACCGGACATGGGGGTCCCTAAGCCGTTCCTGGAGCAGCGCCTCCGCCTCGCCGACTTCCGGTCCGGACACGGGCCGCGTTCCCTCGATGCTTGCCAGCACCACCGGCACACCGTCAAGCTCGATGAGGTCCAAGTCGCGCAGGAACACGCCCGGAAGTTCGTCGATAATCTCGCGCGCGGTCTGCTCCGCCGTCTGCAGCCGGCGGACGTCCGGGTCCAGTTCATTGGCGATGAACTTGCCGTCCAGATTCTCGTCGACGACGACACTGGTGGAGCCCGTGGCGGACACGTCCTCCACAATCTCGCTGCGCACGATTACGGTC
>CAIUWO010000632.1 GCA_903902895.1 Candidatus Hydrogenedentota bacterium | reverse complement strand
TTGGCCCCCTTGCGGGGGCAAAGCAGCGCGACCGGTCAGTCGACTGCCAGAATAGGACCAGCTGGCGGGATCCGTCGAAAAGCGCCAGGCCCGGCTCCAAAGAACACCTCGAAAACCCCGCCGGGATCAAAAAGCGCGAATTTACAGGTCCTCCGGCGGCGTGTCGCTGACAACGAGCAGATGGGGCGCGCGCCACTTCTGATTTTCCTGCCCCATTGTGATTCTCCGTTCGATGGGTTCCAGCAGGTGGAGCAGGACCCCGCCGCACGGCGCCGTTGCCACTTCACCGCGCACCAGGGGGGTAATGTCCGCATAAGCACACCGTTCGAATCCAGTACGGCCCTCGACACGGAGCGTGTCGCTGCGTTCCAGCGAGAGGGGGAGCCCCAATTCAACCAAGGACGACGACCCGGGTTCGTGGGTGCATTCCGTTCCTTTCCAGGGAAAGGCCTCCGCCTTTTCGAGATCGAAGCCCGCCACGAGAAAGCGGTATTCGGATGGATAGGACTTTGCCAGCATGTCCAAACCGGTCAATCCAAGAATGCGCCAATAGGGGCCGCGTCGCGGAAAGGCGTCCGCCTGCCCCTGTTCGGCCTCCGGCCATGTCAGCCTAGCTTTTGTTTCGCCGTTCTTCTCAAAACCAACCCAGGCCGTGTCCGCAATGGGCTGCGCAGAAACAACAAATGCGTCGATGGGGGAGTCTCCGTTCAGGTCGCAGTCCGGAAGCCATCTTCGTGCGGCATAGTTCATCATGAACTTTTTGGCCCGTTGCAGCTCGTCCTCTGTCAGTTCCACCGTGATCACATTTTCCTGATTCGCCGAGAGCGAAGCGGTCTGCAGGTGGGCGAACCCGGTGACGGACTCCCCAAATCGGCTGTCACGACTGCCCTGCGGTACCTTCTCCGGGTTGTTGAGCACGGCGCGAATCATCAACTGTAATTCTGTCGGAGGAAGAAGAATGGTTGGCGCCAGCATCGTCTCATCCACGTGTACGCTGTTGCCTATAGCGTCCGGTGCGTAAATGCCGGCATTGCCCACGAAGAACTGTCCTTTGTAAGTCCATGCTGAATACTGGGCGAAAGGCCGCACTTCCATTAGCAAGCGTTCATTGGGGAAGGGAAGCGGGGGCTTTAGCACCACCCGCGTTGGCACGGGAACGAAATCAGGGGCAAGAAACTGGCGGGTTGATCCGACACCGGCAAACAGGCTGTGGTCCGCCCGAAGCGACATGAGGGACTGGGGGTCTTCAAGCCCGATGGTGTACGCCCCCTGAGGAACAGGGAAGAATCGGGCATGCCCCTTCGCATCCGTGTCCAGGACAACCGACGCGTTTGATTCCCCATTCAGTTTGCCGGTCAACCTCACATGCACCCCCGCCGCGGGCAGACCGTCGGGCTTGCCGCGCCGCACCTCGATGTCCAGCGACTCGCCCGCCGGGGTCTGCGACTGACTGTTTATTTTCTGCAGCGTTTCAGCGAGTTGTGCCTGTGTGGCCTGCATCGACTGCATGTTCATGATCACGTAGATACCCACAAACAACACCACAACGGCCGACAACCCCGCGATACCCGTCTGAATCCAATCACGCATGACTTTCCCCTTCATGGCATCCCACCAAAGACGCCGGGCCACCGCATCGGGATCGCCAAAGCGATCCAATGCGCGCATCCAGGCGTCCTCCTCGGTCTGCCCGTTGTTTGCCTTTTCCTCTTCCGCCGACAGCGCCAGATGGTCCGCCAACTCGTCCAGAATGTCGGCGCGCAATCCCGTTGGCTCGTCGCGGTGCGGCGACGGAAACGGGTTGATGTCTTCCCTAGGCCAGTGCATCGGCGGGCGTCCCCAAAACACCGTCCACAGCCGACGAGAACCGCCGCCACTCCGCCAGTTTCACCTCCAGCGCCTCCACGCCCTTCGCCGTCGCGCGGTAGTATTTCCGCCGCCGTTTGGGACCCGCCTCTACCCAGTACGACTCCAGAAACCCCTCCCGTTCCATGCGGTGCAGCGCGGGATAAAGGCTTCCCTCCTTCAACTCGAAGTAGCCCTTCGACCGATCGAGCACGTCCTGGGTGATTTGGTAACCATAGGCCGGTTCAGGGGTTGCCACCTGCAACACCAGCATTTCCAGCGTTCCGGCCAGCAATTGCGAGTCCATCGGGCGACCCTCCAAATGGTTACTCCATATGCACTGCCGCGCAATGCATTGTCGAACTATGTATACACCCAACGGTCTGTTTTGTCAAGGGGGTACTGGGACAAAAGATGCCGACTGGCGTTATGTGGACTGCGGCGGCAACGATGCCGCTTTGGCTGGCCGGATCCATGCATCCGCCGGGTCACAGCCTGACAAAGGAAAGCTGCACCGCCGCCACGGTGCGCCGAAGGCGCACATCAGGGCGTTTCCCCTATTTCAGCGTTGTGCTTGCGTCGAAGCGGTGCTTCGCCTGGGTGCGGGATGCTATCACCTGTTGCCTTTGCCTATTGCGAAGCGCAGCTTCACGGGCATTGGGACCGCGCAGCGGCGTCCGCCGCACCGGTTTCTTGGGCGGCCTGCATGTCAAAAATGATGGTGTCCGAACTGAAGTCCTGCTCGTGCGGCCAGGAGATTCCGTAACGGGCGGGACGGACACTGCTAAAATACGCCGGATCTTTCAATTCTTGAAAGGCAGACCCTTTTAGATAGGGTTTCACATCAAAGACACCCTCCAAACCACTGCCCGTAATCACCCGGATCCGGTAGTCTTCAAGGGGTATCGCCTCAACAATCCGCTCCATGCTGGAACTCCTTAACGCAAGGGGTCTATCTTGAAGACGGACTCGCCCGCCACGGCAAGCTTCCAGTCCGCCATCAGTTCATCCCTGTGTATTTCAATCCATGCCTGCACCAGCTTCATCTTGGCCGGCGGGAGTAGTCCCGCAAGGACCGCCCCGTCTTCAATTGCGATGGCGGCCGATTCATCGCCATATTCGGCATGGATATGGGGTCTGCTGTGCCGCTTGTCATCGTAAAAGTACATCATAATCAGGATACCATAGAACATTGATATCGTGGGCATTGCCGGTTTCCTTTTCCAAGTCACACACAACACCACGATCATCATACGTCATTGACTGCGGTCGGACAACCCCCGGCAACGGCCTTGGGATGCTTGTCGGGTCACAGACCGAGGGCGCGGCGTGGTTGCCACACCCTCCATAGCGGGGCCTTCCGCACCGGGATTTCTACTGCAGTTGCGGCATGGGCAGGCGCTCGCCCTGCAACAGCCGGACCTGGTCCTCGGGCAGATTGACGCCGTAGAAGATGGCGTTGCAGTCGATCCACTGGGCGAGACGGCGCAGTTCTTCCGGACTCAGTTCGACTTTGCTGTGGCCACTGCGCAGCATGGCGATGAGTCGGCTGCCCCGGGCACCGTAGAGGCCGCCGGGCGGCGTCACCTGCACCTGGTTGCGCATGCCGAAGCGCGGGACCAGCGCGGCCGCCGCCGTTTCGGGGTTGGTGTTGGGCCCCGCAAAATCCTTGTCACCGCAGAGCGACCAGTAGGATGTGTTAAACCCCTTGAGCGGCGCTCCCGTCAA
>CAIUWO010000631.1 GCA_903902895.1 Candidatus Hydrogenedentota bacterium | reverse complement strand
GGTTCCAACGCGGTTTTTCGGTAGGGCGCAATACTGACTTGGCGGATGGGGGATTTCAGTGAACGAAGCGGAAACCAGAGCCGAACACATCGACCCGGCGCTTGCGGCGGCGGGATGGGGCGTCGTGGACGGCAGTCGCATCCGGCGGGAGTACGCCATTGTGCCGGGGCGTATCGAGGGGCACGGAAAGCGGGGCAAGGCGCTCACAGCGGACTATGTGCTGGAGTACCGCAACACCAAGCTGGCGGTGGTGGAGGCGAAGGCGTGGGATGAGGCGCTGACCGAGGGCGTGGCACAGGCGAAGAACTACGCGGGGAAACTCGCCATCCGTTTCACCTACGCCACGAACGGACAGGCCATCTACGGCGTCGACATGGACACGGGCCACGAGGGCGAGGTCGGGGCCTATCCAACGCCCGTGGAACTGTGGGACCATACCTTTGCGGAGCAGAACGCATGGTGGGACCGCTTCGCCGCCGTGCCCTATGAGGACAAGGGCGGTAGTCACCTCACCCGCTACTATCAGGACATTGCCGTGGAGCGGGTGATGGAGGCCATTGCGGAAGGGCAGGAACGCATCCTGCTGACGCTGGCGACGGGCACGGGCAAGACCTTCATCGCGTTCCAGATCGCATGGAAGCTGTTCCACAGCCGCTGGAATCTTAGCCGTGAACCGTCGCGCCGTCCGCGCATCCTGTTCCTTGCGGACCGGAACATTCTTGCCGACCAAGCGTACAACGCCTTCTCGGCATTCCCGGAGGACGCCATGGTGCGCATTGCGCCCGGCGACATCCGCAAGAAGGGCAAGGTGCCCAAGAACGGCAGTCTCTTCTTCACCATCTTCCAAACCTTCATGGCAGGTCAGGCTTCGGCTGGGAATGCCTCTCCTGGGCTCGCCAATCTCCCGATTGGCTCCGTAAAGAATGCCAATCAGGAGATTGGCGAGACCAGGAATTACTTCGGCGAGTATCCCCCGGACTTCTTTGATTTCATCATCATTGACGAGTGCCACCGGGGCGGTGCCAACGACGAGAGCAACTGGCGCGGCATCATGGAGTACTTTGAGCCCGCCGTGCAGTTGGGCCTGACCGCTACGCCCAAGCGCAAGGACAACGTGGACACCTACGCCTATTTCGGCGACCCGGTGTACATCTACTCGCTCAAGGACGGCATCAACGACGGGTTCCTGACGCCGTTCCGGGTGCGTCAGATCGCCACGACGCTGGACGAGTACGTCTACACCCCCGACGACCAACTGGTCGAGGGCGAGATTGAGACGGGCAAGCGGTACGTGGAATCCGACTTCAACAAGATTATCGAGATCCGGGAGCGCGAGGCGCACCGGGTCAGGGTGTTCATGGACATGATCGAGCAGACCGAGAAGACGCTGGTCTTCTGCGCCACGCAGGACCACGCGCTGGCGGTGCGCGACCTCATCAACCAGATGAAGACCAGCAAGGACCCGAACTACTGCCAGCGGGTCACCGCCAACGACGGCGAACTGGGTGAGCAGCACCTCCGCGCCTTTCAGGACAACGAGAAGACCATCCCGACCATCCTGACTACGTCGCAAAAACTCTCGACCGGGGTGGACGCCCGGAACATCCGCAACATCGTGCTGATGCGGCCCATCAACTCAATGATCGAGTTCAAGCAGATCATCGGGCGCGGCACCCGGCTGTACGACGGCAAGGACTACTTCACGATCCACGATTTCGTGAAGGCGCACCACCACTTCACCGACCCCGAATGGGACGGCGAACCGGACAACCCGGAGAACTGCCTCAAGTGCGGCTGTTACCCCTGCGCCTGTGAGAAGGTGGACGGACCGCCGCCACCACCCTGCCCGGATTGCGGTGAACGGCCCTGCGTCTGCGGTAAGGACCCCTGCCCGGTGTGCGGCAAGGTGCATTGCGTGTGCAAGAAGAGGAAACGGGCGAAGGTGAAGCTGGCCGACGGCAAGGCCCGGACCATCGAGCACATGACCTGCACCACGTTCTGGCACCCCGACGGCACCCCCATGTCGGCGCAACAGTTCATGGAACTGCTCTTCGGCAGGTTGCCCGAGTTCTTCAAGGATGAGGCGGAACTGCGCACCCTCTGGAGCACCCCGGACACGCGCAGGAAGCTGTTGCAGGGGCTTGCCGACAAGGGGTTTGGCCGCGACCAGCTGGACGAGATGCAGAGGATCATCGACGCCGAGAAGAGCGACCTGTTCGACGTGCTGGCGCATGTGGCCTATGCCCTGCCGCCGCTGACCCGTGAGGAACGGGCCGCACGGGCGAGGGTACTGGTGGGTGCCACCTTCAATCCCAAACAGCAGACCTTCGTCGATTTCGTGCTGGCGCACTACGTCAGCGTCGGCGTGGACGAACTGGACCAAGAGAAGCTGACGCCGCTACTGCGCCTCCGCTACCACAACAGCATCTCCGACGCCGTCGCCGACCTTGGCAGACCTGAGGAGATCAGCAAGATGTTCGCCGGGTTCCAGAAGTACCTGTACCAGTTAATGGCTGCCGTTTAAGTGCTTGGCCGCCGGTTTTTCGCGTTTGCTACTCCCCTTTTGTCCCGTCTCCCGCCGGGCGGAGCACATCGAAGACGCGCTCTTCGCCGCCGCGGTATACCAGGCCGTCGTCCACTCTCAGCGTCTCCTGCTCGCTCAGGGGCAGGAAACGCCCTTCGGCGCTGGCGTGACGCGCGCCGTCGGGGCCTTCAATCCAGCCGCGCGTGTGGACCAGGCGTCGGCTCGAACGCACCACCTCGGCGTGGACAGTGAAGCCTGGACCGGGCGCGACCGGTTTCAGATAGCGCACGGTCAGTTCTCCGGTGACGCACATGCGGTGGATGGACCGTGCCGCGGCCCAGCCCATGCATTCGTCGAGGGCCGCCGCAAGGACTCCGCCATGCACCACATTCGGATAGCCGCAATGCCGGTCCCCGGCGGTGAGGGGCATCTTCACAAATCCGTTTGCCACATGAAAACGCGCGTTCAATCCGGCCGGATTATGTTCGCCGCACACAAAGCAGTGCGGTGAGGTCGGCAAATCCTGAACAATGGGGTCTTCCATCGTATTTACTCCATGGATTCCAGAATTGTCGCGCCTTATCGGGCGCCTACTTCTTCCGGTGCGCCAGCACCTTCTTCAAGGCGAAGACGACCTCGTGCAGATTCTTGTCCGTAATCTGCGGGTGAAGGGGAAGCGACAGAATGTCCTCAGAGGCGCTGGTCGCCTCGGGATAGTCCTCGGGGCGCAGGCCAAGCGTCTCCCGGTAATAGGGATGCAGATGCAGTCCGTAGAAATGGACCCCGGTCCCGATATTTTCCCTGCGCAGGTCCTGGGCAATCTCGTCGCGCGAGCGGCTCAGTTTGTTCAAATTGAGGCGCACGATGTACAGATGCCACGCATGCTCCACCCCTTCGCGCTCCACAGGCAGCGTGATTTCGTCAACTTCGGACAAGACGGCTCGGTACATGCCGGCCAGGCGGGTCCGGGCCGCCTTGAAGGCGGCAAACTTCTTGAGCTGCACGACGCCCATTGCCGCGCCAACATTTCCCAGCGCGTATTTGTATCCGGGCGTCACCACCTGCGCCGGTGTGGGCACGGCGCTGCGGCCGTAGCGGTCCCAGGCGGTGGCCGTCATGCCGTTGGCGGCCAGCAGGCGCAGGCGCGCGGCGGCGTCGGGGTCGGCGAGGGTGATCATTCCGCCTTCCATGGTTGTGATGTTCTTGATGGCGTAGAAACTGAAACAGCTGTGGGTTCCGAGCGCGCCGATGGGCACGCCCTTGTAGGAGGCGCCCAAGGCGTGCGCCGCATCCTCAATGACCGGAATGCCATGGCGCCGCGCGATGGCGTTGATGCGGTCCATGTCGCAGGGATGCCCCGACATGTGCACCGGCATGATGGCCTTTGTGCGCTCGTTTATGGCCGCCTCGACCAGTTCGGGGTTCATGTTGAGCGTGTCCGGTTCCACATCGACAAAACGGACCTTTGCGCCCATGTTTAGGATGGTGTTGCCTGTGGAGGCCCAGGTGATGGGCGGCATAATCACCTCGTCGCCGGGGCCCACGCCAAGTTGAACGAGCGAGAGGTGCAGCGCCGCCGTGCAGGACACGACGCCGATGGCATGCGGGGCGTGAACGGTCTCCGCAAAAAGCCGCTCAAAAGTGCCCACCTGCGGTCCCGAGGTGAGCCACCCGCTGCGCAGCGCGTCCAGCACGGCCCCCTCCTCCTCGACGCCGATGGCCGGACGGCTGAGGGGAATGAACCGCGCGGCAACGGGTTCGCCGCCCTCGTCGACCGGCATGGCCAGGAGCGTCTTCATCTTTGCCACATTGAAGTGCTGGTCGTCAAAGGGGTCAAGGTCCGGATTCGATTCGATTCCCCGGCGCACTTCTTCAACGCCCTCGTCCATGCTCCACTGGCATATGAAATTAAGACGTCCACGGACCTTGCCGAACTGCACACGGTAATTGCGCTGGTCGTCGTCGTCCTTGAGCGTCTCCAGGGCGGTTCCCGGAATGCGGCGGGCCACCCGCTCGGCCAGGTCCCGGATGCGGATATTGTGAATGTCCGACCCAACGTTGAAGGTTTCGCCCGCCACGAGATGGGTTGGCCCCTCCACCAGCAGCGTCGTCGCGTCGGCCGCGTCGCGCACATGCACAAAGGGCCGCCACTGGCCGCCGCCGCCGCGGACCGTGATGCGGTGCTGGCGGAGCGCCGTGGCGACCATCTGGTTGATGGCAAGGTCAAAACGCATGCGGCGCGACCAGCCGAACAGGGTGGCCATTCGGGCCACCACGGGCTCAAACGCCGGCGAGGCCATGCGCAGCACAGCCTGTTCCGCCGCAAGTTTGCTCTTGCCGAAGGTGGACACCGGATTGGCCGGGCTTTCCTCGTCGAGGAGTTCAAAAACGCCGCGTCCATAGACCGCGCAACTCGAGGAGAACACAAAACGGCGGACACCCCTTTCCACCGCCAACCGGGCCAGCTCGCGTGTGCTTTCGGTGTTCACGTCATAGGCCATATCCTCGTCAAGGTCGCAGGAAGGGTCGTTGGACAGACTGGCGAGATGGACGATGGCCTCTATGCCGTCCAGGAGTCCTGCCGTTTCCTGCAGCCGGCGGATATCCCCGGTGACCAGTTCCAGCGTGCCCGAGGCCCCAGCCGCCGTTGAACCGAAGAGCGATTCCGGGCCCACCCCTTTCGGCAGGTAACAGAAACGGTCGAACACCCGCACTGAATGGCCCCGGCCCACAAGCGTCTCAGCCACGATGCTGCCCAGATACCCTCCCCCGCCGGTCACAAGAATACGCATATAGGTCTCCTCTCTCCGCGGCCGGTCGCTGGGGAACTCGGTGCGGCAAATGGACGCAATAAGAATAGGTTTGCGGTTGGCGGGTAGTATAGCATCGGTGCCTACGGGCAGCATACCGCCCGCCGCCGTTAGGACCCACTATTGTTAAGGAACATTTGACTGCTGGCTCACAAGACACAGGGAAAAGAAATAAGAAGACGCCAATAAGGTGTTATTCGATTTTAAGGCACTTGTGATTGGCAAGATTAAGGAGTATGCGGTGTTTTGGGGTAAAAAACAGCAGGAGACTCCCAAACCGGCACAACCGGTGCGGGCGCCCCTTTCGAGGCCGGTTACGCAACCCGCATCCGCAAGTCATGCGGTAAGACCGCCTCGCCAGGAGATGAACCGGCCTGTTACGGTGCAGGACCTGCCGGAGATGCTCCTAGCCCATGCGAATGTGACGCGGGAACAATTGCAGCAGGCGCTGGAAGTCCAGCGCAAGAGCGGCGAGTTCATCGGCGAAATTTTGGTCAACCTGGGGGCGCTTGACGAAAACTCCCTGGTGGCCTTTCTGGCCAAATACTGCAAGATTCCGCATCTGAGCCTGCTCGATTATCTGATTGACGAATCATTGCTCGAACTGGTGCCGCCGGAATTCTGCCTGCGTTACCGGCTTGTGCCCATCGACAAGATGGGTCGCAATCTGACCGTGGCAATGGTGAATCCTTTGGATTCGCTGGCCATGGGCAGTTTGCAGGAGCGCTGCCCCGACCTGCGCATCAAGCCGATACTGTGCACCACAAAGCATTTCGACGCGGTTACAGGCCGTCTCTTCGACCGCAAATCGGTGCAGCAGAACTACCCGCGCGAGACCGAAGCGTCTCCAGAGGAGAAGAAACCTATTGCCGCCTCGGCACCGCCGGAAAGCTTACCGGTTACGGGGCTCGATTTACACGCAGCCGGCATGGTGGTTTCCGACTTGAACAGGCTTCCCGTCGGCACAGCGCCTTTCACAGAGGAAGAACTGCCTCCTGCGGGCGGATTCAATGACCTGACGGATGTGTTTGATCCGCCTCCCGTTGAAAAGGATGCCCACGAGGCGCTTCTGGACAGCGTGTTTGCGCTTAATTCGGACGGCATGCAGGAGGAGTCCGGAGACGGCATGGCTCCCGACGGCAGCGTCATCGTCGGCAAGATGACCCGAAAAATGACCAGTGCCATGGTGAACAGCATGCGCAACACCTATGCCGTGCTGGCACGGCGTGTCAGCCTGTTCCGTGGACTTGACCCTGAAGCCGTGGCGAAACTGTTTGCCCGGGGCAAGACCGTCGAATATGAGGCCGGACTGACCATCTTCCACAAGGGCGATGAGGGGCGTATTATGTACGTCATTCTCAGCGGCGCGGTGGACATCATAGACGAGGATCGCATACTGGCCCATCTCGACCAGGGCCAGAATTTTGGCGAGATGGCACTGCTCGCCAACACGCCGCGAAGCGCCACGGCGCAGACCGTCGCGTCGACCTCGCTGTTGATGCTCAGTTTTGCCGACATCACACAAGACTTGGACAGCGCCACGTCCGTGCAGCTTCTGGTGAACATTACGGTCACGCTTAGCAGCCGCCTGCGCAAGGCCCAGTCGCTTTAGGACTGCGCGACGGGGTGACTGTTTCTGACGGGATTGCGAAGCACGCCTATCTGCGGATTGGCGACTTCCACCACATCCCCGTCGCGCAACGGCCCAACGCCCTCGGGGGTTCCCATGGAAATCAAATCGCCCGGTTCCAGGGTGATGAACCGGGTAATGGCGGCGATGACCTCGGCGATGGAGAAGATGAAGCGGCCGGTGTCGCTCTGCTGTTTAACCGCGCCGTTTACACGGGTTTCCAGCGGTGTCAACACGGGCCATTCCAGGACCTCCGCCATCACCACGACAGGGCCCATGGGGCAGAAAGTATCCGCGCTCTTGGAGCGGAACCAGGGATTGCCGTCGGCCATGTCCTGGCGCTGAACATCGCGCGCGGTGACGTCGTTGACCAGCGTGTAGCCGGCCACAAGAGCCCGCGCCCCTTCGACGGAGACATGGCGGCCCCGGCCGCCAATGACGACGCCCAGTTCTCCCTCGTAGTCCACCCGCCCGTAGTCGGGGCCGATGATGATGGACTCCCCGGGTCCCACGCAAGAGGTGGGTGCCTTTGCGAAGTAGACGGGCTCCTGCGGAAGCTTGTTGTCGAATTCAGCGACATGGGCCCGAAAGTTGCGACCGATGCCGATAACCTTGCCCGGTCGCCACGGAAGCATAAAGGACTGCTCTGTTTCGGCCAGTGCATAATCTGACAGCCGCCCGTGCCGCTGCACAAACTCGGCGATGCGCCGGTAGGAGGAACGGTTCATCCATCCGTTGCGCAGGAGGTCCCCCACATCGCGGGGCCGGGCGACGTCATTGCCTTCGACCATGCGGTGGTAGTCCACGGTGGCCCGTCCCAAGTCAACCCATCGGTCGCCGATTAGGGTTCCCAGTGTCGGCTGTCCGTCAACAAGCAAGACGCCATACTTCATGACAGTTACTCCTTGATTTGAGGCGCTAAAACCTGTCCAACACCCACACATAAGGCATGCGCCTTGGAAATATTGCCTGCAGCAACGCCAGTCCCCCGGTATTGAGCATGCGCCGTTTTGCGGCAAGGCATTCTTCAAGGGCCAGGCAACCGGTGGTCAACTGGATCAATTCCTGCGGGGAAAGGACCAGCTTGTTTGGTCCGGTCCCAGGGGTCACATCGACGGCTGAATGATGGGCGCGCACCCGCCACGCGGTTCTTCCAACAATAAGGGTTGCTTCCGCGTGGCACCCGGTCAGGGTGGAGTTCACCAGACGGTTCTCCCATTCCGGGATCATGGATTCCAGCGCCTCACCCAGATTTGCGAAGGCCATCATCCCGCAGGTTTTACCGGGGGTGTTCCTCTCTTGGCAAGGATGGCACGGGCACAAATGGCGGATTAGGGGGTGGTTGGGCGGCGCGGCAATAGTTAGCCGGCGCGCACCCGCCTCCCCGGCAAGCCCGGCGGCCGCATGCAGGAGCGCCGCGCACGCATCCCCATCGGCGACCCCCACCTCATCGATGGCATAGTCGAAATCGGCGGGCGCGCCGCGGAAATAGGCCGACAGTTTGCCCCGCCCGTCCGTAAGCACACGCACGGAATCCCAGTGTTTCCATTTGTTGGCCATATGCGCCTGCGACCTGATGAGGGAGCAGGATGTTTCAGTGTCGTTGAGTCCGTGCATCTTCTGGATTGCCTGAATGTCTCCCGGCTTTGCCGCACGCATTTTGAAGGGCCGGTCCGGCGGGGAGAGGTCCCTCTCTGCGAGGTCGACAATGGTCGTGTGTTGGAAAATCGTTGCGGCAAAACCCCAGCGGCGGTAAAGCTCGGAGACACCGAAGAGCATGGACACATGGTAGCGGTGCTCACGCATGTAGCGCAGTGTGTCCGTCACGAGACGGCTGACAATCCCCCGCCGCCCCCATGCCCCGTCCGTGGCCACCCAGCCCAGTCCCCCCATCTTGAGCCGGGCCTCGCCGATGCGAATTGTGTCCGTCGTAAGCCGCAGGGCTGCCACCACCTGGGTGCCAAAAAGTGCAACGCGCGTATGCTCAGGCCGATAGCCCGGATACCCCGCGCCGAAAGAGTTCAGCCAGTCCGACACGTCCGCATGGCTCTCCTCACGCGACCTGGCCATAAGGCTGTTCGCCTGGTGCAATTCCTCGTCGTTTTCAACGTACCTGACAATGACATCCTTCACTCGGGGACCCTCTTCAGAAAGTAACACCCGATACGGTATCAGAAGTCCTTGTCTCAGAGGAATGTGGCGGGGACTGATCCAGATCGCCGCCGCTGCGGTGCTTACTCGTGGCGCAAGGCCTCCACCGGGTCCATGTTTGCGGCGCGCAGGGCGGGGTAGATGCCGAAGACAAGGCCCACGGTGGCGGAGATTGAAAAGGCGATGATGGGTGACCAGAAGGTGACGATGGTCGCCATCTCGGCGAAGCGGGTGATGAAGAAGGGAATCAGAACGCCCAGGCCCACGCCGATGATGCCGCCGCAGCCGGACAGTATGACCGTCTCCACAAGAAACTGGATGACGATGTCGCGGCGTTTTGCGCCGAGGGCCCTGCGGATGCCGATCTCGCGGGTGCGTTCTGTGACGCTGGCCAGCATGATGTTCATGATGCCGATGCCGCCGACGATGAGCGAAATGGCGGCAATCGCGCCCAGCACGGTGTTGAATATCTGCTTGGTGCGCTCGGCCTGGCGGAGAAGTTCGAGCGGCACGATCAATTCGTAGTCCCGCTTTTTGTGGTTGCGCTCAAAAAGGTCCTCGACAACTTTCGAAGTCTCCTCCACGGCATCCTGGTTGTGCACCTGCACAATCAATTCGTGCAGCTCCACCGTCTCCGCCTCCATGCTGCCGCTGCTGCGGCGCACCAGGATCTCGCCAAAACGCGATTTGGCCGCTGTGAGCGGAATGTACAGCCGCGGCGTGGCCAGGGCGTTGGAGCGGCTGTTCTCCTGCTTGGCCGCGTTGCCGAGCGCCCCCGAGGCGACCGCCTCCTGCGAGATGACGCCAATCACGTTGTAATAGTCGCTGCCCACGCGGACGTTGCCGCCCAGGGGGGGGGTTAGCGGAAAGAGCCGTTTTGCCATGGGTTCGCTGAGCACGCACACGTTCTTGCGGCTGTGCATTTCCAGATCGGTGAAATAGCGGCCCTCGAGCAGGCTCAGGTTGCGCAGTTCCGGATACCAGGGCACCGTGCCGGCGATCTCCGCGTCCACATAGCGCGTTGCGTTCCATACCCGTTCGCGGATGATCCGGCCCGGAACCACCACGGTCACGTCGGGGATGGTTTGCCGGATGCGTTCGACGTCAAGGTAGGTGATGCCGTATTCGATGACATAACTTTGCTGCGTGCTCAGGCGCTTCTCGTCGGTCGGCTTGACGCTGCGCACGATGATGTTGTTGCTTCCGAGCTGGCGGATCTGCTCCTGCGCCTCATGACTGGCACCCTCGCCCACGGCAAGCATCGCGATGACCGAGCAGACGCCGAAAACGATGCCCAGCACCGTGAGCAGCGAGCGCAGCCGGTGCAGCCAGAGGCTCTTGAAACCCACTTTGATGGTCCGCCACAGCCCGGCGGGGCTGAAGCGGCTCCGGCGCGCCGTGCGGCGCAGTGAAAGGTCATCCATTGCGGACGTCCTCCTCGACAAAGCCGTCCCGGAGCCGGATGATGCGCTGGGCGCGCTGGCCGATGTGGTCGTCGTGGGTCACCATGATCATGGTCTTGCCCGCGTGGTGCAGTTCGTCAAAGAGCGCCAGGATCTCCGTGCCCGAATGGGAGTCCAAGTTGCCCGTCGGCTCGTCGGCCAGAATCACCAGCGGGTCGTTGACAAGCGCGCGCGCGATGCCCACCCGCTGCTGCTGCCCGCCCGAAAGCTCGAAGGGTTTGTGGAAAAGCCGGTCGCCAAGGCCAACCCGCTCGGCGAACACCGTGGCAATGGCCCGGCTTTCCTCTGCCGGAAGCCCCTGGTAGTACAGCGGCACCTCGATGTTCTCGATCACGTTCAATTGCTGGATGAGGTTGTACGACTGGAAAATAAAGCCCAGGCGCGCCCCCCGTATCTCGGACAGCTCGTCATCGTCCATCAGCGACACATCGTCGCCGCCGAGCAGGTAACGGCCCGAAGTCGGACGGTCCAGACACCCCAGCACGTTGAGCAGGGTTGACTTGCCGCAGCCGGAAGGGCCCATGATGGCGATGTACTCGCCCGGTTCCACGAGCACCGTGATGCCCTGGAGCGCGTTCAGTGTCACCGTCCCCATCTGGTAGGTCTTGGTGACCTCCTCAAGCGCGGCAATGTGCTGCACCTGCGTCACGCGCCCTTGCCTTCCTTGGGCGCGTCGCCGGCCTTGCCCTTCTCGTCGGGCTGCTTCTCCTTGTCGCCCTTGCCTTCCGTGGAGGGACTGTCGGGGGTTTCCTTTCCGGAGGTGTTGGGCGAGCGCAGCAATACCTTCTCTCCCGGATTAACCCCCTTGGTGACCACAATCATGGCCGTGTTGTAGTCCGCCGTTTCCACGACGCGGCGCTCGTGGCCAAGGGCTGTGCTCACATAGCAGACCTGCTGGTTGTTCTCCAGCGTTACGGCCTGAAGCGGCACTTGAACCACATCCTCCAGCTTGTCGACGATAATTTCGGCCTCGGCGCTCATGCCGGGCTTGAGCCACTCGTTGTTCCCGTCGATGTAGATGATGGTGGCGTACACCTTGAGGTCCGGGTTCATCCAGCGGTTCTGCGAGTCCGGAAGCACCGAGATCCGGTGCACCTCGCCCGTAAGCAACGCGCCCGGGTTGGAGTCGAGGCGGATGCGCGCCTTTTGGCCGGGCTTGATCTTCTGCACAAACGACTCGTGCACCTGCACCTTCACCGCCATCGCGGACGCGTCGGGTATGGTGAGCATGACCTGCTGCTCGCGCACGTTCGCGCCCTCCTCTATGGGCTCGGAATGCCAGTTGTGCTCGCCCGTGCCGTACACCACCATGCCCGTGTACGTGGCCTTCACGGTGCATTTCTGTATCTGTTCGGCCAGTTCCTTGCGCTTGCGCGCCTGGACGCCGTAGCGCACCTCCGCAGAGTTGCGCGCCGCCTCGGCCGTGGCCAGCTGCGAAATCGCCACCTTGCCGGCGCGCTCCATCTTGCGCAGCGCGTCCTCGTACTGCGAGGCCTGCTTCTGCGCGGACTTGGGGAATTCATACTTGAGAAACAGCTCTTTGCTGGTGGTGGCGGTCTGCTGGGCGATTTGCTTGCGGTTGTAGGCAAGCTGGTCGTTGTCCAGCTTGTTCTTGGTCACGAAATCCTTCTCGAAAAGGCGCTTGGTCCCTTCGAGCACCGTCGCGGCCAGCGCGACATCCTGCTGGGACAGGACAAGATCGTTCTCCAGCGCCCGCATGCGCTGGCGCGCGTCGCCGTCGCCCAGATCATCCGGCTTGGCCTGGTCGAGCAGGTTGATGCTCGGCGCCATGTCGGTGATGCCCGCGATCGCGGCCACGTTTTCGCCCGCTTCGGACGCCGCCTTCTCGTCCAGCGGCTTGTCCTCCAGCGGCGTTCCCGAGGCGGCTGCCGCCGCCTTGGCGGCGTCCTTGGCGGCCTGCTCCGCCTCCCGTTCCTCATGCTGCTTGGCCTGCTGCGTCTTGCGCGAACTCTCTATCTCCGTGACGATGCGCCCGGCAAGTTCCTCGCCGAGGTACTTTTCAAGGTCCATCCGGTTCAACTGAATGGCGAGGTTCGCCGTCTTCAACTCGCTCTCGTTCTGGTTCAGCTGGATCTCGTAGGCCTCCCGCGCGCTCGTCACCGCGGCCATGGCGTTCTGGTATTCCAGTTCCTGGTTCACCTGCAGGTCCACCAGCTGCTTGGAGTCCAGCTCGATTAGCACAAGTCCCTTGTCCACGTCCGCCTGCGTCACCAGGTAGCCTTCATCGACGATTTTCAGGATCTTTGTCGCGCCCTGGACTTCGCACTTGATCTGGCGCGACTCGCGCGCCTCTGCGCTGCCGCCTTCGAGCACGGTGATTTCCATCGGCCCGCGGGTCACGGTAAAGGTTGCGGTGTTTGAGGGGCCGGAAGTCGCGCGGCCCCAGCGGTACCAGAGCGTCGCCGCAACGGCGCCGATCACCACGAGCAGCAGCAGGGTCCTGCGAAGGGTCAGACGGCGCTTGCGCCCTCTATTGCCCGGCTGCTGGACTGGGTGGCTTGTTGCCATAGTCAAGTTCCTTCCAACGTCCGTCGTCGTTGATGTAAAGCAGGCCCATGTCACGCCAGAATCCGAGCCGCGCGATGGTGTGACCAACAAGGGCCGATGTCAGGCTGTTTTGCGAGGTGATGAGGTCGTTTTGCGCGTCCACCTGGTCCTGCGCCGTGGCCTGGCCGAGTTCGGCGAGAAGATTCTGCTCCTCGACGCGGCGCTCGCTGAGCCGCACACTCTCCACCGCGACATCATAGGCGCGGCGGGCCTGGTCGAGGTTGCGCCACGCGTCGCGAACCTGGAGCTTCAGCTGGTCCTCGGCCAGAGTGCGTTGCCGCAGCGCGGCCTCGTAGGAGATGAGGGTTGAACGGTATGCGTTGCGCAGCGACTTGCGGTCAAAAATGGGGTCCACATCCAGTCCGGCATTCCACGTCATTCGTTGGAAGTCGAACTGCTCGAACTGGTTCTTGTCCTGACTCTGGACCCGCGCCCCGGCCACAAGGTCTAGCCGCGGCTTGAGGAAGTTTTCAGCCACCTTCACCTTGCGGGCGGCGTCATCCGCCACGGCAAGGTCGTTCTGGTAGTCCAGGCGGCTGACCACGGCTACCTGAATCGCATCCTCCGAAGAAATCTCGGGATGAATGATGCCCTTTTCACGGAGCGCGTCGAGGTCTTTGTCATTAAGCACCAGGAGCGCGTCGGTCGAGAGGCCAAGACTGATTTTGAACTGGTCCAGGGAGTTCTGATAACTGCGGACGGCCGCGTTGTACCTGTTTTCGTTGTCCAAAACGAACTGCTTCATGCGGCCCAGGGACGCCTGGGTGCTGAGCCCCTCGGCGGCGAAGGCCTGTTCCCGCTCCACGCTCTTGCGGGAGTTCGTGAGCCCAAACCAGCCGTTGCGCACGGCGTCGCGCTGGCGCAGCACGTTGTAGTAGGCGCCGCATATCTCCACCGCAAAGGTCTTTCGGTAGTGCGTGAAATCGCGCAGCGCGTAAAGGACGTCCCGCTCGCCCTGGGTTAGATTTTCCGTAACCACGTCCGCGCCGGCCCCGCGAAGCAGCGGTTGCGTGAAGGAGGCGTCAAGGACCGATGATGCGGCGTCCCGGGGAGAGCCGGTAATAAAACGCAGGAAGTTGGACGTAATGGACGCGGCAAGCCGCCCCCCGCCCTTCAGCAACAGGGCCACACCGGCGGAGGCCTGCCCCGTGACACTGCGTTCGTCGACCACCACCAGTTCCGGTTCGTCCAGACCGGCCACATGCCCCGCCGACTCAACCACGTCGAGATACTGGCTGATGAGCTCCGCGGGCGTGCCGCTGATTGCCTCAAGTTCATCCACCGCGTCGCGCGCCGCGGTTACCGCGTCGGTGAAGTTGGAGGGCACCACAACATCCCGGCTCGAACGGTTGTAGTTGGCCGAGGCCTTTGCATCGAATATGGGCGCAAATAGATGGCGATCCAACGTTAGCGAGAGCGCCTTCAGGTAAACAGCCTCTTTGTTGCCCTGATAGGTGCGGTTGCGCCTGACCGACAGATTAACCGCCTCCTCCAGGCTGACAATCGCGGCACCCTGCTCATTTGCAATTCCGTCGCCGAGGGCGGCGTCAATTTCGGTAATGGTCGGCAGAGCGGCAAGGGGATCGGCTGACGCGTCCTGGTCGATGGAGAAGCGCTCCTCCATGCCCGCCACGGCCGCCGATTTTTCCTTGATGATGGAGTAGACCTCCTCATCGGCTTTTTGTTTGTAATAGCTCGTCGCGCAGCCGGGAACGCCGGCAAAAGTGCAGGCGCACACGGCACAAAGCAGGGCCGTGCCGCGTGTAAAAAAATGTGTAGGGACTAGTTTTCGCATATCCACCAAGAAATAGTACTGCCTGTTCTGAATTGGACCCTTATACCGCGCAAAAGGTTTCCCAACAGCCCCTTTAAGCATACCATTGGGAAGCATGGGGCAACAATTGCGCCATCATTGACCAAGCTCGAACGTGCCTGGGGGGAATTGAAGTTGACTTTCAACGGTTCTTCGGTGTACAAAGATACCCCCAAGGGGTATAAGGATGCTGAGATGACAACCAAAGACGACAAATGCAGGGCGGCTATCGCCGCCAGACTGAGCCGCGCCGAGGGACAGATGCGCGGGATTCGGAAGATGATGGAAGAGGAGCGTGACTGCGTGGATATCCTGCGCCAACTGGCCGCGATCGACGGGGCCATTCGGGCGACAGCCCGCATGATTGTTGCCAGGCATCTTGAATCCTGCCTGGGCCGCGCGGCCGAGTCGGAGGCGGACCGGGTGCGGATTATGCGGGAACTTAGCGATATGTTTGGGAGATTTTCCTAATCCGGCAATCTTTGTTACACGACCCAATCGTTGGAGATTTAATTATGGCGAAGAGGATTATCGTTGTGGGTGGCGTCGCGGGAGGCATGAGCTGCGCCGCCCGGCTGAAACGGCTGGACGCATCGCTGGACGTCACGGTGTTCGAAAAGGGACCGGACGTTTCCTTTGCGAACTGCGGCATGCCCTATTACATTGGCGGCATAATCAACGACCGTGGCAGCATGGCGGTGCAGACCCCCGGAAGCCTGCGCTCTCGGTACGGGCTGGATATTTTCACGCGGCATGAAGTCATGTCAGTGGACGCTGCAGGGCGGACAGTGACTGTCAGGAACCTCGACACCGGCGCGATGCGCGAAGAGGAATATGACCAGTTGGTCCTAGCCACCGGTGCCGAGCCGGTGCGCCTTCCTATCCCCGGTGCCGACGCTTCCCATGTCTTCATTTTGAGCAACCTGGCTGACATGGACAGCATTGCCGAAGCGGCAGGCAGGGCCAAGGCCGTCTGCGTCATCGGGGCCGGGTTTATCGGTCTCGAACTGGCCGAAAACCTGCGCGAACGGGGCCTGAAGGTGCATGTGGTTGAAGTCTTGGACCAAGTGCTTGCACCGATGGACCGGGAGATGACCGCCCCCCTCGCGCAGGAACTCCGGCTGAACGGCGTGAACCTGGAGCTGTCCAACGCGGTGGAGCGCATCGGGATTGACCACGTCGTTCTGCGCGATGGAAGACAGCTGCGCGCGGACTTTGTGTGCATGTGCGCGGGGGTGCGCCCGAGGTCTGATCTCGCAAAACAGGCGGGACTTAAACTGGGTGCCCGTGGGCACGTTGCCGTGGATGAGGCCATGCGGACAAGCGATCCCAACATCTTCGCCGTGGGCGATGCGGTCGAGGTGCGCGATGTGGTGACCAATATTCCCACGGCGGTGCCGCTGGCCGGTCCCGCGAACCGCCAGGGACGCATCGCGGCAGACGTCATCTGCGGCCGCGCCAGCAAGTACCCCGGTATACAGGGAAGCTCTATCGTCAAGGTTTTCAATCTTGCCGCCGCGCAAACCGGCTGGACGGAGAAACGCCTCAAGGCCGCCGGTATGGCCTACAAACGCGTGTATGCGCACCCCACGCAGCATGCCAAGTATTACCCCGACGCCCAGATGGTGGGCATGAAAATGCTCTTTTCCGACGATGGCGGAATCTTTGGCGCGCAGATGGTTGGCACGGACGGCGTGGAGGTGGGTATCGACGTGATTGCCACGGCCATGCGGGGCGGCCTCTCGGTCTATGATCTGGAACAACTCGAACTGGCCTATTCGCCGCAGTGGGGCGCCGCCAAGCACGGTATAAACATGCTCGGCTTTGTCGCGTCCAACATGCTGCGCGGCGACACCAGGATGATAGAGCCCGATGAGGTTGCCAGCGATGTGTTTTGGCTCGATGTGCGCATGCCCGCCGAGGCCGAGGCCGGTGTGGTGCCGGGCGCGGTTATTATCCCCCTGGATGAGTTGAGCGACCGTCTCGGCGAACTGCCCCAGGAAAGGGACATCGCCCTGTACTGCGCCGTCGGCCTGCGCGGCTACATTGCCGAGCGCATGCTCACACAAAAAGGATTTCGTGTGCGCAATCTGAACGGGGGGTACCGCACCTGGTGCTGGTACCACGCCATGGACAAGGCAGGCCACGTGGCCGCACCCCGCTGCGACAAGGGCACATGCTTCCAGGAAGCGCCGAAAAAGGAGAAGGCTATCATGTCCGAGAAGACGGTCCAGCTTGACGTGTGCGGGCTGCAATGCCCCGGCCCCATGGTGCAGGTCAAGAAGAGCATGGACACCATGCATTCCGGCGAGGTTCTTGAGGTGGTCGCATCTGACCCGGGATTCGCGGCGGACATTCCCGCATGGTGCGCCAGCACCGGTAACACCCTGCTCGAAGTGAAATCCGCCGCCGGCCGCTATGTCGCCCGCGTTCAGCGCGGCGCGGCCCCATCCCCCGCCTCCTCCCCCGTTTCCACACCGGCAGCGACCGGCAAGACTATCGTGTGCTTCTCCGGCGACCTTGACAAGGTTCTCGCAGCCTTCGTTATTGCGAACGGCGCTGCCGCCATGGGAAGCAAGACGACCATATTCTTCACCTTCTGGGGGCTCAACGCCCTGCGCAAGGACAATCCCCCAAGTGTGAGCAAGGGCTTCATGGACCGCATGTTCGGCTGGATGATGCCCCGCGGCGCCAACCGCCTCAAACTGTCCAAGATGAACATGGGCGGCATGGGCACGGTTATGATGAAGATGGTCATGAAGGACAAAAAGGTCATGTCGTTGCCCGAACTTATCGCCGCAGCGCAGTCGGCTGGCATCAAAATGGTTGCATGCTCCATGTCGATGGACGTCATGGGTCTCAAGCCGGAGGAACTCATCGACGGCATCGAAATAGGCGGGGTGGGCGCTTTCCTCGGCGCGGCAAACGAGTCGAACGCAACACTGTTCATCTAAGGTTCGGACAAGATTCGGGCCGGCCTCCCCCGGGGGTCGGCCCGCTAGACTCCAGCGCGGGGTTGGAAGTGTTCGCGCACGACGGCGACGTCGGCGGCAATCCCCTCGATCAGCGCGTTGAGCGAGGGGAATTTCTTTTCGGGCCGCAGGCGCTTGTGGAACACCACCTCGATGACCTTGCCAACCAGGTCGCCGTGGAAGTCGAGAAGATGGGCCTCAATGGTCATCTCCGCCTGCCGAATGGTGGGCGCGATGCCCACGTTCACCGCCGCCATCCAGCGCCGTCCGTCCACTATTGCCTCGGCGGCGTAGACGCCGTGGGCCGGTATGGCCGAATTGTGCGGCCTCACGTTGGCTGTGGGAAAACCGAGCTGCTTTCCGATGCCCCGGCCGCGGACCACCTCGCCCTCAATTGCGTAATGACGCCCGAGAAGCCCCTGCACGGACTCCAGCTCGCCCTGAAGAATGCGCTCGCGGATGATGGTGCTGCTCACGCACTGGCCGCCGGCAAACAGCGGATCGATCTGGCAGACTTCCATACCCAGTCCGGGTGCCGTCTCCGCAAGATACTCAAAGGTGCCCTGTGCGCCCCGGCCGAAGCGAAAGTCATGGCCGATGACGATCTTTCGGGCACCGCAGCGGCCCACGACTATATCCTCAAGGAAGGCCGCGCGGTCCAGGTTGGCAACGGTCGCGTCAAAGGGCAGAAAGAAGAGGGTGTCCACCCCCATGCCGCCGAGGAGCCGGGCCTTCTGACCGTCGCTGGTGAGAATGTTGGGGGCGTTTTCTGGATTGAAGAACTGTCGGGGATGGGGGCGCAGGGTCATTACAGCCGCCGGCAACCGTGACGCGCGCGCCTCGGCCGCAAGACGGTCCAGCAGTGCGCGGTGTCCAAGATGGACCCCGTCAAAACTGCCGATGGTCAGCACCACTCCGCCCGGATGAGGCGCGTGGTCCAGCACGTTTTCAATGATCTGCACCGAAGGGTTCCCTCTGCGGTCAGGCAAATCACACGCAGCGGCGTTTAGTCCTGCTCCAGGAACACGCGCTTGGGCTGAACGCGAACGCCCATGGCGGACGGCATGGCCGTGCCAAGCGCGATCAGTTTGCCCGCCGCGTTCTTGATTTGAACCAGACCCTCACGGACCGGGGCCGTTCCATCCTCGCGGCTTTCGGCCGCGAAGGCGCCGCCTGTGGAGACAATGGCCTCACGCGCGCGGTCAACCCGCACCACCTGAAGGTCAAGGGCGTCGTCCATGGGAATCAAACGCGAAGCAACAAGCTCCTGCTCGTTCAGTTCGTCCACAGGGAGGGCGTCAGCGACCGCGTACCGGCCCACTGCCGTGCGTCGCAGCGCGGCGAGCGCCGCACCGCAACCCAGCAACTGCCCGGTTTCATGGCACAGGCTTCGCACATAGGTTCCACTGCCGCACCGAACGCGAATGTCCGCGTCCGGCGTTGTCCAGGAAAGAACGTCGAAGGAGAACACCTTCACCGGCCTTGGCTGGCGCTCCACTACCTCGCCCTGCCGCGCAAGCTTGTACAGACGCTTCCCCCCCACCTTCACCGCGCTCATCATCGGGGGGACCTGTTCGATGTCCCCCACAAAACGGTTGCACACGTCCTGTATGGCTGCCATGTCCAGCGTGGGAACGGGATGTTCTGCTATGACATCACCGTCGAGGTCGTAGGAGGAAGTCTCAATGCCGAAACGCATCACGCCCTCGTAGACTTTGTCCAGGCCGGTGAGGTATTCGGAAAGGCGGGTTGCCTGGCCAAGGCAGAGCACAAGCAGGCCCGTCGCGTTCGGGTCAAGCGTTCCGGTGTGGCCGATGCGGCGCTGTCCGATGGCCCTGCGGATCCTGTCCACAACATCATGCGACGTGATGCCCGCCGGCTTGTCCACCAAGAGCAACCCGTTCCTCATGAACTTACCCCGCTGTCGTTGTCCGCGGAAGGCGTGGAAAGCAGCTTTTCAAGCGCCGGAAGAACGGTCCGGCGCGCGTCCTCGACGGACAGCTCCAACGTTGCGCCGGCGGCGGCGACATGGCCCCCGCCGCCATAGGTGCGCAGAAACGCCGCGCAGTCGAATTCGCCCTGTGAACGAAGGCTGACCTTGCAGGTGCCGGCTTCGAAAGCGGTGAATAAAGCGGCCACGCGAACGCCGTCGGTATGTTTCAGAAGATTGACGATTCCCTCAGTGTCCTCGCGCGTGGCCAGCGCCTCGTGGAAGTCACCGGGGGAAAGCCAGGAATCGGCAAGCACGCCGTTCACATGGAACTCCGCGTGCGCCATTACCCGGCGCGCAAGCTCGAACTTGGCCCGTGATTGAGAGTTGAAAATATCGTTGTTGACGGAGGCGACGTCAATGCCGGTGCGGATAAGCCTGGCCGCTTTTTCATGGGATGCCGCGGTGGTGTTGGAAAAGCGGTAGCCGCCGGTGTCGGTAATCTGGGCGATGTAGAGGCTCAGCGCGGCCTCGGCGGGAATCTCAACCCCGGCCGTGTCATACAGGTCCATGAGCAGTTCGCCCGTGGCGGCCTGTGCCGGATCGATATGCCCCATCGTTCCGGGGGGGCCCGGGTCGCGGTGATGGTCGATGACGATGACCTTGGTGGCCGGGCCAATCCATTGCGCAATTTCGCCGATGCGCTCGAAACTGGAACAGTCCAGAATCACCGCAGTGTCAAAAGAGGGCGGCTCCGCATCGGCGCCAAGGATGCGCTTTGCGCCGGGAAGCGCCTTGTAGGCCTGGGGCGCGCCGCCGTCCACGGCCATGGCGCTTCGGGTTTTGCCCATGGCCCGCAGCATATGCCAAAGACCGAGCAGGCTGCCAATCGCGTCGCCGTCGGCGTTGACGTGTGTTGTCAGCAGCAGCGACTCGGCGGAGCGCAGTTCCTCGACCACCTGTTCCAGGGTCAGCGCGAGCATGGGCGACTGCCGCTGTTCGGTGTGGATTTCGTCCAGCACCCCCTCCAGATGATACACGTTGTCCAGGGTCTCGTCGGGGAAGAAGCGAATCTCGGGCGTGTAGCGCATGCGCAGGAATTGCCCCACCTCTCGGCGTATCCACCCCGCGGAGTTGCGCAGCCCTATAAGCGAGCCCTTGCGCTCCGATTCGCTGCCGAAAAGGCTGACATAGACGTTGGCGTAGTGCAAATCCGGTGACATGCGCACTTCCATGACAGACACAAAGCCGATGCGGGGGTCTTTGAGACCCCTCGAGATAAGCTTGGCGATTTCTTCACGCAGCAGTTCGCCGACGCGATTGGAACGACCTTTAGGGCTCATAGCATTTCTATCCGGTAGTCGGCCAGTTCCGCGCCAAACTGGCGCGCGGCAAAACTGGCGATTTCGTTCAGTTGGGTGTTGGCGTGGCGGCTGTCACCGCTCACGACACAGGCGACAAGACGGCAACGGGTCCAAACATCCTGGAACTCGGTTTCAGCCACGGAACAGTTGAACTGCCCGTGAATCCTGTCCTTCATGCCCTTGATCACCCGGCGCTTCTCCTTCAGGGAACGCGCGCCGGGCACCAGCAGGTCAAGATAAAGCACACCTATGGTCAAGGAAGTGCCTTCGCCTATGCCAGTATCTTGGCAACCTGCTCAATCTTGAACACTTCCACGATGTCACCAACCTGGATGTCGTCGTACTTCTCAAGTTTGAGGCCGCACTCAAAGCCGGTGGAAACGCTTCGCGCGTCGTCCTTTTCACGGCGCAGCGAGTCGATGCGGCCCTGGTAGACGATGACCCCGTCGCGGATCAGCCGCGCGCTTGCGCCGCGCGTCACCTCGCCGTCCTGCACGTAGCTTCCGGCGATGTTGCCCAGCGCGGAGGAGTGGAATATGCGGCGCACCTCGATGTGGCCCGTGACCACTTCCTTCTTGTCCGGTGTCAGCAGGCCCTCAAGAGACTTGCGAACCTCTTCCAGCATTTCATAGATGATGCGGTAGGTGCGGATGTCCACACCCTCCTGCTCGGCAAGCTTCTTGACCTTTGCGTTGCCGGTCACGTGGAACCCGATGACCACGGCGTCGCTCGCGCTGGCAAGCAGCACGTCCGATTCGCTCACGGCACCCACGCCGGAATGAACCACAGTAACGCGCACCTCATCGTTGCCGACTTTTGCAAGGCTCGTCATAAGCACGTCCACGGAACCCTGCACGTCGGCCTTGAGGATCACCTGCAGCGTCTTCTGCGCCGAACCGGCAACGCGCGCATGGAAGTCTTCCAGCGTCATGTGCTTGACGGCCGGACCCTTTTTCAGGCGTTGGGCGGCGGCGCGCTTTTCAGCGATGCTGCGCGCAAGGCGCTCCTCCTGGGTCACAATAAACACGTCTCCCGCGTCGGGGGGGGAGTTGAAACCGGTGACCACGACCGGCATGGACGGGCCGGCCTCCTGGATTTCCTCGCCCTTGGAGTTGGTCATGCTGCGCACGCGGCCGTAGGTGGTGCCGGCAAGGAACGCGTCGCCGACGCGCAGCGTGCCGTTCTGAACCAGCACCCAGGCCACGGGGCCCAGACCGATGGTGATTTCCGACTCGATAATCGCGCCTTTGGCGCGCTTCGTCGGGTTGGCTTTCAGGTCCAGCATCTCCGCCTGGATCACAAGCAGCTCCATCAGGTCCTCGACGCCCACCCCCATCTTCGCCGAGATGTCCTTCATCACGGTCTTGCCGCCCCACTGCTCGTCCAGAAGACCGTACTGGGTCAGCTCCTGCCGCACCCGGTCGGGCTGGGCATTGCCGAGGTCGCATTTGTTGATCGCAACCACAATCGGCACTTCGGCCGCCTTGGCGTGGTCTATGGCCTCGATTGTCTGCGGTTTCACGCCGTCGTTGGCCGCAACCACCAGCACCACAACGTCTGTGACGTGGGCGCCGCGGGCGCGCATCTGCGTAAACGCCTCGTGGCCGGGCGTGTCCAGGAAGGTCACACCGCCGGTCGGGAGCTCGACATGATACGCGGCAATGTGCTGCGTGATGCCGCCGGCCTCGCCCGCGGCAACGTTGGCCGTGCGCACTTTGTCCAAGAGGGTCGTCTTGCCGTGGTCCACGTGGCCCATTACGGTGACGACCGGATTGCGGCGCACGAGATCTTCGGGATTGTCCGGTTCCTCTGTGAAGATTTGCTCTTCCTCCGGAATCGAAATTTCCACGTCAAACCCATGGCTGTCCGCAATCTGCCTGACGAGGTCCAGATCGAGGGTCTGGTTCTTGGTCGCCAGAATGTCTGATTCCATCAGTTCAAGGATAATCTCGCTCACCGAGATGTCCATCATGGCGGCAAGGCGCTCGACCGTGATGTTTTCCTCAACCTGAATCGTGCCGGCGGACTGGGTCTCGTGCTCGGAGGTCCCGTCCTCGTCACGCCGTTTGCGGCGGCGTTTCTTTGCACCGCCCGCTGTTGCGCCGGACTGGTACTCTTTCACGGCCGCAGCCGCTTCGCGGCGGATATTGTCCTCAAGCTGGCGCAGGCGCTCCGCCTTCTTCTGTTTTTGCTTGGCAGTCTTTCCCGCGCCGCGTTTCTCGCCGCGCGGCCCGCTGCGTTCGCCGCGCTCGTCGCCCGCGGTGAAGCTGATGGTCGTCTGTGTTTTGTATTTAGGCCCGCTGGGGGCGCTGCCGCCGCCGGGTGCCGGAGCCCCGGTTCCTGGTCCCGACCCCTGTCCCGCGCGCTGGGGCGGGCCGGCCTGCTGCGCCGCGCGCTGCGCCTTGCGTTTCTGGTCCATGGCGATGACCCGGGCCACCACATCCGGATCAGGCACGGGGACGGTGCGGTCATCCCTCTTCTCGTCTCGGTGCTCGTTCTTTCTTGCGGCCTTTCGGCGCTCAACCTCTTCGTGGTGCCGTTCCGCGGCCGCCAGTGCGCCTTCGGGTTCGTGCGGCCCCTCGTCGGCAGCGGCATCGGCGGACACACCCTCTCCAACGTGCCCGTGCATGCCGGACTCATCGGAGAAGTCACCCTCGGCGGTACCGTGGTGCTCCTCATCGTAACCGGGTTCGTGCACAGGAACCGGATCGTCCTTCATGATCTCGGCGCGCGGTTTCGGCTTTGGCGCCGCTTCAACAACCTGCGCTTCCGCCACCTCGACCGGAGCAGGGGGCTCAACGACCGGGAGTTCAGGCGGATCGGGCTCGGCAACAGGCTCCGAAACGACCTCCGGCACCGCGGTTTCCCCTGCGGGCTCCGCCTCGGCCTCGACGGACTCCGGCGCGACAGCCTCAGCTATCTCTGTGATGGGGGCCGACTCGGGTGCCGGCTCAACCACCGGCTCCGCGACCGGTTCGGCAACGACAATAATTTCGACCTCTGCGGCCATCTTCTCGGTCTGTTTCTTTGCCTCTGCCGCGGTCTTCTTTGCGGCGGCCTTGGCCTTTTTGGCCTTGTTGGCCTCATCCTTCTCGACTGCGGCAAGCAAACGACCAAAGGCGCTGCGGTCCTCGTCGATCTCAATCAGAGTGTCCATCTGATAATCGTCGATTTCCGCGTCAACGCCCGCGATTTCATAGTGCAGTTTACGCAGGATATCGACCGCCTCTTCGGCGGACAAATCCAGCTTCTGCGACAGTTTGGCAATTGTCGGCATCTAGTCACCACCTCCAGACATCACATGCAAGGCCTCTCATCAGGGCTGCGCGGCGCAATGGCGCGGCGCAACCAAATATATCGGATTGGGTCAGGACTCTTCTTCGGCTTCGTTCTCTGCGTCAGTCACAACATCGTTGACGGCGTCAGTTAACGCCTCACTCTCGGTTTCATTCACAGCGCCGTCGGCATCCTCCTCGAAGACGGGCGCTTCGGCGGCCTGCTCCGGTGGTTCATTGTCCTTGTCGCCCCGTATGTCTATGTTCCAGCCCAGGAGCCGGGAGGCAAGACGCGCGTTTTGGCCGCGCTTGCCGATCGCCAGCGACAACTGGTCCTGGGGAACGATTACCTGAATGGATTTTGTGTCGGGATTGAGGTGTATGCGCAGGATGTCCGCCGGATTCAGCGCGTTGATCGCCAGTTGAACCGGGTCCTCGCTCCACCGCACAATGTCAATCTTTTCACCCGACAGCTCTTCAACCACGGCACGAACACGTGATCCCTTCAGTCCGACGCACGCGCCGACCGGGTCGACATTCGAGTCCTTGGACATGACGGCAACCTTGGTCCGGTTGCCCGCCTCGCGCGCTATGGCCTTTATGACCACGATGCCCTCGTATATCTCGGGCACCTCCATCTCAAAGAGGCTTCTCACCAGGTCCACGGAAGTCCGGGAAAGCTTGACGGACGTGCCTTTGGGCTGCTTTTCAACCTTGATGACCTGGGCACGGATGCGGTCGCCCACCTTGTATTTCTCACGCGGCGACTGTTCGCTCGGCATCACAATCGCATCCACCTGGCCTATGCTCACGATGATGCTGTTGCTCATGATGCGCTTCACCGTTCCGGTCACAAGGTCGCCCTCGCGCTCCTTGTATTCGCAGTATATCCGGTCCCGTTCGGCGTCTTTAAGCTTCTGAATGATTACCTGGCGCGCCGTCTGCGCGGCGATGCGCCCGAAATCCCTGGGCTCGGCCGGCAGCTTCAGGCGGTTGCCCACCACGACGTCCGCATTGAGCGCAAGCGCCTCCTCAAGGGATATCTCCGCGGTCGGGTCTTTGACGTGCTCGGTCACCATTCGAATTTCGAACACGTTGAACGCCAGCGTTTGCGGGTCCACTTCCACGGTTATGTTCGAGGAGCGTGTGATGCTCTTGCGCGCCGCCGTTTCTATGGCGCCGCGGATGGCCTCGAGAAGGGTCTCGCGGTCAACGCTTTTGAGCTTCTCTATCTGCTCAAGGGCTAATTTTAGTTCATCGGCCAAGGCTGGGTCCTCCGCTTTTGGGTGCTAGCGGTTCAGTCTCGCTTTCTTCAAGTTCTCAATGTGTATCGAAACGGCCTCTCCATCCACATCCAGAAGGATCAGACCATCCTCGAATCCTTTGAGCACACCGGAAAAACGGCTTCGCCCGCCCACCAGGGCGTGTGTCACCACTTTCACCGGGTCGCCCGCAAAACGGACGAAATGCTCCGGTTTCCGCAACGGGCGGTCAAAGCCCGGCGAGGAAACCTCAAGCATGTATTCGCTGCCAAGAAAGTCCCGTGCGTCAAGCACCGGACTGAGCACCTGGGAGACGGCTGTACAGTCATCCAGCGTTATCCCGCCGGATTCTTTGTCCACGTACACCCGCAGAATCAACACACCCTCCTGCCGGCCATACTCAACTTCGACCAGTTCATAGCCCTGTTCTGTGAGTTCAGGGTCAAACACCGACCAGGCAGTGCGTATGATTTCGTCTACCGTCAAACAAAACGCTCCACGTTCCGGTCCATAAGACCGGACTTACAATGAAAAAAAGTGGGCGAAAACCCACTTTTTCGCAGGGACACAATCTGACAGGCATCATCCTAACACAAGCCCCCGCCAATGCGCAACATACCTTTATTATAAGGTCACCATAGAGAATTAAAGGGACACCATACTTAATTAGGTGTTCTTGGACCCTTTGGGCCGGGTTTGTGTTTTCTCAGAAGGCGGCCCAACCCCTGTTCCAGACGCGCCATAAACCCCGCATCGCCCAGCGGACGTCCCGTCCGCTCGTGCCTTCGCAGTGCCGCCATTTCCGCCTCGTCCACATCCAGTGCCAGATAGGATGCCCAGTCATCCACCATGCCCAGCATTGGCGCCGCCTGCACCAGGCCGTCATCGCGCCCCGACAGATGCGCGGCCGCACTGCTCCACGGATAGTCCCCCGGCCGCTCCACCAGCCCCGCCCTCACCGGGTTCAGCTCCACATAACGCACCGCCGCCAGCAGATGCGCGTCGTCCATCACAAAAGATGCGAAACGCCCCTGCCAAAGGTGCCCCTGCCACTCCTGCCTGGAGTTCACCCGCAACGTGTAGCGCCGGTGCGCCTCGCCCACGGCCCGGTGCAACTCCTCGGCTTTTTCCGGCACCAGTACCAGATGCACATGATTTGGCATCAGACAATACGCCCACACCGCCACACCGCAATTCCTACACCACTCCCCCATCAACGCCACGTACCGGCGGTAGTCATCTTCGCCGAAAAACGTCTGCATCCGCCGGTTGCCCCGCTGCGTGACATGGTGCGGGAAGCCCGGCACCACTATCCTTGCCATGCGTGCCATGGGCAGAGTCTAGCAGAAAGGGCGTGTTTCGGCAATAATTAAGTAAGGTGTCCCCTTAATTACCCGAGCGGTGGGCACAGTAAGTGGACAGGCCCTGCTCACCGTTTCGAGCGCTGAAAGCGCGGCATTTATTAGCCCGGCCCGTGAGGGCCGGGTACGCGAATGCCGCCAACAATACGAGCGCTGAATGCGCGGCACTGACCGTCCCGGGCAGTAATGCCCGGGCGACGACGCGAGCTTATCCGCAAGGAAACAAGAAGCTGACGGGTAGTAGTACAGGGAAAAGAAGTCGCCCCGCTCTTCCGATTCGTCCTGTCCATCCCGTTCATCCATGTTAATTTGTCTCCTGCCTTATTCCCTGTAATTCCGTGCCCTTCCGTGGTTAAAATGCTTTTCTTTGGTTACGGCTGGCAGTCGCACTACGTATTCTGTAGTTAACATTCTTCTTCTTGGTTGCGGCCGTGTGCCGCACCGAGCACTCCGTTCCCTCCGTCCTGCCGTTCTCCGTTGTCAATTGTCCATTGTCCATTGTCCATTGTCCATTAACCCCCGTCTTTCCTAACCACTATCGGTGCACACTTTCTTAAGAAATGCAACACTTGGTGCAGATCTAATAGGGGCTGTTGTTGCGAAAAGAGCCCGCACCCCTGTTTCCCGTTCCCCTCTCAAATCTGAAATCTCAAATTTGAGACCCCAAGTCCCGTCCTCCCAACCCACAGGAGACCGCACCATGAACCTCGAAAATATTGCCCAAGGCGAACCCTGGATGACCCCCGCAGAACACCAAACCGTTGTCGGCCTCGTGCAATCCTTCCAGCAATCTTTCTCTGATCGCGCCATCCCCGAAACCCCTTTCCTGGTCCTGCGCGTCCGCGATGTTCTGGTCAGCCTCACCTTGTGCCGCCGCTTGGAACTCAACCTTTCCCTCGACCCTGATGCCCCCGCCGCCGTCACCCCGCTGCTTGCGGGACACATCGGCAAGGCCGTGGACCGCCACCGCCGGGCCCTCAAGGAACTCGAACAGACCGCCAACAAGCTCGTTCCCCGCGCTGACCCTGCACCCAAAGGCACCCGGCTCCCCAACAACCCGCCCCCCGCGCCCGGCAACACCACCCCACCAGCACCCTCCTCCGGCAACCCTTCCCCATGCAACACCACCCCATCGCCAACCCCGCCCGGCAACCCCTCCGCCGAAGCCAATAAAGCAGTACCTCCTGCTGCCGACTCCCATTCCTCCCAGACTTCCCATAATTCCCCTCCTTCCCAGCCCCTTCCCCAGCACCGCCCCTTCCAGCCCCCCAAGCCCCTCGTCTGCGCCCCCAAGCCCCCCCTGAATATCCCCAAACCATCATCGTACGGCTGCGACAACAGCCAGCACCGTCGCCCATAGTCCGTTTCACCAGCGAAAACGGGGACTGATGCAAGCGAAGCGACCGAAGGGACCGAAGACGTGTCTGTCCCCGCTTTTCGCCCCCCCGTCCCTTCCGTCTTTCCGCCCCTCCGTTGTCCGCCCTCCGTTGTCCGCCCTACATTGTCGATTGTCAATTGCGGAATCCCATGTCCTCTTTTGTGCCCTATGTGCCCTTTGTGGCTATTTCTTCTTTCTTCTATGGCCACAGAAAACACAAAAACAACAAAATAGCGCACTCCCACGCCCCGACGCCCGTCAACCCTCCCGCCCCGTGCCAGACCTAACGCGCCCGTCGATGGAATCGAATAGGGTATCGCTGGTATACCCGCTTGCAGAAAGGGGGCATATGGCGATAATTAAGTAAGGTGTCCCCTTAATTCCGAAGCGCGAAAACATGCACGTTCTGCAATCGAGCTTGCAAACGCGCTCCAACACCGCAGAACCGCTGTATTTCGTGACGCAGCGCTGTGTGTGGAGGTAACGACAGCAGTCGTCAACGTCATTGCAATCCTTGCCGGACAGCGGTACCCACGCTGATGGGGCCATGTGATAGAGACGCACCTCCAGTTAGGTAGGGCTGCGATACGCGATATGTTGAACGGACCGGGTAGGTGCTGCATACATAATTGAATTCTGGGGACACCATACTTAATTTCCCTCCCTCTCACCTGCGCTGGCAGGATTTCCCCCCAGCATCCCCACCGCCAGGTTTCGCTTTGCCGAACCTGACTTACGGTAGCTGTGAAATCCATCGCCGCACAGTGTGCACTGCCTGGTGATGAAGATTTGCCCCGTCGGCACGCCCGCCTCCTCCAACTGTTGCCGGTTGCTTTCCCACAGGTCAAGCTTTCTGCCGAACACTGGAAAGCCAAGGGAGGCCAGGTCGCGCGCCATCTCCTCGGAGACTTCATAACAGCAGGGCCCCGCTGACGGCCCTATCACCGCCAACAGGTCTTCGGACCGTGACCCATACTGGTCGGTCAGAGCCTTCACGCCGATGGACGCTATCGCTGAAACTGTCCCCTCTCTTCCCGCATGAAACACACCCAGTGCACTGCGTGCCGGGTCGAAGATCCACAGCGGAACGCAATCGGCGACGCTTACGCCCAGGGCGATTCCGGGAATGTTGGTGATGAGCCCGTCGCTCGCGGGCCAGGTTGCCGGCGCGTTTTCCGGGAATGCGCGAAGGTAGTCCTCGTCCACCACGTGAATGGCCGTGCCGTGGACCTGTCGGGCGCGGGCCAGTCGTGCCGGGTCGATGCGGCACTTTGCCAGGAAGGCATTGCGCGACGCTTCCGCTTCCGGCCTGGACGCGCAGTCGCCGTCGCTCACGCCTGACATGGCCGCGACGCTGAGCCCGGCCTGCTCCAGTATCTCCAGACGAAGCACGCTCACTTCCCCCTACAGGACGCGGGGGGCAGAAGTCGCCGGGTTGGAACACATTTCGCCACGACTAGACCACACGCCTGCCTCAGGTCCCCCTTCGAAGGGGGTGGCCCGAAGGGCCGGGGGATGTTGACCACCGCGCCAATGCACAACCGCACGTTCTGTCCTCCCTGTCCTACAGGATGTACCGGGTCAGGTCCTGTTTCTCGACTGTTCCCGCCAGCCGCTCCTGGACCATGGCCGCGGTAACCGTCACCGTCTGCCCGGCCCGGTCCTGGGCGTCGAAGGAGATTTCCTCCAGCAGGTATTCCATGATGGTGTGCAGGCGACGGGCGCCAATATTTTCCGACTCTTCATTCACCTTTTCGCAGAAATGCGCCAGGGCCTCGATGGCTTCATCCTCGAATTGGATAACCACGCCCTCGGTCGCCATCATGGCTTCATACTGCCGGATGAGGGAACATTCCGTCTCCCGCAGAATGCGCGAGAATTCGGCGGCCTTCAGGCTGGTCAGTTCGACCCGAATGGGAAAGCGCCCCTGCAGTTCGGGGATGAGGTCGGACACCTTGCTCACATGGAACGCCCCGGCGGCGATGAACAGGATGTGGTCGGTGCGCACCGGGCCGTATTTGGTAATGACCGTGCTGCCCTCCACGATGGGCAGAATGTCCCGCTGGACGCCCTCACGGGACACATCGGGACCGTTGCCGGGGCTGCCGCGCCCGGCAATCTTGTCAATTTCATCCAAGAAGACGATACCCGAATCCTCGACGCGCTCAATGGCCTTGCGCGCAGCCAGGTCCATGTCGATCAGTTCCTGAAGCTCCTCCTGAATCATCAGTTCCCGTGCCTCGCGGATGGGCATCTTGCGGGATTTGCTGCGCGGTGGCATGACGCGGCCAAGCATTTCTTGCATGTTCATGCCCATCTCTTCCATACCGCTGGCCGCGAACACCTGCATCATCGAATCCGCGCCGGACTCCTTGACGGTCAGTTCGACCTCCCGGTCCTCCAGCTCACCCGCGTTCAGGCGGGCCATGAACATTTCGCGAACCCGTTCATCGGCGGCATCGCCCGCCAGTTCCTTCACGCCCGGTTCGTCGCCAGAGGTCGGGTCGAGAGGCTTGTAGGCCTGGGAGGCGGCGGACTGTGGCCTCCGACCCGGATAAAGCAGGTCCAAGAGCCGTTTCTCGGCCCGTTCGCGGGCCTTGGCCTCGCACTGCTCGCGCATTTCGGCGCGCACCATTTTCACAGAGGTTTCGGTTAATTCGCGGATCATGGACTCGCAGTCGCGTCCCACATAGCCTACCTCGGTGAATTTGGAGGCCTCCACCTTGATAAACGGGGCATCGGCCATCTTCGAGAGCCGGCGTGCGATTTCGGTCTTGCCCACGCCTGTCGGTCCTATCATGAGGATATTCTTCGGGGCCACCTCGTCGCGCAGTTCATCGGGCAACTGCTGACGGCGCCAGCGGTTGCGCAGCGCAATAGCCACTTTCCGTTTGGCCTCGGTCTGGCCCACGATGTGGCGGTCCAGTTCGTGAACAATCTGCTTTGGGGTCATGTCTTTCATGCAAGAGTGCCTTATTGCGACGGGCTACGCGGGGTCAGCCCATCTTTTCCACGCGGCGGCAGTGCCGTTCACCGCCGCTGAAGGGGGTTTCAAGCCAAATGTTCGCCAGTTCCAGGCAAAGGTCCAGGGTCAGAATGCGACGCCCCAGGCAAAGCACGTTCGCGTCGTTGTGTTCCCGCGACAGCCGTGCCATGTCGGGCGTGGCGCAGACGGCCGCACGGATGCCGTGATGCCGGTTCGCAGCGATGCTCATGCCGATGCCCGTGCCGCACAGCAGAACGCCGCGTTCAGCACGGCCGTCCAGCACCGCCGCGCATACCAATTTAGCAAAATCGGGATAGTCCACCGATTCGGAGCCGTGGGTGCCCATATGGATCACCTCGTGTCCCAACCGTTCCAAGTGCGCAATAATCGCCGGCATGTAGGGGTGCGGCGCCTCGTAGCCCGCATGGTCACAGCCCACGGCAAGTTTCATCACATGCCCTTTCTGCCGCGCCCGGTCAGGGGGCGCAAGCGTTGCGAATCGCCTCTATGCCAACAGGACCTTCCCTAAGCAACAAATCCTCGTCCGGATCATACACCGTGGACGGTGCGGATTGAGACAAGGTGCCCCCGTCTATAACCAAAGACACGCCCGCCACCGCGGCCGACCGGGCTGAGAGCGCTGCGGCTTCACCGGAAAGATTGGCCGAGGTGGATGTCAACGGCCCCTCCCACTGCCGGCACAATTGCTGCGCCACGGGACTTGAGGTGCACCGGACGCAAATCTTAGTTTTGCCGCCCGTTAGCAGCGATGAGAGGCCCGGCTCCGCAGGGAGCAGCAGCGACAGGGGCCCGGGCCAGAAGGCATCCATGCAGCGCTGTGCGCGCTCGGATACGGCCGATACCAGTCCCCGCAACTGCCCGGCATCGGCCACCATGACGAGTACAGGCTTGCCGCGGTCACGCCCCTTCACCGAAAAGAGCGCCTCCAGCGCCGCTTCGGAAAAGGGGTTTACGGCCAGTCCATAGACGGTTTCGGTGGGGCAGGCCACCACCCCGTTGGCGCGCAGGGTCTCCACCGCCCGGGCCAGTCCGGGCCCGTCCGGCGGAACCACGATCATGCCAGGGACTCCAAATACGCCCGGATCTTGCCCATCGCCTGGCCGCGATGGCTCAGACCGTGCTTGTCCGCGGCGCTCATTTCACCGAAAGTGCACTCATAGCCCTGGGGCACAAAGAGCGGATCGTAGCCGAAGCCGCCTGGGCCAAAGGGTTCCATGCTGATGTGGCCTTCCACCACCCCATACTCAAGATGGATGGGCTGGCCGGGCTGGCAGAACGCCGCATGGCACACGAAACGCGCCGTGCGTTCATGCCACATGTACTCTTCCATTGCCGCCAGCAACTTCTCGTTGTTGTCCGAATCCGTCGCCTCCGGCCCGGCGTAGCGCGCCGAATACACGCCCGGTGCACCGCCGAGTGCATCCACCACCAGGCCCGAATCATCGGCCAGACAGGCCACGCCGAAAGCCTCGCTGTAGTAGCGCGCTTTCAACACGGCGTTTTCTTCGAAGGTCGTCCCGGTCTCCTCCGGCTCGGACACGGCCGGATAGTCGCCCAGGCCGCGCACTTCCCATCGCGTGCCCTGAAGCAGCGCGGAAAGCTCCGCCGCCTTCTTCTTGTTCGCCGAACCGACAAGCAGAACGTCACCCATGCGCCAAAGCCTCCTGTTGTAGCAAAATCAACGACCGCACCCCGCCGGAAGCAAGGTCCAGGAGTTGATCCAGGGCCGAACGGTCAAAGGCAGCGCCCTCGGCACAGCCCTGCACTTCTATAAAACGACCTTGGTCGTCCATGACAATATTCAAATCCACCTCTGCCCGCACGTCCTCCGAGTAGTCCAAATCAAGCAGGGGCACCCCGTCCACCAGGCCCACACTGACCGCCGCACAACCGCCTTTGAGCGGCATTGCGGGAAGGTGGCCAGCCTTCACCGAAGTGTTCAGCGCGTCATAAAGCGCCAGCCAGGCGCCGGTAATGGCCGCGGTGCGCGTGCCGCCGTCGGCCTGGATAACGTCGCAATCGATGCTGATCTGACACTCGCCCATCCCGGAAAGGTCCGTTGCGGCGCGCAGGGAACGGCCTATGAGACGGCTGATTTCCTGTGCCCGGCCGCGGGCGTTCTTTTCCCTTCCCGAACGGGTTGCCGTGGAACTGGGGAGCATGGCGTATTCCGCCGTTACCCAGCCCCTGCCGCTGCCTTTGAGCCACCCGGGAACCTTGTCCTCGAACATGGCCGTGCAAATCACGCGCGTGTCGCCAAAGCCAACCAGCACCGAACCGGCGGCATGGCGGGTAAACCCGCGTTGAAAGGAGATTGAGCGCAGTTCATCCACTGCGCGGGTGTCTCGCCGAATGGTCATCAGAAATCCCCGAAGGTCACCACACAGGTTCTTTGAAATCGCTGTCCGTGTTCTCGGCGCCCCCGTCCTTGGGGGCGTCCGTGGGCGTGTTTTCGGGGACCGGCGCGGCGTCGGGATTGGCTTTTGTCTCAGGAACCGGCAAGCTCGGTTCTGTCTTCTCCGGCGCGGATTCGGACTTCTCAGCGGCCGCCTGCTCCTTCGTCTTGGCAGCCTCGGCGGCCTCGGCGGTCATCTGCGTCTCATGCACGTCGCGGTGGTATTTCTTGATTAGGTTCCCCCAGACCGCGTCCTCGCCAAGCACCTCCACCGCCCTTTTCAACTGTATGTCTTCCACCGTTTTGTCCGTGGCGGGATACTCGGTCATGCTGCCGTGGTTCTGATGGTACTGGTTCTCGGGATTTTCCTTGAACGACTCAAACATCTGCTTCGCAAGGGATTCTTCCTGTTCCTGCGTCATGGCCAGTTCGATGTCGGGAAGAATGCCCTGATGATCAATGGTCACATCGGCGGGCGTGTAGTACAGGGCGGTGGTAAGGCGCAGCGCCGTGTTCTGCGGGGTCTTCATGGGGATGATGGTCTGCACACTGCCCTTGCCAAAAGTCTTTTCGCCAAGTACCAGCGCCCGTTCGTGGAATTGCAGGGAACCGGTCACAATTTCCGCGCTGCTCGCCGTGTTTCGGTTCACCAGAATTATCACAGGCAATCCGTCGGGAAGCACGGGGCCGTTTTCGGTCAGCAGACGCAGGTCATCCTTATTGGGGCCTCCTTCTATGGCGGTCCGGCCCTTCGTGTAGGTGACCAGTGCGCCCTTGGGAAGGAAAAGCTCGCAGGCGTCTTTGGACGCCGTCAAGAGACCGCCCGGATTCCAGCGCAGGTCCAATATGAACGCCTTCATTCCCTGGTCCAGAAACTCTTGGAGCTTTTTCGCAAGGTCGCGGCCCGAATTGTCCTTGAAATCGCTCAGCCGCACGTAGCCCACGCCGCCCTTCAGCAACGCCGCTTCCTTGATGCTCTCAAGCGGAACCTTGGCCCGGTTTACCGTGAAGTTCAGCACTTCGGGCTGAACTTCGGGAGCCGCGTTGCGTTCCTTGCGGTGAATGGTGAGGTTAACCGTGGTGCCGCGCGGTCCCTTGATCAGGTTTGCCGCATCGGCTGTGGTCATGCCTTTGGTTGATTTTCCGTCAATCGCGATAATCTTATCGAATGGCCTGATGCCCGCTGCCGCGGCGGGCGACCCGGGCAGGGGATGAAACACCATGATATTTCCGTCGGCGTCGGGCTGAATCGACACGCCAATACCCTCAAACTCGCCTTTGGTGTCCTCGCGCATCGCCTCCAGGTCTTCGGCGGTGATAAACGAACTGTTTCGGTCGAGTGACCCCATCATGCCTATGAGTGCGCCCTGCACCACCTTGGGCATGTCCACTTCACGGACATATTCGCGCAATATGGTGTCCAGCACCACGCCGATGGGCTCTATCTCGCGGTAAACATCAACAGATTTCTCCTCCGCCGAAATGCGCGCCGCGAAACCGTTTGTCAAGAGCAGCACGGCAATCAGCAGAAAACCCAGCAAGCTGACAAACTCAGATTTTGAATTGCGTCGTGGCATCTGCCTAAGTCTCCAAGAATCAAGTGAATGCGGCCTTCCCGGCCGGCAATGAATCCGCCTGCGTGGCGTCCGGAACGGAATGAACAAGACGCGCCCAGACTGGGATCGTAACAACGAAAGTTTACCAAATATACCGATGGGACAGGTAACAATGCCGATGCCGGTTGCGTTCCCAGGATTCATATGGCAGACTTAATACGCCTACCAACACGCAGACGGGTCCTCCGGGCGCGGCGGCGTTGTGGCCAAGAGCAGTTGCTTGGAACAATGTGACCGCCCCATTCCGACGGGTCGGGACTGAGGAGTCGCCCGAAATGCCAATAAAGTGGACTCGTGCGCTTGCCTGGACGTTGATGGGGATTATGGCGTTGCCCGCCTGCGCCGCGCGCGCCGCCGACGGCGATTTCCTCTGGGCCAAGGCCATGGGCGGGCGGGATTACGAACATGGGTCCGATATGGCGGTTGATGCCGCCGGCAACGTATACATCACAGGGTATTTCTCGGGTACTGTGGATTTTGACCCGGGTCTTGGGACTCTTAGCCTAAGCTCGGCTTCGGCGGGAAGCACGGACATATTCGTGCTGAAACTGGACACTTTGGGAAGTTTCCTCTGGGCCAGGGCCATGGGCGGGAAGGGTGACGACTGGGGCTCCGACATCGCGGTGGACAGCGCGGGCAATGTCCACACCACGGGGTTTTTCAAAGGCGCGGCGGATTTTGACCCGGGGCCGGGAACCTGTCCTCTGACGTCGGCGGGCGGCGATGACGTGTTCGTGTCGAAACTCGACCGTGCCGGGAACTTCGTATGGGCCAAGGCCATGGGCGGCGAAGGCAACGACTATGGACGCGGTATCGCGGTGGACGGCGCGGGCAACGTTCACACCACGGGGGAATTTCTGGAAACGGCCGATTTTGACCCGGGGTCGGCAAACTACCCCCTGACAACCGCCGGGTCCAGCCGCGTCGGGTTTGTGTCGAAGCTCGATAGCGCCGGAAACTTCCTCTGGGCGGGGGCCATGGGCGGTACGGACTCCGTCGAGAGCAATGACATAGCAATAGACAGCGCTGGCAATGTTCACACCACAGGGTACTTCTACGGCACGGTTGATTTTAACCCCGGGCCGGACGCTTTCGACCTGACATCGCAGGGACGGACAGACGCCTTCGTGTTGAAGCTCGATAATGCGGGAAACTTCCTCTGGGCCAAAGCTCTGGGCGGGACGGACGACAGTCTCGGTGAAGGCATCGCGGTGGACGGCGCGGGCAATGTACACACCACGGGGTGCTTTGGCGGCACGGTTGATTGTGACCCCGGGGCCGGAAGCCACACATTGATTTCGGCCAGTCGCTATACGGACATTTATGTATCGAAGCTCGACAGCGGGGGAAGCTTTCTCTGGGCCAGGCGGATGGGCGGCACGGGCAGCGACTGGGGCCTCCGCATTGCGGTGGACGGTGCGCAGAGGGTCTTCACCACAGGGTATTTTTCGGGAAGTGCGGATTTCGACCCGGGACCGGGGACCTTTGCGCTGAGTTCGGCGGGGAAGAGCGACATCTTCGCGTCGAAGCTCGATGGCGCGGGAAACTTTGTCACGGTCAAAGCCATGGGCGGGACGGGCGACGACTGGGGGAACGGGATAGCTGTGGACAGCGGAGGCAGCATTTACACTACGGGGTTGTTCAACGGCACGGCGGATTGTGACCCGGGCGCGAACGCCTATCCCCTGGTTTCGGCGGGAGGCGATGATATCTTTGTGTCAAAACTCTCCGGCCCGCCGCCGACGGGCACGATTGTCATCAACAACAACCGCACCGCCACCAAGTCGACCGATGTCACGCTGGCGCTGACTTGGACATGCGGGGTCGGTGGCGCGGTTACCCGCATGCGTTTCAGCAATGACGGGGCGACCTGGTCCGCGTGGGAGGCGTCGGCGGTGACACGCGCCTACACACTGCCCGGCGCGGATGGCTATAAGACTGTGCGAGTACAGTTCATGGACAAAGCGCAGAACCGTTCCGACGTGTTCAACGACTATATCCTACTCGACACTGCGCCGCCCACCGGCGGCATCCTGATAAACAACGGAGCTGCAACCACGACAACAGGGTCGGTGACGCTCAATCTGAAGTGGGCAGACACGGGCGCCGGGGTGACGCGCATGCGTTTCAGTGACAACGGCTCGACTTGGACGGTCTGGGAGTCGCCTAAGGCCACTCATGACCACGTGTTGCCAGTGGGGAACGGCTTCCACACGGTGCGCGTACAGTACATCGACGGTGCCGAAAACTATTCGCCCGTTTACAGTGACTACATCAAACTGGTGGCACCGTGACCGGGACAGTCACCTGACCCGCCCATACCAAGGGCATGACGGCTGCCCGCACAGCCTTCTGAAACTGCTTCCTCAGCCCTTTCGCTGGACCATCAGTACGGGATGGTCCAGCAGCCCGGCGGGCTTGAGGACGTAGCTGTCGGTCCAATCCTCACCCTCGGAAACGAAATGTTCCGGTCCGATGGCGGGGGGATTGGGGTCGGCAAAATGCAGGGGGCCGAAGGTGTTGCGTCGCGTGCCGAAAACTTCGAGGGTCAAATCATGTCTGTCACCATCCAGGTGGGGTGTGAGATCGACCTCGTAGGGTGGCCAAGCGGCAACGCCCGCCTCGCGGCCGTTGACCAGGACGCGGACCATGGCCCCCTTCAGTTGGGCCACTTGGAGCACCACGCGCTCGCCCGGTTTGGCTGCCGTCCGAATCCGGTACCGGTAGGAAACAGCACCGCCGTAGAAGGGAAGCTGCTGGTCACGCCAGTCGCCGACCCCTGCGGGCGGGCGCAGGCCCATCATGACGGGCCGCCCGTTAATCAACTCCACACCAAAATCTCCCAGCAGATACAGGGCCTCAAGGTTGTCATCTTCGCGAAAATCGGTCACGCATTCAAGAAGGTTCTCGCCAATGAGCAGATGACCGTTGTCAATGGGGATGCGGCGCAGGCAGGGGTCCACCCACCATCCGCTGTCTTTGTCGGGATTCACATAGTGGCCATTCAGCGTGGTGACAAAGCGCCCGGGGGTTTCCATGGCCAAGGAAAGCGACCCTTGGGGAAGACTGTTCACCTGGAAGGCAAAGCGCAGCATCACCATCTGCCGCGGACTCTCCGGACTGACCTCGCGCGCCCAAGGCTGCATCATCTCCCCGCCCCGACAGGGCAGCCGCATTGATGTGCGGACCCTGCGGTCCACTTTAAGAATCTCAAGTGCGGGTGCAAATCCGCCCCTCTCGCCTATCCGGTGCTCGGCAAAATCAAGCACCAGCACGTTGGGCTCGCTCAACTGCGCGCAATCGAACCGCTTAAGCGAAGCCCTGCGCACGGTCTTCCACTGCGCCTCCAGCGGGATATTTTTTACCGGCGCGGTGTGGAATACAAAAAGACGGCTTCCGGTGGCGGGAAGCTTTGTGCGGAAGGTCGTCCAGCCATCTCTCTTCGTCGATGGAATCAGCGAAAGACCGCCCGTGGCCGGGTCGTGCTCGACCACCTTGCCTGCGCATCTGACGGTGACAGTCACTTGATCGAATCCATTGAAACGGTCCGTGTTGCACAGAAAAAGCAAGTGCCGGGAGTCGGTGCGCCGCAACTGGTACAGCACAGAGGGTATTTCGCGTCCCTTGGCGTCTGTGACGGAAACATCGCGAATTACGGGCGCGAGCGCGCCAATGATGGGTTTTTCCTCGTGCGGAACGCGAAGGGAGTATTCCGCCAGCAACGCGGCGGAATCATCCGGGAAACCATCCACAAGCAACGGCGCCTCGCCCGCAAAGACAACGGTGCCGCCGGCGGCCCGGAAGGATTCAAGCAGGCGGACCGTGGACGCGCGAAGGGTGTCCACCGGCGGCACGAGCACCGCGTTGTAGCTGCCTCGGCCCACGTTGAGGGCGCATCCCCTGGCGGACACGGCTCCCAAGCGTCCCAGCATTTCCTCATCGGCATAGGCGTAGTCAAGATGATTCTGGAGAAGGATGTCCCGCGTGACACCCGCGCGGCGGTCCAATTCGGAAGTTTCCTCCCCCTCATGGAACATCATGACCTGGTCGGGCTGCCCGTGTTCGAGCAGCCGCGGACGGAAGCGCGCAAACATGCTTTCGATGGGGTGTATGACCAGCAGACGCTGGACGCATTCCCCCTCGGACATGGCCACGTTGATGCGCGAGAAGTAATCCTCGACATGGTGGTACTGTTCCCACCAGGCGGACTGGAAGAAGATTGAGGCCGGGTAATCACGCTTGGCCTCGCCCTTCATGGTGTACCAGGCAAGATGGTGGCAGCGCAGGTTCACGCCCAACGCGGCCTGCCAGTCGCCGACGGCCTTGTGCCCCTCAAAATCAAAGTCCCAGCCCGTGCAGCCATACAGCTCGGAGAGCATCCACTTGCGGCCGGTTTGGTTCGCCACGCTCTGGCACTGCTTGGCCACGTCGAAGTTGTTTCCAAACTGGCCCAGCATGTCGATGCCCGGCGCCTGCATGTGCTCGTAGAAGCGCATGGCCGACCCCACCACGAGCGTCTGGGTGTGCAGCAGTTCCTCCAGCAGCAGGTGGCCCGTCAGCATGATGCCCTGCTCTTCGCACCAGTCAGCGATCTGCTTGGCGAAATTTACGGTGAACAGGTTTGTGATGCAGTTGCGGTAGTCCAAACGCGCCCTGGACAACTTCACCCCGTCCACTTCGAGCATCAGTTCGGGCAGATGGCCCCGGAGGGAATAGGAAAACATGGTTTCAAAGGTGGATTGAAGCTTGTCGGTCCACGGAACAAAGGCATAGGGGATTCCCTTGCGCCCCTGTGGAATCTGATTTCCGAAAATGCCGCAATAATTGGGCTCGTCCGTGAAGATGCCCGGCACCACCCCGCCAAACTCCTCCCCTATTTCGCGCCGGTAGCGCTCGTGGGTGCAGTCGATAAAGGCGCGCACCGCCGTGTCGGAAAGGGTGTCAAGGTAGCTCATCCCGTTAAACCAACTGCTGCACGGCTGCGTCTCCACATGGAACAGCAGCACATGGCCGGCCTTTGGCCGCTGGCCTCCGCGCAGCCAGGCAAGGTTAAACACGCGGTCCCCCCTGACATCGGCCTCCCATAGCGGAAACTCGCCGTCCCAGTCCGCTTCGCGGTACTTCCTGGCGGGCACAATCTCCATGACCAGGAACTTCATGCGGTGCGCCGGTTCCGCGGTGGCAAGCCCTCCGGCATAGCCCGAAGGCCAGCAGTCCTCGTCATAGAGCCAGGCTTCCATTCCGGCCGCCCGGCATTCGTCAATCGCCGCGCGTATCGCGTCGAACCACTCAGGCCCCAGGTAGGGCGTGGCCAGGCCCACCCGCGAGTGCAGAAAGGCGCCGCCCATGCCCATCTCTTTGAAGATGCGCACCTGGCGCCGCAACTCTTCCGGGTCAAGCCGGCCATTCCAGGCCCAGAAAGGTTTGCCGCGAAACGGGGCCGGCGGGTTGGCGAAATCTTCCATAAAACTCATGGCATCACCTCAAGACCAGCCTAACTGAACGGGGAGAAGTCCGGCGGTCGGCGCTCCATAAACGCCTGAAATGACTCGGCGGCCTCAGGCGAGGACAGGCGCGCCACAAAGGCCTCCGCCTCGCGGCGAAGCGCATCGTGCAGCGGCAACCGCAGCGGCTCGCGGAGCAATTGGCGCGCGGCGCGTATGGCCGCCGGTGGTTGCTTGGCAACCCGTTGCGCCGCTTCCAAAGCGGCGGCGTCCGCCTGTCCGGGGGCGGTCAGCCGGTTGACCAGTCCCCAGGAAAGCGCTGTGGCCGCGTCGAACGGCTGTCCGAGCAGGATCGCCTCCGCCGCCCGGTGACTGCCCGCGCGCATGGGCAGCAGCAGGCTCGATCCGGCCTCCGGGCACAGGCCGAGATTGACAAAAGGCAGGTGAAAACGGGCATCCTCGGCCGCATAGGCAAGGTCACAGTGCAGCAGCAAAGTCGTGCCGATGCCCACCGCCGCGCCGTTGACCGCCGCAATCAGCGGCTTTTCAAAATCGGTCAGCGCAAACAGAAACTGCATGACCGGGTGGGTGTCGTCAGCGGGCGGATTGCCCACGAAATCCAGAATGTCATTGCCGGCAGTGAAACAGTCCGGCCCCCCCGTAATCACGACCACCCGGACGGCCGGGTCGCTGTTGGCCCGCCGCAGCGCTGTTGCCAGCGCCGCATACATTTCCACATTCAATGCGTTGCGCTTTTCAGGACGCTGCATCCTAACCGTGAGAACGTTTCCGTCCAACGTAACCGGAACCAGAGCTGAGACTACTTCCGTCATCACTGTCACCTCATCGTTGCCGCACAGAGCCCACTTGCCATCCCCAGGGCCCATCATAGCCGAAGTATCCACGATTGTAAATGCTCCTTCTCGGGAATCTCCGACACCATATGAACCTCTCCCACAGTCGGGGCATACCCCGAACGCCGTGTGACCCCGCCGCATCGAATAGGATACAATCTGACCATTCCCGTGGCCAAAAGTTCCCCGACAAGTCGGATAGTGGCGGATTTTAATGACCAATACCCAAGTCGTCGAAATATTGGACGAGATCGCCCTCCTGCTTGAAATGGCAGGTGGGGACCCGCTCGAGATTAGCGCTTACGCAAACGGCGCGCGTGTCCTTGAGGGCATTGCGGAGCCGGTGGGGGAACTTGTGGTCACGGGCCGCCTTTGCACGCTCGACGGGATCGGGGCCACGCTGGGCAAGGAAATAGGTGAATTTGTTGCCACCGGGCGAAACGAGTATCACGAAAACCTGCGGCTGCGTTTTCCGGAAGAGGTGCTGGATTTGCTTCAGGTGCCCGGCTTGGGGGCCGCCAGGGTGCGCCTGCTTCACGAGCAGCACGGCATCAGTTCTCTTGAGCGACTCCGCAGCGCCTGCGAGACGGGCGAACTGGCGGTGATTGAGGGATTTGGCGTCACCATGCAGCAAGGTTTGCTGGACGCTGTGGGGCAGGCAGAGGAAAAACGTCGGCTGTTTCGCGTTAACGACGCAGTGCTGGCGGCCCGCCAGATGCACAAATGGCTCCTTGGGGCGCCAGAAGCCGAACGCATAGAGATTGCCGGAAGCCTTCGCCGGCGCAAGGAGGTCGTGAAGAACGTCAATATCGTGGTGTCCAGCACCTGGGCAGAGGCGGTAATTGACCGATTTGCATCATTTCCCGAGGTGGTTACGCTGACCGCGCGTGGTGCGGACAGCGCCTCGGTCCTGCTGAGGAACGGCATCCCGGTCGACTTGCGGATATGCAGCGCCGTCAGTTTTCCCTTTGCCCTGGCCCATTTCACCGGGTCTCGCGCGCACAACACCCTTCTCCGGCGGCGCGCGGTCGAGCGCGGCCATAGCCTGTCTGAGCGAGGGCTGTTCGGCAACAACGGCGATTGTGTGGACTGCGCCGATGAGTCCGCCCTCTATGCCGCCCTTGGCATGGCTTATGTGCCCCCCGAATTGCGCGAGAATGCCGGCGAATTCGACACAGCCATTATTCCCAAGTTGATTGAACCCGCCGACATCCGGGGGGTGGTCCACTGTCACTCGACTTGGAGCGACGGAAAGAGCACGCTCCTGGAACTTGCCGAGGCGGCCGTAGGCCTCGGTTACGACTATCTTGTCATCACCGACCACAGCAGTTCCTCTGTACTCGCCAACGGCATGCCGCCCGGGCGGATTCTCCGGCAACATGCGGAAATTGACGCGCTAAACAGGGCTTTCGGCGGGTTCAGCATCGTCAAGGGCGCGGAAGTGGACATACTTCCCGATGGTTCCCTCGACTATGACGATGAATTGCTCAACTGCTTTGATGTGGTCATCGCCTCCATTCACAACGCGGCCGAAATGAACGAGGAGGAGGCGACCCGGCGCGTGGTCAAGGCGCTCGAAAACCGGCACACCATGATTCTTGGCCATCCCACGGGCCGCATGCTTCTGTCGAGGACCGGCTATCCGCTTGATATGGACAAGGTCGTTGATGCGGCCGTGGCCAACAGTGTCGCACTTGAAATCAACGTCAATCCCGGGCGCTTGGATTTGGATTGGCGCCATATGCGCCAGGCCCGGGACAGGGGCGCGAAATTTGTGATTGGACCCGACGCCCACCGCATTCGCGGGCTGAACAACATCCCCTACGGGGTGGGTGTGGCAAGAAAAGGCTGGTTGCGGAGCGAGGACGTGCTTAACTGCCAACCCTTGGGAGCATTCTTAGCGTGCCTGCGAAAGCGATAAGCGCCAAAGAGCGAGAACGGGCCGTGCTGGTCTATGAACGGTTGGCCGCCGCCTATCCCGATGTCCGTTGCACGCTGGACTACAAAAGTCCATTTCAATTGCTCGTCATGACCATTCTGGCCGCGCAGTGCACGGATGTGAGGGTCAATATTGTTTGCAGGGACCTTTTTTGCAAGTATAAACACCCCAAGGACTTTGCGGAATCCGACCGGCAGGAGTTGGAAGACGCAGTCCGGACCTGCGGGTTCTTTCGGCAGAAGGCCAAGTCCATTCAGGAATCGAGCCGCATTCTTCTGGAACAACACGGAGGCGGGGTGCCGGGTACGATGGAGGAACTGCTGGCCCTGCCGGGAGTTGGCCGAAAAATCGCCAACGCCGTGTTGGGTGAATGCTTTGGCATGCAGGGAGTTATCGTGGACACCCATTGCCGACGGGTGACCGGACGTTTGGGATTTACCAAGAATACCGACCCCACCCGCATCGAAAGAGACCTGCGGAAACTCTGGCCCCCGGACCGCTGGACCCTGTATTCCCATTTTATGGTCTTCCACGGACGGGCTGTCTGCACGGCGAGAAGCCCCAAGTGCACGGCCTGCTGTGTGGTTGACTTGTGTCCTTATCCCCGCAGGAAGGCGGGTTTGGTAGCGAAAAATGCCTAGGAAGAAAAGTGATACCGCGCCATCGGAAAAACCGAAGCGCGCCCCCGCGTCCCGACGTGTGGCCAAGATGTCGGGTCCTGAACAGAGGGACCTCTTCGAAGACCAGTCGCTTGTGGAGTCGCCCAAGACGGCCAAGCCGCCCGTTGCCAGTAAGACGGCCAAGCCCCGCACCAGAACCACCAAAGCCCCCCCGGCGGCAGCAGTTCGAAAACCGGCAACGGCCGCGACAACCACAAAGCAATACATACAGACAGTTCCATATCTAAGCGTTCTGGTCGCAGCATACGTCGCATTGGTACTGGCGTGGGATGCCTTTGTCACCATCAACGACAACCGCACCGTAAACTGGTCGGTCTTTCAATGGCGCCCGGTCAATCTTCAGGCCTTGCTTGAATCCCTGCAATGTCCCCATTTTTTGGTGGGCTGGATGTCGGGCTCGCTCTTTGCGCAGGTGGACCTCTTCAAACTGCTGTTGTGGCTCGCCATACCTGTTGCCATTTGCCTCTGGCGCATGGACTGGGATTATTTCACCACCCGGCGCGTAAAGCATTCGGATTGGTGGTTTCTTGGCGGTATCTGTGTTCTTGCGGTGGTGGCAATCATTTCCGTGAAGTTCATCCCGGCGCTGGCGCAGATTTACGGCACTTCCGGACAGACCACCTTCTCAGGGCAGCTTGCATTTCTAATCCGGCAGGTCCTCTGGGTGCTGTCCTGGTTGCTCGGCTGGGAATTTATGCACCGCTACTTCCTGCTGCGCCGCGTTTCCATGGATTTTCCCCGTTTCGGCTGGTTGCTGGTACCCTTGGCCGAGGGGTCCTACCACCTTCTCAAGCCATGGCCTGAAACGCTGGCCATGGTCGCGTTTTCCGTGGTCATGACGCAGTATGCATTGCGCCGGAAGAATCTGGTCATCCCCTTCCTGGCCCATCTGGCCGTGGAACTATTTCTAATTGTCGGCATGATGATCTGGTAGCCAATGGGCGGCGGCGCCCCGTACCGCAGGCGTCCCGCCTGCCCTATGCCCCCTGTATTCTCATTAACGAGTCCCACTTGACCCAACTCATGACCCGATGCCAGGGAAGTGGCGCCCGGCTTTGTGCCAGGCGTGGGTGCCCGCCAAAGGCGGGCAAGCCCGCGTTCGCGGGCGTTCCCTTCCCCGTAAGGGGAAGAATGCGAATAGCCGGAGCGTGCCCGAAGGGCACCTCCGGAAGAATGGCAAAGGCTCAACCCCGAACGGGGTTGAATGTGTCCGGGGGGCGAACCGAGTCACGGGTCTTTCACATTCAACCCCATTCGGGGTTGGGCACACGGTGGGCTCGTTTTCCGGAGGTGCCCTTTGGGCACGCTCCGGCTATTCACATTGGTCCCTTGCAGGGACGGGTGAACCCTTCCGGACGCACCCCCGCATTACGGGAAGCGCGCAGGCGGACCCACCCATGCAGACTGGGGAGGCTCCCGGCAGAGAAGAAAATAGTTCTACTTGGTAGCCACAAGGGCTGGCGCTACGGGAATCGGCACTGCCCTAGAAAAGGTCCGCGTCTTCCAGCGCCGCCTTCGGCTGCGCGCTTTCAACAGGCTGGGCAGAAATATAGATAAACCCATTCTCCACTGTGCAGTCATAATGCCGCAGCCGCGACGTGCCGCCGCGCAGGCATTCGCCTGTCCGGAGGTCATACTGCCAGCCATGCCAGGTGCAGGTGACAATGTGGTCCTTGATGAGTCCTTTGCTCAGATCGGCGTTTTGGTGGCGACAACCGATTTCCATTGCCCGAAAAGACCCGTCTTCCGAGCGAAACACCCCCACATGCCTGCCAAGAATACGAAAAGAGCGCAGGTTCCTCTCGCCAAAATCTTCCACACGGGTCAGTTTAATGGGGTTCATGATTTGTTCCATAAGGGTGCGCTTTGCTGCGCGGCCCGTTTGCCGGTACAATAACACCGTCCAAGACGCTTTATCTTGGAATAGTTTATAGTTATGGCACGTTCTTTGACAAACAAAGCTATTGGCGGCCCTCAACCTTAAGGATACCTGACATGTCCGATACAAAAGAGAAACATTTCCACCCTGAAATGGCCGTGGCCGAGGCGATGGCCATTCATCCCCGCGTGCCCGAGGTCTTTGCCGCGTTTCATCTGGGCGGCTGCGCCCATTGCGGCATCAGCCAGTTTGAGACCATCGAGCAAGTCTGCATGGCCTATGGCGTGGATATTGAGGTTTTGCTGGAGGTGCTTGAAGGCGTTTTGGAAAAGCATCCCATTGACGACGAGACGACGACAACCGCGTAACCGCGGGGCCCGGACACTTCGGTTAGCCACTGCCGCACTTTCAGGGATAGCTTCCCTTGGAGGTGCGGCATTTTCTTTTTCCGCGCATGTGCTTGCGGAATTTGTGTCGATTATCGCGGACCTGGAGCCCGTGGCTATTTTTTCGCTGGAAAATGGCCGCGGAAAGGATTACACTCCCACCCAAGTCACCAACGAAAGGGAATTGCCATGTTTAGTCGTGTCTGTCTGCGTCGTGCCGGTTTATTGGCGCTTGCCGTCCTGCTTTCCGGACTGTCAGCGTCCGTTGCCTATGCGGAAAATTCTGCCATCGTTCCGGTTCCCCGTGAGGATAACGGATGGATGGCGCGCCACCAGAGCATGAATGATCGGGTGAAGCAGGGCAATGTTGACCTTCTGTTCATCGGCGACTCCATAACCCACGGCTGGGAAGGCGCGGGCAAAGAGGTTTGGAACGAATACTACCCCAACCGGAACGCCGTGAACCTTGGAATCGGCGGGGACCAGACGCAGCACGTGCTTTGGCGTTTGGACAACGGCAACATTGACAACATCACGCCGAAGCTGGCCGTGATCATGATTGGCACGAACAACTGCAGGGGCAACTCTGCCGCAGAGATCGCCGAGGGCGTAGAAGCCATCGTGAAGAAGCTGCGGACCAAGCTGCCCGAGATGCGCATCCTGCTGCTGGCCATTTTCCCGCGCACCGATGTTGATGCCGAGACCCAGCAAAAGATCAAAGACGCCACCGCCCAGTTTGCCGCGGCCGTGGCCGCCGACCCGATGGTTGAGTTCATGGACATCGGCCCCGCCTTCCTGAACGAAAAGGGCGAGCTGCCCAAGGATGTCATGCCCGACCTGCTGCATCCCAACGCAAAGGGCTATGAAATTGAAGCCAAAGTACTTGAGCCCGTCATTAGCCGCCTTCTCGCAGCGGCGGGTGGATGGACGCCGCTCTTTAACGGCAAAGACCTGAGCGGCTGGGAAGCCGTCGGCGGCAAGTCCAGTTGGCAGGCGAAGGACGGCATTCTCTTCACCGAAGGCGCCGGCGGCGCATGGCTCTCCACGACCAAGGAATACGGCGACTTCGACCTTTCCCTTGAATTCAAAATCCCCAAGGGCGGCAACAGCGGCGTGTTCATCCGCGCCCCGCGCAGCGGCAACCCGGCCTTTGAGGGCTCGGAAATTCAGGTGCTTGACGACGCCGACGAGCAGTACAAAGACCTCAAGCCCTACCAGTTTACCGGCAGCGTCTACTCGACCATCGCGGCGACGCCGCGCGTGACCAAGCCTTTTGGCCAGTGGCAGAAGATGGAAATCCACATTCAGGGCCAGAAGATCACCGTCACGGTGAACGGCACGAAGGTTGTCGACGGCGACCTGAGCGAGCACATGGACCTTGTCAAGGACCATCCCGGTCTCAAGCGCACATCCGGCTTCATCGGACTGCAGGACCACAGCAGCCGGCTTGACTACCGCAACATCCTGATCCGCGAAATCAAGTAAGCGCGGGCGAAGGAGCGCGGCCGCCTTGGCCAGCGACGAACCGATACTGGCGGCGCATCAGCTTTTGGGCGATGCGCCGCCCGTTCGATTGTGGGGTGCGATCAAAGTGGATGCGCCATCCCTGCGGCGTGCTTCGGCTCTCGCGCCATGATGGCGAACAGGGACACATGGCGGGACCTGCCTTTGCCCAAGGGCTTCGGCGAGACAAGCGCCTGCGGTACGGGGAAAGTAGACGCAGCTTCCAGCCGCGTTTGCTTGCGCGCGACGCGCGCAAGCGCCGGAAAGAAAAGAGGCTGGAAGCCTCTTCTGCTTTGTGCCACCCCTGGGCGTTCCGTGATGGGGCAATTCCTGACATTTGCTTCACGCTGGTCAGGCGAAGATAATAATTTTCCCGCGCGCGCAGGGCTTGTGCGCGGTCTTTGGGCTGCAGGGCAATCATTACCGGCAAGGGCCGTTTTGACTTTGTCGCGCCCGGCAAGGACGGGCTCTGTGTCTTTTACAGCGAAGGCTGAGGGTCGTATTTGTGAGATAAGGCAACAATTCTTCCTGCTCTTTATCTTGCTCTTGCGCTAAATCCTGTAAGGGGCAAAGCTCAAGAGGAAGCATAAGAGCAAGATGAAGAGCAAGATGAAGAGCAAGAACGAAGACACATCATCGGTTCCACGAACAGAAGCACCGAACCCCGCTGGATGCGGAGACAACCAACCCGACGGAGGATGAGATCATGCCCAAGATTGCAATGATAGGCGCAGGAAGCATTGTGTTCTGCAAGACCCTGATGATGGACATTCTGGCCACGCCGTCGCTGCGCGGCAGCGAGTTCCGCTTTATGAGCCGGACGGCGCCCAAACTGGAGCGCATCAAGCGCTTTGCCGACCGCGTCATCAAGGAGAACAACCTTCCCGCCACGGCCATGATCACCACCGACCGGCGCGAGGCGCTCAAGGATGCGGACTACGTTATCGTCATGCTGCAGATCGGCGGCGTCGAGGCGTTTGGCATGGACTACGAGATTCCGCTCAAGCACGGCGTGGACCAGTGCATCGGCGACACGCTCGGACCGGGCGGCGTGTTTCGCGCGCTGCGCACGATACCCGAGAT
>CAIUWO010000630.1 GCA_903902895.1 Candidatus Hydrogenedentota bacterium | reverse complement strand
GCTCGTTGCCGGCGAGTCCTACCCCGAAGAGGGGCTGTCCTATATCTTTAAGTGCATCGAGACGATTTACTCCGTCAAGAACGGCAACGGCGAGGTGCGCCGGGTCAATGTGAACCTGGCCCCGCTCACGGTGGACGAGTTCAAGGACCTGAAGAAGACGGGCATCGGCACCTTCCAGCTTTTCCAGGAGACCTACCACCGGCCGACCTACGCGCAGGTGCACACGGCGGGCCGCAAGCGCGACTATGACTGGCGCGTGACGGCGATGGACCGCGCCATGGAGGCGCACATCGACGACGTGGGCATGGGCGTGCTCCTCGGCCTGTATGACTGGCGCTTTGAGGTGCTGTCGATGATGCAGCATGTGGCCCATCTGGAAAAGCGCTTCGGTGTGGGCTGCCACACGCTCAGCGTGCCGCGCATCGAGCCGGCTGTCGGCTCCGCCATGTCCACCCACCCGCCCCACGCCGTGCCGGACGGGGACTTCAAGAAAATCGTGGCCATCCTGCGGCTGGCCGTGCCCTACACGGGCATTATCATGTCCACCCGCGAGACGGCGGAGATGCGCCGCGACACGCTCGCGCTGGGCGTGTCGCAGATTTCCGCGGGCAGCCGCACCAACCCCGGCGGCTACTGCGACGAGGAGCACTTCGACACCAGCCAGTTCCAGGTGGGCGACCACCGCCCGCTCGACCAGGTGGTGCGCGAGATTTCCGAGATGGACTACATCCCGTCGTTCTGCACCGGCTGCTACCGCATGGGCCGCACGGGCGAGGATTTCATGGACTTGGCCAAGCCGGGTCTGATAAAAAGCTACTGCGGCGTGAACGCGCTGAGCACCTTTGTCGAGTTCCTGCAGAACTACGCCTCGCCGGAGACCAAAGCGGCCGGCGAGGCCTGCATCACCCGCACGCTCGCGGGCATGCCCGATGACCTGCGCGACCGGGCGCAGGGCCTCATGAACCGGGTCCGCACCGGCGAGCGCGACGTGTACGTGTAGGCAACATTCGTCCGGCCGCGGCAGCGGCGGGACGTCAACCCAACGATTGGGAGGCTGTTCATGGACAAGCACATAATTCTGGGCGTGCACATCCACAACCGGGGCGAAAACGCGGTGCGGGTGCAGCAGCTGCTCACCGAGTACGGCTGCCACATCAAAACGCGGCTCGGCCTGCACGAGGTCGGCGACGGCAAATGCGCCAACGGCGGTGTGCTCCTGCTCGAACTCGTCGGCGACGAGGCCCGCTGCGGCGAGCTCGAAACCAAACTCGGCGCCATCGGCGGCGTCGACGTGCAAAAGATGGAATTCGGCCACGACTGAGAGCCGGTTGCGGCGAAGCCGCGACCGGGGAATTCAGGAGTCAGAATTCAGGAGTCAGAATAGAAAGACGGCAGACAGGAATGTCTGCCACACACTGGCATCTGTAAACTTATGGTCCGGACAAAACAAGAGCGCGTCGCCCGTCTTAAATCCCCCTTTGAAGGGGGTGGCCCGAAGGGCCGGGGGATGTTGCCTATGCGCCAGAGACCGCAGACATGAACGACGTCCCGAACACACCGCATCCCACCCGCCGCGAGCAGGATCTGCTCGGCGCCCGGGACGTGCCGCGCGACGCCCTCTACGGCGTGCACACGCTGCGCGCCAAGGAGAATTTTCCGCTGGCCGGGCGTCCCATCCATGCGGGGCTGTTCCACGCCTACGGCGACGTGAAACTCGCCTGTGCGGGAGTCAACCGCGACCTGGGCTGCTGGGCCGATGCGCCCGACAAGGCTGAAGCCATCTGCCGCGCGGGCGCGGAACTGGCCGCGGGGCTGCTGGATGAGTGGAACGTGACCGACGCGCTGCAGGGCGGCGCGGGCACCAGTACCAACATGAACGTCAATGAGGTCATCGCCAACCGCGCCCTGCAACTGCTGGGCGCGGCGCCGGGACAGTACGACCTCGTATCGCCGCTCGACGACGTCAACCTGCACCAGTCCACCAACGACACCTATCCCACGGCGCTGCGCTTGGCCGCGATTCGCGGGCTCAAGCCGCTGGAGGACGCCCTGGTCGCGCTGCAGGAGGCGTTTCAGGCCAAGGAGCAGGCCTTCGCGCACGTGGTGAAAATGGGCCGCACCGAACTGCAGGACGCCGTGCTGATCACGCTGGGCCGCGAGATGGGCGCCTATGCCGAGGCCTTCGCGCGCGACCGCTGGCGCATCTACAAATGCGAGGAGCGGCTGCGCGTGGTAAACCTCGGCGGCACCGCCGTTGGCACGGGCTACGCCGCGCCGCGGCAGTACATCTTCCGCGTGACCGAGGCGCTGCGCGAGATAACCGGTATTGGTTTCGCCCGCGCGGAGAATCTCGTCGAGGCCACGCAAAACGCCGACGTGTTCGTTGAGGTGATGGGCATGCTCAAGGCCTGCGCCGTGTCACTAATAAAGGTGTCCACCGATCTGCGGCTGTTGTCTTCCGGACCCGACGCGGGCCTGGGCGAAATCAGACTGCCGCAGCGGCAGGCCGGCTCGTCCATCATGCCCGGCAAGGTGAACCCCGTCATTCCCGAGGCGGTCACCCAGGCCGCCCTGCTCGTCATGGGCCACGACCAGGTGGTCGCCCACGCCGCGTCGCGCGGCGATTTGGAGCTGAACGCTTTCATGCCGCTTATTGCGGACAGCCTGCTGCACAGCTGCGACCTGCTCGCGCGGGCGTGCACGCTGCTGCGGACGCACTGCGTGGAGGGCATTGAGGCCGACGAGGCCCGTTGCCGCGCGCACATCGACGGGTCCACGGCCATGGCCACCGCGCTGGTGTCCGTGCTGGGTTATGACACCGCATCGAAGATCGCCCGCGAGGCGGCCGCCGCCGGGCGCACCGTGCGCGAAACCGTTTTAGAACAGGGCCTGATCACGGCGGCGCAGTTCGACGAACTGATCACGGCCGAGGCGGTGTGCCGGCTGGGCATGCCGGAGCTTCCGCACAAGGAAGGCAACCATGCAGACCACGCCTAAATCGATGCGGCTGCATATCGGCCTTTTCGGCCGTCGCAACGTGGGTAAATCGAGCCTGCTCAACGCGATCACGCGCCAGCAGGTGTCCATCGTGTCGGAACACGCCGGCACCACCACGGACCCCGTCGAAAAGCCCATGGAACTGCTCCCGCTCGGGCCGGTGCTCTTCATCGACACGGCCGGCCTCGACGACACCGGCGCGCTCGGCGCGCTGCGCGTTGAAAAGACGCGCACGGTATTTGACCGCACCGACCTCGGCGTCATCGTCACCGAGCCGGACGGCTGGGGCGCATTCGAGGAGGAACTCCTCGCCGAATTGAAACAGCGCGAAACGCCCGTGGTGGTCGTGTTCAACAAATGCGACCTGGGCGGTCCGCCCACCGCGATGGTGGACACGCTCAAGGAAAAGGGCGTGGCCGTCGTGCGCACGGCCGCGTGCGACGGTACGGGCGTACTCGATTTCCGGCAGGCGCTGCTCGACAGCGCGCCCGCCGACTTCATTGAAACCCCAGCGATCCTGGCCGACCTCGTCGGCCCCGGCGAAATGGCCGTGCTCGTCGTACCCATCGACAAGGAGGCGCCCAAGGGGCGGCTCATCCTGCCGCAGGTGCAGTCCATCCGCGACCTGCTCGACGGTGATGCCTACTGCATGGTCGTCAAGGAGCGCGAACTGCGCGACGCGCTGGCCCGGCTCAACCGGCCGCCCAAACTGGTCGTCACCGATTCG
>CAIUWO010000629.1 GCA_903902895.1 Candidatus Hydrogenedentota bacterium | reverse complement strand
CGGCGGGTGTCGACTTTCTTGTGCTCATCCGGCAATTCCTTTATGGACGCATGACTGGGAAATCATACGCCCTGGCCCAAAACGAAGTTGTCTGCAACATGGAAACACTTGGCGCAGCTTTTCCGGCCTCGTCGCCCCGCCCCCGAAAGGGGGTCGGCGGTGCGGACCGTCGGGGCCCGCGCCGGGCGCATAGGCCTAAGAAACCTGTGTGAGTGCCTCTTCCCGCGTGTTCACGATGTCGAAAATGCGGTGCATCCGGACCAGTTCAAACAGGGTGCGCACCGGCTTGGTCATGGAGCAGAGCACAAGCGCCCCGCCCTGTCCCAAGATTTGGCGCAGGCAGGACAGGATCCCGCCCAGCCCGGAGCTGTCCACGAACTGCACCGCCGACAGGTCCATGACCATTTTCACCGAGCCCTCCATGAGCGGGGCCATTTCGCGTTTGAAGTCGGCCGCGTTGCCCGCATCCAGGCTGTCGCCGTGAAGCATCACAATCGTCGCGCTTCCGCTGGGTTCGCTTGTCACTCGCATGTTCGGTTCTCCTTTTTATTCGTCGTGAAAGTTCCTGGTCATCAACACGGTGCTGCGGCGGTCATCCGCCACGAAATACTCCACCTGGCTGAAGCACTGCTCGACGATGAACAGGCCGTACCCACTTTCGGCCATCTCTTCGGGATTGGGCGCCGATACGACTCCGGGTTGGAAGAATGGTCCGTCGTAGTCCAAACGCATGCACATGCGGTCCCCATAGGCCTCCATGCGCAGGTCAACGACATGGCCCTCCTCGGCTCTGAACGCGTGCTTGATGATATTGGTCAGCGCCTCCACCAGACCCGACTTCGCCTTGATGACGATGTCCTCGGCGGCCTGAGCATGGGTCAGACCCGCGAAGAACACCGCCACAAGCTGTCTGGCCTTTGAGATTTGCCCGAGCTCCGCCGGCAGTTGGCAGGAGAAGGTTTCCACCGGGTCTATCTTCACCACAAGGCAGGTCGCATCGTCAAACATTTCGACACCCCGGGTAAATTCCGAGGCTCGGCGCACGACGGCGGAGACAATTTCCTCGCTGTCTCGGTGGCGGTATTCCAGCACCACGCTCTCAATGCCGTCCACGCCAAAAGACAGCCCATCAGGATTGCGCGTGTCGGTGATTCCATCCGAATAGAGCACAAAAACATCGCCCGGGCTGAATGCCGCGCTGTGCTGCTCGTAATGCTCTTTTTTCAACACGCCCAGGGGCAGGTTGTCCCCTTCGAGGGTGACACAGCGGTCTTTGTTCAGGTGCAGTTGCAGGGTCTTGGTATGGCCGCAGTCCACAAAGGTGCAGGCGCGGGCGAACAGGTCAAAGCGCGCATAGAAAAGCGTGACAAACACGCCTATGTCCTGCCGCGCAAATTCGGGGGTGACCTCACTGTGCACCTGGTTGACAATGTCCGCCGGGTCCGGCTGGCGGTCGTTGACGCCTTGGGCAAAGTGGTTGCGGGCGTGCAGGAAATGATTCTTGGTGGCGGCGCCCAACAGGGCGGCCGTGGTCCCTTTTCCCATGACGTCGCCGACCACCACGTCAAAGCAGTTCGCGCCGTACTCGAAAAAGTCGTAGAAATCTCCGCACACCTGCCGGGACGGGACACTGGCCACGCCGACCGACATGCCGCAAAGATTCTCGGGCCGCTTTCCAAAAAGAAGGGTCTCCTGAATCCGGCGGCGCAGATGGAGTTCCTGCTGGCGCGCGTCGGCCAGCGCCGCCTCCGTTTCCACCCGCCTGGTAATGTCACGGATGACGCCCGTGAACAGGCGTCTGCCGGAGGTAAACAACTCGCTCACGGTTACTTCCGCCGGGAACAGCTCCCCGCCGGCGCGCAGGGCGCGCACCTGCGTGATGTTGCCGACAATGTGCTGCTGCCCCGTGTGCAGGTAGCGCCTGATGAAGCCTCCATGCGCACTGCTGTGCGGTTCGGGCATGAGCATCGAAACGTTCATGCCCAGCATCTGCTCGGGGGTATAGCCGAAGATGTGCGCGCTTGCCGGATTTGCAACCTCGATCACGCCCGTCTCGTCAATCGTAATGATGCCGTCCACCACCGTGTCGAGGATGTTGCGTATGCGCATCTCGCTCTCCCGCTGCGCTTCCTGCGCCCGCCTGCGCCCGCTGATGTCACTGAGCGTGAGGCGGCACAGGGTCGTGCCGTCCCCGGCCTCGGCGGTGTTTGCCTCCAGACAGGCCCAGAACGGCGTGCCGTCTTTTCGGTGCATCCGCAGGGACAACGACCGCGCCTCATCGGTCTCTAAAAGCGCTTTGCGGAACCCATAGTAGGCGTGTTCCTCGTCTCTGTCGATGAAGCTTGCGAAGCGGACCCCGTCCAGCGCACCCTGGGCCATGCCCAGCAGTCTGGCGGCCGTGAGATTGG
>CAIUWO010000628.1 GCA_903902895.1 Candidatus Hydrogenedentota bacterium | reverse complement strand
GGCGAGAAAGAGCTGCCGCAGGTTGTTGACGCACTGCGTCGAGCGGGCCTGTGCCCGCGCCCGCGCCAGCGCGGGCAGGAGTATGGCCGCAAGGATGCCGATGATAGCTATGACGACCAGCAGCTCTATCAGCGTGAAGGCCGCCGTTCTGGTAATTGGGCGCCGGGTCATAAGCGTTGCACCCGCTTTTGAAACCGGATCAGGGCCATAATGCCGGCCGTCAGAAGCATCAGGGCGGTGAAGAAGGTTGAGGGACCGGGAACTGGCACATAAGCGAAGAGGTAGGTGCCCTCGGCAAGGACGGTTTCTAGGGTGGCTTCCGCGTACAATTGCACTTGGACGCCGCGGGTGTCACCGGACTTTCCCCTGTCGGTGCGAACGCTGAAATTGGCGATGCCCGCAAAGCAGCGCACTTGGAAACCCTCCATTGCGGGGTCCGCATCGGGCGCGCCGACAGGAACGGCACCCAAGAGCTCAAGCGTCAACAGCGTGCCGTCGGCTACGCGGTTTCCGTTGGCGTCGCGGATTTCACCGGTAAAGAAGTAGATTGGGCCGGGCGCCGTTGCGTTCGGGTTTTGCAGCCAAAGGTCGGTTGGCAGTGCCGGCGGGCCGGGCAGGAAGAAATAGGGCAACTCGCCCCCAATGCGCCCGTCCGGGGTGGATGCGCGCACGGTAGCGCGACCCGCCGCAGTGGCGGCGCGCAGCGTGAACGAGATTCTCCCGGCGGAGACGGGTATCTGCACACCGTCTGTAACAGAGTCCATATCGGCAGTGACGATGACCGCCAGTTCCGCAGGGGAAACAGTCACGGTGAGAAGCGTGCCTTCGGCGACGGGCGCGGTTCCGTCAAGGATGGGGTCGCTTTGAACCACAACCGTATCCACCCCGTTCGCCACAATGCCCGTCGCTGGGGATGGGTGCAAAACCACCGGGATGGCGCTAACGTTCTGATCGCCCAGTCCGGCCACGGAGGCGAGGGCAAAGATTCCAGGAACAGCCGAGCGGAACATAACCTTGTTCGTGGCGGGGTCCCGCTGTATGCCGGACAACCCGCTTTGGGTCCACTGGACGCTGTCAAACCGCCAGGGCTCAAGAACAGCCTCATCCAGCCCTTCTATCTCGCCGCTGCCATAGGGCAGCGTGAACTGGGCATCCTGCACCTGGGCCAGCGCGAAATCGGAAACAGCCGACCTAAAATCACGCATTGCGCCGCTGGTCAAGCGCCCGGGAATGGCGGGCAGGGCCACGGCGGAAAGGATCGGCAATATGTCCACGGCGCAGTTGTACAAACGCACGCCCGTCCGCGCACCCTTGGAGAACAGGGCAATAGCGTTGCCGCCGGCATCGGCGGCACGTCCAAGCTGGGTGCCCGATGGGCTGCCACCATACTCGGCGGGAATTTCGAGCGGGAGCACGGTGCTCTCGGGACGCAACGGGTCCGTGCCCGACACCCGCGTCTCAAAGCTGTCGGACACATCATCCTCGTCTGTGTCGGTCAGGGGGTCTATGTCCACGGCGGCGGAGATTTCGGGCGCCACCGCGCCGAATCCCGAGACCACTCCGTTGATGAACGCGCTGACACGGATAAAATCCACCTGCGTTAGATTCGCCGGGGCTCCGTCGGATTTCACCGCCCAGGAAATATCGAAGCCGTCTCCCCCGCCGGCGTGCGCGGTCAGTCCCACTTTGAGCGGGTCGTCGGGCCGAAGGTAATTGTCCCGGCATTCTTGAATGGTCGGGAACATGTCGGCATAGCCCCAGTCCCGCTCGGTACCGTTGGTATTGCTGTTGAGGACATTTCCGGCAAGGGGCGGAGAAGGATTTGCCATGCCCCCAGGCAGGACGGACGCGGAAAGATTGCGGCTGCCGGAAACCGCATACCAAGGGTCATCGGCCAGGCCGTTGCCGTTCACGTCCCTGCTGATTTCAACCAGGGCGGCTTCCGCCCAACGGCGGGTAGGGACACCGCCCACCCAGAACGCATTGCCGTGCACCACAAAGTCAATGCCCAGCGGATTGTTCGGGTCATTCAGTATCGGGGTATTGAACTTGAGCGTGATATAGCTGCCCGGCGTGGTGCCGGGACGGCCAATGGAATAGGCCTTGCCGTTGTTCGGGGCCAGCGTGCCGCCGCCGGCAGGCGCACCGAGGGCTTTGGCGGGGTCCGTGAAACCAGCCTGTGAGTCGATGCCGTGACAGTCGATGACCGTATCGGCCCAGGGGTCGTCTACGGCGAAGGCGGTAGGGAATATGGCGAGACACACGGCACCCGCAAAGGCGGAAGAAATTACGCGCTTAAACGCGCCCGCGAATAGTCCAGGATCTATCACAAACAAAGCCCTCGCTGTCTGACCTTGGGCGCGGTTCTGGTCGAAACCGTAGCGCACACCCGGTACTGATCGGCAGGTCTTCGGACTCACAGGCAGGGCCGTGTTACCGGCGGGCCTACTGGACGCCGCTTCCCGGGCCACTTGGCCCAGTGCTTCCCCCGGTGGCGAACCACCGGGTGGCGTCGTTCGTTCCTGATTACCGCTGCGGGGCAGTCCCGGATTCACACCGGGTTCCCTCTTAGCGCCCGGTCATGGGACCGGACGAACCGACGTGGGTATTATACGCCGCTTCGGTTGCCGGGGCAATCGAAATTCAGGGTTGAATTCTCAGGGGGCACCGGGTATAGGCGCACCGCCCATATGCGTATCGGAGGCCCATGATGGCAAGTTCCGCCTGGCTGCGAGCACCAAGACAAGACAATCTGACAGAATGACCTATTTGCCCCCGGCCCAGTACTGGTCGTAAAGCGCCTTGACCTGGCCTTGGCAGGACTTGAGGCGGTTGACCGCGTCGGGCTTGCCTGCGGTGTGGTCGATCATGACCCGGCCTTCCTCCACACACAGTTCGTCGTGCTGTGGGAAAACCTCCCGCAGAAGGAAGAGCGTGTACTTAACGAGCCGGTGGGAACCCTCAACCTGCGGGCGTTCACCCCGCATGGTCTCGACGGCTGTGCAGTTACCACCCTTAATCGCGGCTTGCAGGTCGGCCAGTCCGGCCGTCGGGGAGAAGCACACCGTGAAGTTGCGGCCAAAGGTCTCATTGCTTTCGCATCCGTGGGAGTCGGAGATGCCGCAGGCAGGCAGCTTCACTCCCCCCGCGCGGGCTTCAGCGTAACGCGACGCCTGGAGAACGTCGGCGTCGTATGCGTTGGCATCGGCCGAGCCATTGCCGCTCACCACTTCGAGCATGTCGAAGAACTTGCTGTTCAACAACACGCCAAACAGTGGTTCGGCAATGTTGTGCGCGCCGCCGGTGACCCAGTATGGATGGCAAAGCATGGCCAGTCCGCCCCGCTCATGAATCTTGCTCGTCACCCACTGGCAGGAGGCGTACTGAAACTTGTTCACGTCCTCCGGAATCTTTTTCAGCTTCTCCTTCAATTGTCCCACTTCAGCGCGGCACTGCGCTTCGGCCGCATCGAGGTAGAGTTCGCCAATCGGCGCGTTGTGCCCGAAAGCGATGATATGCACCGGGTTGTCCGGCGAATGCACCTCCTCGCCGGGATAGATGCGCAGGTCAATGGGAAGTCCCTCATAGGCCTTCTGTGCCTCGATGGAGGGGGCGTATCTGCGGTGGTCCGACAGGGCCATCCAGTCCAGTCCGACGCGGCGGCAGGCACCGGCAACATAGGCCGGCGACTCGGTTCCGTCCGAAAAGTTGCTGTGCATGTGAAAATCGCCCTTGAACGGACGCAGGCCCAGCAGGTCGTCCTTGACAGTGTAGAGATGGAACTCGCCCATTACGCGGCGCTTGTCCGCGTTAATCTCTTCGAGGACAAGCATGTGCTCCTGTTCCCCGGCGAGAAAGAAGTTCAGCGTCAGCCGGTTGTCCACAGGCGTGATCGGTTTGGGCTTGACGCGGAAGGGCGACTTTTCTGAATAGACCTGGTCCAAGGCCGTGTAGGTCAGCTCATATTTGCAGTCATCCCTGAAGCGGACATGGTCGAAGAGCGGCTGGATGACAATCGTGGTTTCCGCATCGGCCGGGGCGATGCGCGGCGTCACGTCGAAATAGCGGTTTTCCGCGCGCACCCGCCCGCCATCGGGCAGGGTCGGCAGCGTGGAGTAATCGGCCCAGACCGCGGACCCGGCGGCAAGGAGCAGGAACGCAAACACCAGCGTATTCGCAAAACGATTCAGAAACATGGCGCGGTCTCCTTCAATGGGTGTACGTACAAAAATGCCATACCCGCGGGGTATCGGTCAAGCGAGTTCGTGGTAGGCCGCCGCTGTAAGCCGGGCGGTGTTCTCCCACGAGAACAGCGCCGCCTGCCGCAGTCCCGCTTCGGACAGCGAGGCACACAGCCGGTCTTCGTGCGCCAGCGCGGTCAGCGCCCCGGCGATTTCCGTTTCACTGGTGGGATCGACCAGCAAGGCGGCGTTTCCCGTGACTTCAGGCATGCTGGAAAGGTTGGACGTCAACACGGGCGCACCACAGGCCATCGCCTCCAACGGCGGCAATCCGAAGCCCTCCATCAGACTGGGCCACAAGAAGGCCTGGGCGGCGCTCAGCAGGGCGGGAAGGTCATCGTCGGCCACAAAACCGGGACGATGAAGCGCCTCCTTGTGCCGAAGCTGCCGGAGAGCGGCGAATATGGGGTCCGCTTTCCAACCCCGTCTCCCGGCAATAACCAGAGGAGGAAGACCTGTGTCATAGGCCCTGTCCCACGCCTGAAGGAGCCGCACAAGATTCTTGCGCGGTTCCAGTGTGCCGACGAACAGGAAGAACTTTTCGGGCAGCCCGTGCTTTGCGCACACGGCCTGCTGCTCCTGCTTCGCGCGGGGATAGAACTCCGGGCCCACCCCGAGAGGGGTTACGCGGATGCGGTCTGCTGAAATACCGAGAAGCGTGCGAATATCGCCGGCCGTGGCCTGGGAATCGGCGAGCACCAGGTCGGCCCTGCGCGCCGTCGGACCTATGAATAGCCGGTAGTATAGATTCTTTGACGCAGGAAACCACTCGGGATGCCGCAAATAGCACAGGTCATGCACCGTCTGAAGCACGGGACGCGGGGGCAAAAGACAGCCCGTGGACGCGGGATAGTGCAGGACGTCCACCCCTTCCCGGCGCGCCAAAGCGCGCACTGAACAGTGGTCAAAGCGCAGACGCGAGGCCATTCCAGCGGGTTGGTCTATGACTTTGACATTCCCCTGAATCGCGGGGTGCGGCTGGCCGGAGGGCCAAACGAGGACCGTCTCGAACTCGGGTGCCGCCTCTGGGAGGGCTTGGCACAGCGCGCTGACATAGCGCCCGGTGCCGCTTTGGTTCGCCGCCTGAAGGCCATTGAGGAGCACACGCATCAGGCCAGGTTCCGGTATACGGCCAGGATACGCCGCGCGGTTTCATCCCAGGAAAACTGTTTCACCGCAGCCAGCCCCTTTTCCGCCATGGCCTTACGGAGCGCGGGATTGCCCAGAACCTCGTTCATGGTTTCTGCCAGGGCCGCGGCATCCAGCGCCGGAAAATACCGCGCCGCATCGCCGCCGACCTCCGGAAGCGAAGAGGCGTCGGATGCAATGGCCGGGCACCCGCAGGCCATCCCCTCGACCAGCGGCAGGCCAAAGCCCTCATAGTGTGACGGCAGGACTAACAACTCGGCCGCTGAATAGGCGGAGACAAGGTCCTGCCGTGTTGGCAGATAGCCAGGCAAGGATACCCGGTCAGAGAGTTCAAGCTCATTAATCAAGGGCCAAAGATGCCCCATGTTCCAGCCCATGCCCCCGACAAGCACAAGCTGGTGCGGATGGTGGTCCTTTATACGAGCG
>CAIUWO010000627.1 GCA_903902895.1 Candidatus Hydrogenedentota bacterium | reverse complement strand
TTGGTGTCAATAATCAGACCCGTGCCGGTGTCGACCAGGAACAGCGCGTCCGATTCCGATTCAAACAACAGGTGATACCGGTCCTCGCTCTCCCGCAGCACTTCCTGCGCCCGCCTGCGCTCGGTGATGTCGAGCAGCACGACGCGGCATGCGGGGGCGCCGCTATCGTCCTGCGCGGCGGCCATTGTCAGATGCGCCCAGAAGGGGGACCCGTCCTTTTTCACCATCCGCAATTCACACACCTGCGGGTCAAGGGTCTTAAGGAGTTTCTTGCGGTTCAGATAGTAGATATCCCGGTCTTCTTTGAGGACGAACCCGGCAAACAGCTGATTGCGCGTGGCACTTTTCGGCCTGCCAAACAGTGCGAAGACGGCAGGATTGGCCTCCAGAACCGCCCCTCGCTCGCTGATCGTGCAATAGCCCACCGGGGCGAGGTCGTAGAGGTCACAGTAGCGCGCCCGGGCGGTTTCCAGTTTCACCTGTGCCCGGCGCAGTTCTTCGTTCTGCATCTCCAGACCGAAGTGCTGCACCCGCAACTCGTGGAGCATTCGCCGTGTCTCCTCGAACGACAGCGACTCGGGGCTTTCCTCCATTAGGGCCGCCTCTTTGCCGGCAATTTCCTCGGCCGTCCGCCGCAGTTTGGCGGCTTGTTCGGGTCGCGTATTCCTGTCTTTCATTGTGTCCCTTCATGGTTCGACTCAACTATGAAGACTTTCGCGCGTTCCGTGGTCGCAATGGCATATGTCCGCCCGGCCACAAGCTTCCCGCCAGTTCGGCGCATGCCTTGTCGCACGCACCGGCAAAGTCGCGGACAAACTCCGTGTTGTACGCAAAGGCCCGGGGCTCATTCATCGTCCAGCACTTCGCGGACCCTCTCGACCAGGCCTTGCAGGGAGAAAGGTTTCGCGATGAAATAGAACCCGTTGGCAAAGATGCCGTGCGGGGCAATAATGTCGTCCGTGTAACCCGACATAAACAGGCATTTCATTCGGGGGCAGGAGGCAACGAGGCTGGAGGCCAGTTCGCGGCCGTTCATTTCCGGCATGATAACATCGGTGAGCAGCAAACGTATTGCTTCGCCATGTTCCCGGGCCAGCCGAATTGCGTCTCCGGGACTGGCTGCCGCCAATACCGTATAGCCCTGATGCGCCAGCAGACTCGTGGTCAGTTGCAGGACATCCGGGTCATCCTCCGCCACGAGTATGGTCTCGTTGCCATACATGGTATGGACCCTTTCTTTGGCTGCCGGTGTCTGTCTGGCGACCTCGCCGGCATGCCTGGGCAGGTGTATCTTGAAGACCGTCCCCCGGCCAACCTCGCTGTGGACGTTGATGAATCCGCCGTTTTGCGTGACCGCGCCGTAGACGGTCGCCAGACCCAAACCGGTGCCCTTACCCGCCTCCTTGGTCGTGAAGAAAGGCTCAAATAGATGAGACTGCGTTTCCCTGTCCATGCCGCATCCGTCGTCACCGACGATAAGCAGCACATAATCGCCAGTTTCGGCGTTCAGGCCTGCGCAGTAACGCTCGTCGCAGGTGCGATTTTCGGTGGAAATGCTTATCATGCCCACGTCGGCAATGGCGTCCCGGGCGTTGACGCAGAGATTTGCCAGAATCTGGTCTATTTGGGGCGGGTCCATCCAGACAGGCCACAGACCGACCGCGGGACGCCAGTCAAGCTGGATGTTTTCGCCGATCAGTCGTTGCAGCATCTTGAGCATGCCCTTCACGCTGTCGTTCAGGTCCAGCACTTTGGGTACAATGACCTCCTTGCGGGCAAAAGTGAGCAGTTGGCTGATCAGACCACCAGAGCGTTCAGCCGCCCTGTGAACCCGCTTTACGTCCGTGTACGCCGGATGGGTCAGGTCCAGTTTGCCCATCGCCATCTCGGTGTATCCCAGGATGACGGACAGGATGTTGTTGAAATCATGGGCCACGCCGCCCGCCAACCGTCCCACCGATTCCATTTTCTGGGCCTGATGGAGCTGGGCTTCGAGCAAGGCCCTTTCCTCCTCCTCCCGTTTGCGCCCCGTTATGTTCCTGTCCACACCGCGGTATCCTTTGAGATTTCCATCACTGTCGAGCACGGGAACGCCATTGGTGCGCAGGCAGATTAGTTCCCCACCCTTTGAGACGGCCCAATTCTCCAGGTCCACAATGGGTTCTTTGCCGGCGGCGATTTCGGCAAACAAGAGAGACACCCTCCTCGCCTCATCGTTCTGCATGAAATCAAAAGGGGTCCTGCCCAAGAACTCATCGGTGGAATATCCAAGCAGGTCAGCGCCTTTCTGCGAGACATACGTGTAGACGCCGTTCTCATCCACCTCCCACACCCAGTCGGCCATGCTGAAGATTATGTCGCGCATCCGTTCCTCGCTCTCGCGCAACGCCTCCTCGGTCCGCTTGCGGCCGTCAATGTTGCTCAGAATGGCGCGGTACAGCTTCGTGCCGCTCTCGTCGGGCATCACCAACGCCTCGACGTATATCCAAACGGGTGTCCCGTCCGCTTTCGCCACCCGCAATTCGCAGGTTTGTGCTTCTCCCGTATTTACGAGCCGCCTGCGGTGAATCTCATAAATGTCCCGGTCCGCGGCGATGATCAACTGTGAAAAGGGTTTGTTTTTCAGACTGCCCCGGGCGATGCCGAGAAGGGTCGAGGCGGCCAGGTTGGCCTCCAGGATGATCCCCCTTTCGCTTACGGTGACATAGCCCGCCGGCGCCAGGTCGTAGAGGTCGAAATAGCGCGCTCTTGCAGTTTCCAGTTCCAGATGCGCGCGCTGCAGTTCCTCATTCCGCATCTCCAACTCGAACTGGTGCGACCGCAGTTCGTGAAGCATCCGTCCCACCTCTTCGGGCGAGGGGGGCACTGCGTCTTCCGGCGAATGGGCGGCTGTTTTTTCGGTATGAGATAGCAGTTCCGCCGCATCGCCCGGTTTCAGCTTTTTGATAGTCATCCCGAGACTCCTTTGAGGATGAGAGAAATGGGGAGAGTCAGGGAGAAGAGCTTCATGACTACAAGTCCTTCTTGGTATGAATCACCGCGTAATGGAACCACAACACAGAGAGCGCACGCGCACCAAGAAGACCTCTTCGGAACAGTGAAACACCCTCGCAGGAAACCAGTCCTTCTCACCTGCCTGCCCAAGCCGCCGAAACGACTTGCGACGCTGTGAGTATCAAAACCTATTGGACGGTCCTGTTTTCTGGGCCTGTTGGCACCATACAGTGCCGCATATTGTTGGGAAGGACCATCTGCGACTGAAGAATAATTAGGGGTCCAGCTCTCATTCTACCGCAGGGCCGGTTCTTGGGGAGCGCACAGACCCTATCAAACACGGATGGCACTGATTTCACGGATGTCCGGCAAAAACATTGGGACGCGTTTGCAAAGAAACAGGGAGCGAATCTGCGGCCCGTCTAAGCCAAGCGAGGAAGTCCACCGTTGTAATCCGTGTGATCCGTGAAATCCGTGTTGTCAAAGAGCGGTAATGCGAAAACTACACCCGAAAGAAACGCCTGGCATGCCGTGGGACATCATCGGACTTCTTCCTTGATGAAGTACGTGGTCATGCCGCCTTTTCCCTTGAGTTCGATCGTGCCGCGGGGCTCGAAGCTGAAATGCTGTTTCAACTGCGCGTAAACAGCCTCCGTGACGTGGACATGCCCCGGCATTCCGGTCGATTCCAGGCGCTGCGCGACATTGACGGTGTCGCCCCACATGTCATAGGCGAATTTCTTCTGGCCTATGACACCGGCGATAACCGGGCCTGAGTGAATGCCTATCCGGAGCCTCAGGGGCTCGCCGTCCGGGCAGCGAAGTTGCGCGGCGGTCGTCAGCATTTCCAGCGCGAAACGGGCAAGGCTCAGCAGGCCGTTCCTGTCCGGGGAGGACACGCCGGAGCAGGCCATGTACGCGTCACCGATGGTCTTGATCTTCTCCACGCCGTGGCGCTCGCACAAAATGTCGAACTGTGTGAAAGTTTCCCGAAGGAACCGGACAACGGTCTCGGCCGAAAAGTGTCCGGCAATCTCGGTGAAACCGGCAATATCGGCAAATAGGACGCCGACTTCGGCCAGCTCCTCCACAGGATTGTCATTGCCGGCCTTGATGCGGGCGATAATTCTGGCCGGCATAACGTTGAGAAGAAGCGACTCGGACTTTTCCATTTCAGCCATAAGCTGCTCGTAAATGTGGCTCTTTTCAAGAACGACCGAAAGCTGTCCGGCAATGAGCTTGAAAACGTCCGAATGCAGATTACGGTACGTGCCTGTCTGCCGGCTTGAGAAGAATATGAATCCAAGGGGTCTTCCCGCGGCTATCAGGGGGCAGGTCAGGCTCGAACGAATCCCCTCGTCCACAATGAGCCTCGATGAGTCGGAATGGGGGTGTTCAGAACGGTAGGCGGACAAATCGTTGATAATCCTCGGATCCCCAGTCTCAAGAATCCGCAGGAGGCTGCTGCCTTCCATGGAGGCCCTGTAGCCCCGCGTGATGTGCGCCTCCCCGCCGTCCGACCGTGCCCAGCGAGCGGAAAGCATCCTTCCGTTATCCTCCAGAAGCGCGATTCCGATGCGGTCATAGGGGATGACGGAGCTAAAGGTGTCGTATATCTTCCCAAACAAGTCATCCACGAACAGGCCTTTGTTGATCTCGTGGGTCAGCTCGAGAAGGGCATACAAACCATGGAACCTGGTGTCAACGTACCGCGACAGGTCCTGCAGGGCATGCACAATCTGCCCCATCTCGCTTTCGTCGAGAAGCGAGTCATCAACGTTCACCAGGGCGGTTTTGGCATTCTGGGCGAGCGGTGCGTCTGACTTGACCGCCGCCAGCCGGCTGACCTCGTGGACGTACTTAAACAGCCGGTTAAGCTTCATGGCGCGCTCTTTGTCATGCCGCTCGGCGCGCACCAGCCGCTCGGCGGCCCAGCCAAAGGCCGAGAGCAGGACCGTCAACAGCATCCGCATCCACAACTCGTTGGGATCGCGCTCGCAAATCAGGGTTTCACGGAGGGTGCCACTGTCAAAGACATAGGCATGCAGCGCCGATTCGAGCATCCAATAGGCCAGCCCCAGCAGGATCCCGACCAGCAGAAGGTTTGGAAATCGACGCTTCATGTGGCTCTATTCCCCGGCGCAGAAATGGCCGGACGGTGTGGGGCGGCGGTGTGGCAGGGGCGCAACCCGGCGGCTGCGGCGGTCAGGAATGCCTGCAAAGAGCAAGGAGTGCGTGAACAACTAATTGACGGAAGGCTGGGGAAGCATGCAAGAGGGCCGCCCCATTGCAGACGAAGAAGAAAGCGACCCATATGCCTTGAAACCGTCACAAGCTCTTTCCTCATGCAGTCAGGTGCCTGTCAAACAAAGAATGCCAGCTTAGACACGGGCAGTATAGCGAGTCGGCATTTCCGCAGACAAGTGTGTGCTGGGGGACAGTGTCGTGCTGGGGGCGGGGCATTGTGCCACGGGGAGGGGGCGTAAGGGGATAAGGAAAAAGAGATGGTCGGGGCGAGAGGATTTGAACCTCCGGCCTCCTGGTCCCGAACCAGGCGCGCTAACCGGGCTGCGCTACGCCCCGACAAGGGGAGCCATACAGTACACCATGACGGGGGGAAGGTTCAAATGCACGCAATTGACAATGGGCAATTTACAATGGACAATGAAAAGACAGCGGTAGGATGCACGGGGAAGCAGGGGGCTATTCGTCGTCGAACATTTCCCCGGCGCGGGGGTGGCCTTTGCGCAGTTTGGCCCGGATGCGTTCGAGCCGGCGCAATAAAAGCGTATGGGCCGGTGCGGGGTCCATGGCGGTGAAAAGCCTCCCCGAGGCCTCCAGCCGTTCAAGCGTTTCCATGCATACCCGCTCGGCGCGCCCCAAATCGCGCGTCCGGTGCTCGTGGTGCTTCGCCAGTTCCATGGCCGCCTGCGCGTCGGCGGGGAAGTCCCGGTGCCAGCGTTCCAGTGTCTCCTGCATGTCCGAAAAGCGCGCCGTGCGCTTGCAGGCCAGCCCCATCATTTCCAGGCATTCGCGCCGCAGCGCGTCGATGCTGTCCTGTTCCAGGAAGGCCCGGCCCAGTGTGACCACCTTGTCGTACTGCCGCTGGCGGAAATGGGCGCGCAGCAAGGACAACTGGTCCTCAACATGGTCAAACTGCGTGCCGTCGGCCCGGCGCAACTGCCGCGACAGCATGCCGACGAGCGTCACCAGCGAGAGGATGTCCATGCGGTGATGGTAGAACACGCCCTGCAGGGGCCGCGCATCGCGGGTGTGGAGGTATTCCAGCCATAACTGGGGAATGAGCGCGCTGGAAACATCGCCCACGCGCCGCACGCCCAGCACTTCGCGTTCCAAATTGCCCAGGCTGCAATCGGAGAGGCGCCGCTTCCAGAAGCGCCGTGCCGTGTGCACGAGGTCCAGATGCATGGTTCCATCCAGCCGAAAGCGCTGCCGGTTCTGCACGAAGCGTGTGCGCAGCAGCGGCAAATCGAAACTCTTTCCGTTGAAACTGACTACGGTCTCGCACCCGGCGAAGAGCTCCGCCAGATACTCAAGCATTGGTTCCTCGTCGTCGTAGTCGCGCATGAAGCACTGGTCCAGCACGAACAGGCCGTCCTTGAACCGTCCCACACCAATCAGAAACGCCACGGTACCGGACCCGCCCGACAGCCCCGTCGTCTCCGTGTCGACGAAGAAGGTCTTTTCCAGGTCGCACTCCACCAGGGTCTCGTCGTTGCCGAAGAAGGCCAGGTGTTCCGGGTCGCTTTCCAGCGCCGCGCCCAGTTCGGTGTGCCCGTGCAGATACTCCACCGGGTATTCCGTGCGCAGCAGTAGAAACTGGCCGTCTTTGCCTTCCACAAGCCGCCCGCCGGTCACCTTGTCCGCCTCATACTCGCCGCGGTCGCGCGCCTCGCTGTCCGTCTCCCGACGTTGCCTCCATTCGAGTCCGCTCATCAGGCCCAACCGCTCGCGCAAGCGCCGTGCCGAATCATTCTCCGGCGTGCTGCCCGTGGGTGTTCGCGGCGTGTTGGGGGAGGGGGGAGGGGGCTCCGGTTTCTCGGAGCGCTTCTTCGCATAGTCGGCGCCGGTGATCAGCCCGAGCTTCTCAAACAGCGCCTTTTTTGTGTCGTCGTCGGTTGCCATCGTGTTATCCCGTTGCGGACGGGGCGGAGGTCCCGCCGGACCGCGCCGCCACCGCCAGCGTCAGCGCGCCCTGCTTGCCGTATCCGCCTGTCTCTATGGCCGGCCCCACACAGCTTGGACAGCCCTCCCGACACGGGCAGCCCGAAAGCAGCGCAATGGCCGCGCCGAGCAGGCGGTCATGATGGGAGAATAGCTTGTCGCTGAATCCCACCCCGCCCGGATAGGTCTCATAGAGAAACACGGTGGGCTTCTCCGATTCCGGCGCGCGCAGCATCGCGTGCGCCCGGAGGTCGCCCAGGTCGCACAGCACATGCACCGGCGACACCTGCCGCAGCGCGTTGGCCAGCCCGTGCAGTGCGGAGGCCAGCTGCTCCTTGCCGATGTCGAATCGCTCCGCCGCATCCTCGGGAAACTCAATCCAGTAGGCCGTTGTGTGCATCGTCTGCTCCGGCAGATGTATCTCGCCCCAGCCAACGTTCTCGTGCGTGCCGAATTTTATCTTTTTGTAGATGGTCGGCAGCCAGGTAACACTCAGTTCACCCGTGCAGCGCAGCCCCCCGGCGGTCGGCTCCTCGCGAAACCGGTCCATCACCTTCAGGTCCACCTTCATCTCGGCGTCGGTGTAGTAGTCCACCTCCACGGGCCGCGCATAGGCCTTCTTGTCCTCCAAGTCGAGCCGGTCAATCGTATACTGGCGGCTTTCGTGAAGGTAGATCGCGTTCTGATACACCTCCACCGGCGCCGCGAAACAGTCCACTTCGCCAATCACCCGTCCGTTGTCGGTCGTGTCGAGTATCACCACATTTCCCGGTGCGGCCGTGCGCAGGCTGATTTCCGACGCCGGATAGGTTTCGGCGCTCCAATGCCACTTGTCGCGCACTTTGCGGAGCACCCGTATTTCGGCCAGATAATCCAGGAGCTCCGCCGTCGAGTGCGCGTCCAGACCGAAGCTGTCTCCCTGCACAAAAGGCAGTTCAAAGACGGCGCACTTGATGTGGCTGGACAGGATAATCAGATTGTTCGGGTCCACCGTTCCGCTTTCGGGCGTCTGCTCGAAGAAGTATTCCGGATGGGCGATGATGTACTGGTCCAGCGGCGCGCTCGACGCCACCAGCACCACCAGCGACACCGAGTTGCGCCGGCCCGCGCGGCCCGCCTGCTGCCAGGTGCTCGCCACGCTTCCGGCGTACCCCGTCATGATGCACACGTCCAGCGAACCGATGTCGATGCCCAGTTCCAGCGCGTTTGTGCTGATCACCGTCATCACCTTCCCCTCGCGCAGTCCCTGCTCGATCTCTCGCCGCTCCGTGGGAAGGTAGCCGCCCCGGTATCCCCGAACGAGCCGGTCATCCTTGCCCATGCGGCGCACGGCATCTTTGAGATAGGTCGTCAGAATCTCCACCCGCAGCCGGCTCCTGGCAAACACGATGGACTGGATATCCTTGGACAGCAAATTCGCCGCGAGGCGGCTCGCCTGCTTCACCGACGATGCCCGAATGCCCAATTCCGCGTTTACCACCGGCGGGTTGTAAAAGAGAAAATGCTTTTCCCCGGCCGGCGCGCCGTTGTCGTCCACCAGATGCACCGGCGCCTCGATAATCTTCTCCGCCATCTCCTTCGGGTTGGCAATCGTCGCACTGCAGCAGATGAATTGAGGATTGGACCCATAAAACGCGCAAATCCGCTTCAGCCGCCGCACGACGTTTGCCAAATGGCTGCCGAACACGCCCCGGTAGTGGTGAATCTCGTCAATGACCACAAATTCCAGGTTCTCAAAAAGCCGAATCCAAATCGTGTGGTGGGGGAGTATCCCGGCATGCAGCATGTCCGGGTTCGTCACCACAATATGCCCGGCATTGCGAACCGCTTTGCGCGCGTTGGAAGGCGTGTCGCCATCGAAGGTGTACGTGCCTATCTTGACGTCCAGCGTCTGAATCGTCGATGTCAGTTCCTTGACCTGGTCTTGGCCCAGCGCCTTTGTGGGAAAGAGGTACAGCGCCCGGGCATTTGGATTCACCAGTAACCGGTTCAGCACGGGCAGGTTGTAGCACAGCGTCTTACCGGACGCCGTTGGCGTCACCACACAGACATTCTCCCCGCGCAAGACCGCTTCCACCGCCTCGGCCTGATGGCTGTAAAGACGCTCGATACCGCGCCGCCCGAGACCAGTGCGCAGTTCGGGTGCTATCTCAGGCGGGAAGTCCGCATACCGTGCCGAACGGGCCGGAAGTGTGCGCCACGTCGTCAGGTTCCATCGGAAATCCTTGTCTTCGCGGAGACGGTCGATCATTTGCGCGACATTCATGAGCAATGTTCCTGCTTTCGAATATCTGAATATACCATCAGTGGTTCGGGAATGCAATCCTTTTTCAGCGCTCTCTCTGGAAGGCGGGACTGCGCTTGTCATATGGCGCAAGCACTTTGTCCTGCGGCATGCCCGCGTCAAGATCCGGTGCCTGAAAAATAGTTATGTGCTGGAATGCCAGTAGGATACGTGTTTGTTGAGCAGGAAGCCGGGGCGTGAAGTATGCTATAGTTTATGTGGGTGCGTAGGTAGTGAAGTGTTGAGCCAGTGGTGGCATGCGGTGCATGCGGGTAAGTACGGGTCTTGGAGTTGGGCGCAGTCGACGGGTGGAAGGTGTGTGCAAAACTTGGTAGAGCCGACAAAGGCGCAAAAATGCAGAACCCCAAAAGAAAAGCTCTTATTATTGAAGGAGACCGGCTAAGCGGCCGAGAGCTGGCCGCCGTGCTCAGCAATGCCGGTTTTGAGACGTATGAGGTGATGGTGCATGAGGACCCCCTGCTGCACGCAGAACAGGAGCAACCGAGCGTGATTATAGTAGATATGGCCACGCCGGGAATGGATGGTTTTGCTGCGTTCAAGGCCTTGCGCGAGTCCCACCTTACCGACAGGATTCCCATCATCGCACTCACAGACGGCGACCACAGCAGCGGTGTCTACTATACGGAAGAGGACTTCGAGGCCGCTTTTGATGTGCGCGGACCCGAGGGAATCATTGAAAAGCCGATCAACGCGAGGTTTCTCATGACCTGTGTCATGGGTGTGCTGGGCTGAAGGCCCTCTAAGTGAGCGGCCAGTGTTGCCGCACGAAATCAGCGGCTTCCGCTTTTGTCGACACGGTTCCCTCCAGTTGCGCCTCTTCCACCGCGCCCAGTATTTTTGAAAAGAGCGGTCCCGCCGCGTAGCCCAGGGCGAGCAGGTCGTTGCCGTTGAACAGGCGGGGCGGGCGCGGGGAATCCGCCGGCAGTGAAGCCAGATATTGTTCCACCAACGCAATGCCCTCCAGATCGCGGTGGCTTGAAAGGCAGTCCAGCCGGCAAAGTTCGAGGAGTTCGTCAAACCCCGGTTCTGTCACGAACAGCCGTCTTTTCCCCTCCCGCATGCCGGGAATTGCCGAAACCCGCATGTGGTTTTCCACCAGCCACACAATGCGCTCGCTTTCCTGGTTGGAAAAGCGCAGCCGCTGCGTGATCTCGCGAGCCATGCGGGCGCCGACCTTGTCGTGCAGATTAAAGCGGATGCGGTCCTCAAAAGTCTGCGTCACCGGCTTGCCCGCGTCATGAAGCAGCACCGCCATCGCGAGCGTCGCAGTGCACCCCGCGGGCAGAAGGTCCAGCATAAGCCGGGTATGGGTGAACACATCGCCCTCGGGATGGAATTCAGGCGGCTGTTCCACCTCTTTCATCGCGCGCACCTCGGGCAGCACGACACTGAGCAGGCCCGTCTCGTCCAGCAGTGCCATTGCCGCCCCGGCCCGCCCTCCGGTGAGCATCTTGACCAGTTCATCACGCACACGCTCCACGCTTGCGCCCGAGTGCAGGCCGGCAGCCTCAGCTGTCAGCGCCGCACGGGTGGCCGGGTCCATTGAAAAACAGGGCCGTGCCGCAAAGCGCACGGCCCGCAACAGCCGAAGGCGGTCTTCACGGAAACGCTCAACGGGGTCGCCCACTGCGCGGACCAGGCGGCGCGCAAGGTCATCACGGCCCCCGACGGAATCGATCACCTCGTTGCGTTCGGGGTCCAGAAACATGGCGTTGATGGTGAAGTCACGGCGCGCCGCGTCTTCATCTTCGGCGCAGAACGTGACCGACGCCGGGCGGCGGCCGTCGAGATAGGGACCGTCTGACCGGAAGGTGGCCACTTCGAAAAGCCCTTCTGGGCGTATGACCAGCACCACCCCGAAAGCAATCCCCACCGGCGCGGTTCGCGGGAAGAGCGCCATAACCTCCCCGGGAAGCGCGCTTGTGGCAATGTCATAGTCTTTTGGCGGCAGCCCCATCAGCATGTCGCGGACGCACCCCCCGGCGAACAGGGCGCGAAACCCGGCGCGTCGAAGCACTGCGCAGATATCCCGCGCCGCATGTTCCTTTGCCGCAGACTCAGCCGATTTCATCGGTTCCACCCTGAAATCTGCGTCGCGACCCGATGCGGAGGCGGGCGGCAGCCACGGCTCCCGCGATTCCCAGAGCGACCACCGTCTCCAGCCCCGGCGCCATGTGCCGTATTCCGGCAAATGAAAGCGCTGGAACTGACAGCAGCACAAAAACCGCAAGATAACTGTAGGCCCGCATTCCGCAAGTCCAGCCGAGGCACACAAACAGCACTGAGGCGCCCGTCAGGCCCCGGCCAAGCGTTGCGCCCTGAGATGCAGCGCAAATCCCCGCACAGGCCGCAGCCACGGCCGCGGCGCAAAGCAACAGGCGGACTGCATCGGCGAGACGGTGCGGTGCGTCAACTGTGCCCGGAAAAAGTCGTGCCGTCAGTCGTTCGGCCGTCACAAACAGCAGGATCATTAAGGTCGTGCCGGGAACAAAGAGGCTGTCCGTGGATGCTGCGGAAAGTGGGGGATAAACCAGAAGTCCATACGTCATGCCGGCCGCGCCAAGGCAGAAAAGGGCGGCCATGGTCAATCCGTCGAGGCGAAGGAGCCTCGATGGCGCGAGGCATAGCACACCCAGTGCCGCCATACCCGCAGGAATGACGGACACCGGCAGCCAGTCGCACAGCAGGGTATAGGAGAGGAACGCCGCCGCCAGAAAAGGCAGCGCCACCACGGCATAGTGGTCCCATTCTGCCGTGGAACTGTGGAAGCGGCGGAGGTAGCGCTCCCACGTGGCCGCCCCGGCAAGCGTAAACGCCACCATTCCCGCAGTGTTGAGGGTAAAATCAGGCTGCGTCGTGAAACCGGGAAGCGGTTGCCATAGAAATGCGTGATAGCACAGATGTGCCGGAGCAAGCAGAAACATGCCTGCCACACCGATTTGCGGCGTGAACAGCAAAAGTCCCAGGCCAACCACCCCCAATGACTCCGCAGCAAGCACAAACGGCAGCGCCGTGTCCGCGCCCCGGTCGAGCACTGTGATGGTCAGCAGTATCAGCGCCGCAAGCGCAGCGCGCGTCATGGCCTTGGTGTGGTGCGTGCCGCGGCAAAGCCCGCCGGGAAAGCACTTCTCGTGAAGCGTTGCGGCAAGGCAGAGGAAGAACATCGTTCCAAAGGCGTTGAGCCAGTTGGCGGGGAGTGTTATGGCGCCCAGTGACACCAGCCCCCCAAGCTGAAGCCGGAATAGGCAGAAACCAAATGCAGCCATCGCGGAAACGGCTTCAAGGCGGCGCAGCAGGGGGGACCCCGTCTGGCGGTACACCACCACGAGCATTGCCGACCCCGCAGCAAGCGCCGGCGCGAAGAGTTCCTCCGGCAATCCGGACCACATTCCCATTGCCGCGGCGATCATCACCACCGTGGACAGGCACGCCATAATCGGATTTGCAGTCGGCCGCCACCGGTGTGATGTTCCGGCAAGCAACGCGAACAGCACTGCCGAGAGGGCCATCCCAAGGGCATGCACGCCGGCCGGCGAACCGTCCAGCGCCCAAGAAACCACAACCACGCAGATAACCGCGTTCCCGAATACCAAGAGTGCTGCATTGTATGGTCGCGGTCCGCCGCGCACCACGTACCGAAGGCAGGTCAGGGTCGTCAGCGACTGAAGAAGCAGCATCGCGGCGAGGTTTCGTGCCGGTGACCCGGAGGGAACCATCAACACCATGGGCAGGGCCAACTGCGCGAATACGGCCGCGCACGCCGCCCATATGGGAAATGTTCCCGCCCTGGGGCCGGTGATAAGAAAGACGCAAAGGCACAGAGTGAGCGTAATGCCAAGCCCGCCCGTTCCATAAAGGCCGAGGTCGGGTATCGCGCAGACGCAGGCCAGCACGGCGACAACGCCGAACGCCGCCTCGCTCTGCCTCCAGCGCGCAGCGACGGCCAGTACTGTGACGACACACAGCACGCCCAGGCTTGGCCATGGCGAAGGAAACACATCCAAGAGGTCAAGAGCAGAAATGAAGGCTGTCCCCATGCCACAGGCAAGAACGCCCTGGGACATCAGGCGTCCCGGCGCGGCGTGGCAGAGCCCCCAGGCCAGCAATAACAGCGACAGGATGCCGCCGCCCGCATGAATCAGCGGACCGGGGGCACGGTGCACCAAGAGAAAGAAACCTGCGACAAAGACCACCACAGTCAGGGCCATGGCCAGTTTTTCAAGCCAGTAAAACGACGGAAGCGGCTGTGCTTCGGAATACGGTGAAGACACAGCCGCCGGCAGCGGGGGAGGCGCCTCCGGCTGCGCTGTCGCGCCCGGTCGGGAAAGCACATCGCGGAGCCGTGCCAGTTCCGCTTCCAGTGCCTCAATTCTCCTGTCTGAATCCGCCATGCAATTCTTTCGGGATAATCAAACCCGGCCATCAAGCCCGGGGTGTCCATGCGCAGGACCCGATGTGGTCGAAACTATTTTCTCCCGGGGGAGCCGGGCGCAATTCTATGTCCCCAAGACAGGGCGATTCCATGCGCCCCGCCGAGTTCAGGCACGGCACCGCGCGGAAAACAAAAAAGTACTCAGGGGAAACTCATTCGCGGGGCGCGACCTGGTCAAGCACCACCTGCCAAACGTCTTTGATGCCCCGTCCTGTCACGGTCGAGCATGGCACCACAAGCGCCTCCGCCTCAAGTTCCAGCGCCTTGCGCATCGTCCTGAGGCTGTTCTGCAACTGGTTGTTCGACAGCTTGTCTGATTTCGTGGCAACGATAAGCGTGGGTACCGCGTTATCCTCCAGCATTCCCAGCATGCCCAGGTCCGCCTCTGAGGGGGCATGGCGCGCGTCAAGCAGCAGCACGGCCAGGCGCAGCGTTTCACGGCCCGAAAGATACTGGTGCATCAGCCGGTTCCATGCGTCCTTTATGGTTTTGGGAACCTTGGCGAAACCATATCCCGGAAGGTCAACAAGGTAATAGCGGCGGTCGATGTCAAAAAAGTTGATGCACTGGGTCTTTCCCGGCGTGGAACTGGTGCGCGCCATCTCCTGTCGGCCCAGCAGTGCGTTCAGAAGGGACGACTTGCCCACATTCGAGCGGCCGATAAAGGCAATTTCAGGCTTGCCGTCGCGGGGGAAATGGGCCGGGTCCATCGCGCTGCGGAGAAACTTGGCATCGGGCGGGCGGATCATCGCTTTGTGCTCCCGCGCTTGGTTGGCGCTTTCTTGACTGCGGAGACCCGGGGCTTGGGGCGTTTGGCTTCCACGGGGGCGGAAAACACCACCTTCAACGCCGCCTCAACCGTGTCCACGAGGTCGAAACGTATCTCGTCCCGAATTTCCTTGGGCAGGTCCGGAAAATCTTTCTCGTTTTCCTTCGGAAGGATGATCCGGGTGATGCCCGCCCGCCGCGCGGCAAGCACCTTTTCCTTGATGCCGCCCACCGGGAGCACACGTCCACGAAGGGTGATTTCGCCCGTCATGGAAAGGGCAGCCAGCGGCGGCCGGCTGGACAGGGCCGACAGCATGGACACAATCATGGCCAAGCCCGCCGAGGGACCGTCCTTGGGAATGGCCCCTTCCGGTACGTGCACATGCATGTCCGATTTGCGGTGAAAGTCGGTGCTGATGCCCAGTTCCTCGGCGTGCGCCCGCAGGTAGGTGTATGCGGCGGTGGCCGACTCCTTCATCACGTCTCCGAGCTGGCCGGTCAGGATGAGGCCGCCCTTGCCCGGCATCACGCTGGTCTCGATGCGAAGGATGTCGCCTCCCGTGGGCGTCCAGGCCATTCCCACGGATACGCCCGTTTCTGCCTGCGCCTCCCGGTTAATCGCCGTGTAAACCGGCGGCCCGAGAAAAGCCAGCACCGACTCCGCGTTCACCCTCGTTTTCCCCCGGGCCTTTCCCTTGCCCTCAACGATCTGACGCGCCACTTTGCGCAGTATGCCCGCCACGGTGCGCTCCAGTTCCCGAACGCCCGCCTCACGGGTGTACCGCTGGATAATCAAGTCAAGTCCGGAAGTTTCAAATGCCACCCTGCCGGCGTCAATGCCGTTTTCCTTTAGCTGCCGGGGAATTAGAAAGCGGGTGGCAATCTTTGCCTTCTCCTCCATTGTGTATCCGGGCAGACGAACAATCTCCATGCGGTCATGCAGCGCGTAGGGTATGTCGTACTCGCTGTTGGCCGTCGTGATGAAGAACACCTCCGACAGATCGAGGCCCACCTCCATGAAATGATCGCTGAAGTTCCGGTTCTGCGCCGGGTCAAGCACCTCCAGCAGCGCCGAGGAGGGGTCCCCGCGGAAGTCCACGCTCATCTTGTCGATCTCGTCCAGCATGAACACCGGATTGATCACCCCCGCCTGCTTGATCCCCTGAACGATGCGGCCTGGAAGGGCCCCGACGTAGGTGCGGCGGTGGCCCCGGATCTCAGCCTCGTCACGCACCCCGCCCAGAGACACCCGGACAAATTTACGTCCCATCGCCCGGGAAACCGACTGTCCCAGGGACGTCTTACCGACACCCGGGGGGCCCACAAGGCATAGTATTGGACCCTTGGCCGAACTGCTCAGTTTGCGCACCGACAGGAACTCAAGAATGCGCTCCTTTACTTTGTCGAGACCGTAATGATCCTCGTCAAGCACGCGCTTGGCGCGGGCTATGTCGATGCGGTCCCGGGTCCGCTTCGACCAGGGCATGTCGCACAGCCATTCCAGATAGCCCCGAACAACCGCACCCTCCGGGCTCATATAGGGAAGCCGTTCATAGCGTGACAGTTCGCGCAGCGCGCGCTCCCCGATCTCCTTCGGCATCTTCGCCTTCTCGACCATCTCCCGCAGTTCGGCGTACTCGTTCTTGTCCTCGTCGCGCTGGCCCAGTTCCTGCTGAATCGCCTTCATCTGCTCCTGAAGGTAGTGAGCCCGCTGGCCCCTCTCCATCTGCTCGCGGACCCGGTTGCGCACTTTCTGCTCAATTTGGGCAAGCTCGATTTCGCGCTCCAGCAACGCCGCCATTTTGTCCAAGCGCTTGCGCACGTCCAGGGTTTCAAGAAGGTCCTGGCGCTCGTCAACGCTCACGAAAAGGAACGCGCACACCGTGTCGGCAAACACATCCGGCTCCTGCATGCCCTGAATTGCCAGATAGATTTCCGGCGCAATGCGCTGGGTAAGCCGCACGTATTCCTCAAACTGGTGCAGTACCGCGCGCAAACGCCCCCCCACCTCCGGGCCTTGGGGTTCCTGGGCGCTAATCTTTTCCACCACGGCGCGCCACGGCGTGCCCTCAAGCTCAAAATCGAGAACTCGGCCCCGTCCCAGGCCCTCCACGACGATTTTCATGCTCCCGTCGGGCATGCGCAGCGCGTTGATGATTTTTGCCGCCGTGCCAATCCGGTACAATCCTTCCGCACCCGGCTCCTCCTCATCCGCCTTGTGCTGGGTGCACAGAAAAAGGGGGGCTCCCGACTTCACACTGTCGTCCACCGCCGCAAGCGATGCATGCCTGCCCACAAAAAGGGGAACAACCATGCGCGGGAAGACCACCGCATCCTTCAGCGGAAGAAGCGGCAGCGTGACGACGTCAGCATGGCTGGGCTGATTCTTTTTTCGAGACATTAAAACTCTCCGTATTGCTTCCAGAATCGCCCCGGCGTGATTTGGGCCGGCGCGGGGCGGCGCCCTCTGCCCGTGATTATAATGGATTTGGCCGCTCAGGAGAAACCAGTGGCCAAAAATTTGCCTTTGGACAGGATAAAGACTAAATTTGTAAGCCTTTGCGGCCGGGTGTTCGGTCAGGCCTTAAGCACGGCGCGCAGGGGAGGTTATGTGGTCAAGGGCGGTACGGGCGGGAAAGCGGCTTGGATTAGCAAGGGATTTTCGGGTTCCCCACTGAAGTGGTATGTCGGGGTGCCGGTGGGGATCTCCGTCCTGGTGCATTTGCTCGGGCGTACAGCGTACCGTCAGGGCCGGGTGGAATTGTACACCGCCGATGCGGTGACGCTCGTCGCCATCACGCTTATGCTCTCGTGCGCGGCGCTCATCATGCACCACGTCTACCGTATGGCCTTCATCACTTACGCAACGCTGGCCGCGGCCCTTTGCCTGCTGGTCGGGCAGGCGTTCAATGTTGTCGACCATTCCCCGCTGTGGGGGCTTCAGGAAAGCGGCAATTCTTTTGACAACGCGCACATATTCTTCAAAGACGGCTGTTTTGTCATTGGGATTGCGCTGCTGTTCGGGGTCTATTTCATGTCACTGCTTGAGTCAAACCGGGCCCGCGCGTCCATTGCCGGCGCCTACGATGATATTGAGAGAAAGGTCAACGAACGAACAACGAGTCTTGTCGAGGCGAATCAAAAGCTTGGGCAGGAGATTCGCGTGCGCCGGGACGCCGAGGAGGCCTTGCGGCTGAGCGAGGAAAAGTTTCGCGCACTTGTTGAAAACTCCGCCGACCTCATCCTGCGGCTCGACACGCAACTGTGCATTCTTTATGCCAACCCCACCGCGCTTGACGCAATGGAGAAGACGGGGGCGGGCGTGACCGGCCGGCATGTTGAGCGCCTCCTGGGTTCCGGTCCGGCGGCTGAGGAATGGTGTGGCGCGGCCGGGCGGGTCATTGATTCCGGAAAACCAGGACGCGTCGAGACGAGGTCGGGTGGCGGGCGGGCGCTGCAATTGCTTGACTGGAGCCTTGCGGCCGAGTCCGATGCGGACGGACAGGTGACATCGCTGCTGACGGTCGCCCGTGACATGACCCAACTCTGGCGCAAGGAAGCCGAGCGCCGAACATTGGAAGAGCAGCTCGTCCAGTCCCAAAAGCTGGAGTCGGTAGGACGGCTGGCGGGCGGCGTCGCGCATGACTTTAACAATCTGCTCCAGGTGATATCCGGTTACCTAGAAATAGCCATGGGGGAGATTGAAAGCGAGCACCGTGCCCAGGGAAGGCTGAAGCAGGTGGACAAGGCCGCGCGGCGCGCGACCAGCCTGGTGCGCCAACTCCTCGCTTTCAGCCGCAGGGAGACCATGCGATGCGAGCATATAGACCTTAACCGCCTCGTTCTGGACATGGCCAAGATGTTCCAGCGTGTTATGGGGGAACAGTACGAAATAAACATAGCCGCCGCGCTGGGACTGCCGCTGATATTTGCCGATGCGGGACACGTGGAACAGGTGCTCATGAACCTTTGCGTGAACGCCCGCGATGCCATGCCCGGCGGCGGGGCCATCCGCATCGCAATGCGGTGTGTCCATGTCTCGGAGGATGATGCCGAGACTCATGCCGACAGGAAGAAGGGCGATTACGTCGAGATCATCGTTTCGGACAGCGGTATTGGCATGGCGGCAGATGTGCTCCCCAGCATTTTCGAACCCTTTTTCACCACAAAAGAAACCGGCAAGGGCACCGGCTTGGGCTTGGCGGTTGTCTATGGCATTGTGCGGCAGCACGGCGGCTTTTTGAGCGTCGAGAGCCGGCCTGGGGTGGGCAGCAGTTTTTCCATATTCCTGCCCGCTGCCCCCGAGGGTGCAGTCGAATCTGCCGCTGAGGCGGAAACACCGACCCCGCCCGATGGGTTCGGAGAGACCATCCTGTTGGCCGAAGATGACGAACAGGTGCGGGACCTTGCCATAGGCATTCTCGAAAGAGCAGGATACCGCGTTATTGAGGCCGCAGACGGATTGGAAGCCATTGCGATTGTTGAGGAACGGTGTGAGGAAATAGACCTCTTTATGCTTGACGCCATCATGCCTCGCAAGACCGGACGTGAGGTCTTCGAGGCCATCGTGGCGCAACGGCCCGAGGCGAGAATCCTCTTTGTAACAGGGCACAGCTTCAACACGCTCGCTGAAATAAATCTTCCTGAGCGTGGTTATGAATTGTTGCATAAACCCATTTCCACCAAAGAGTTGCTCACTAAAGTGCGCATTATGCTGGATGACGCACCCCCGTTATAACTGTGAAAGAAACGAAAAACAAAGTGCGAAAATTTGTTTTTGCCTTGGAACATGGTTATAATTCAGTTGTTTTCGCCAAGAGCCAGCAACGCGGAGGAACGCATCATGTCATTCTGGAGTGTTTTGCTCTCCGTCTTGTACGTGATTTACCTAAACGTGATGTACGGACTTGGTTATGAAATCGGGTATTCCCGAGGGCTGGATGAGCTTATTTCCGGTGGTTGGAAATAATACGGTTTAACATAGGACCCACTCCGGCAGCGAAGGGGGTGAGTTGCAACTTTTTGCGCGGGAATGGGATAGATAGTTGCAAGTGTTACTGAGCCAACAAGTTTGACACAAGTACAATCCTGGCGTGGCGTCGTGAGTCACGGGGGTGAGATGCTAAACAACACAATCCAACGAAATGCGGAGGTTGAGATGAACGCGAAGAGTATGTTGAAAGTCATGACTGCGATGCTGTGCTTGGTCCTGGTGCTGGGTATGACGGGCTGCAAGCACAAAAAGCCGGCCCCCCTAAACACTGACGTGACGTCTGTTGAAAAAACCAGCGGCGACGGGCAGCCGGAACTTGACCTGTCCAAGCTCCTGTTTGAGAAGGGCTCTAAGTACGGCCTGCAGACCGTCATGTTTGACTTTGACAGTTCCGCCCTGCGCCCCGATGCCATGGGCACGCTGAAAGACAATGCCGACAAGATTAAGCAGGTTCCCGGCGTGATCGTCCAGGTTGCGGGTCACTGCGACGAGCGCGGCACGCAGGAATACAACCTTGCCCTCGGCGAGCGCCGCGCGCTGGCCGTGCGCAACTACCTGATCCAGCTCGGCGTTTCCGGCGACCGCATGGTCACCATCAGCTACGGCAAAGAATTTCCGGCCGTCCAGGGGAACAACGAAAGCGCATGGGCGCAGAATCGTCGCGCTGAATTCAATGCGGCGAGCAAGTAACCCGCACATCAACCGCCTTTAAGCGCCTGTTAACCGGAAGGAGATGGATATGTTCAAGCGTGCATTGGGTCTTGCCACGCTGGCGGCGTGCATCCTTGCCGTCTCCGGCTGTGAGACCATGGGTGGCAGCCAGACGGAGACCACCATCTATGACATGCACCGGCGTATTGTGAAGCTTGACAAGGACCTTGGCGATTCGATCACCAAGCTCAATGAGACGGCCGCTTCGCTCAATGCGCGGGTCGAGGGCATGGACCAGCAAACCCGGAGCCTGAACACAACCATCGAGGATTCCAACGCGAAGCTGAACGAGCTGGCGAAGGAATTCAACAGGTTCAAGGCCGATTATTACCGGTTGAACGGTTTGACCCCGGGCCAGACCTCGACGCCCGGCACCAATCCGAACATAAAGATCGGCGCACCGGGCATAGAGACGGCGACTGGCAGTGTGGTGCCGCCGCCGGCCGCGGCGATACCCGCGCAGACACCTGTGGGTGGAACCGCAGCCGCGCCTGCGGCTTCAGGCCAGAACGAGTTGACCGGGTCCGCTCCCCTGCCCACCGGCGAAAAGGCCGCTCCGATTGCCGCTCCGGCCGTTCCGCAGCCCGCAGATGAACCGCCCCCGGTAGCCGCGCCCGCAGCGGCCGGCGACCCGAGGGTGCTTTACCAGCAGGCGCAGAAGAGCTACTCCAACAACGATTGGGGCAACGCTCAGAAGCAGTTTGACGACTATCTTAAGCAGTATCCCAACAGCGACCAGAGCGCCAATGCCCTGTTCTGGAAAGCCAAATGTCTCTTGAACACGGAGAAGTACGCAGACGCGGTTAAGTCCTTCGAGAGCATGCGGTCCACCTATCCGACCAGTTCGAAGATACCCTTCGCCATGCACAACCAGGCGGTGGCCTATTCCCGGCTGGGACAGAGCGCGGAGGCAGAGCGGCTCATGCAGGCGGTCATCGATCAGTATCCGATGTCGCCCGTTGCCGAGCAGGCCAAGTCCGACCTCAAGAGGCTCCAGGGCAAGCAGTAACAGCAACGGCGTCCGCTTAGGGCCGTGTTTTCCCGGCGTGGAACCCCAGGGTTCCGCGCCGGTTTGTTAAGTCAGGAAATTGGCCCCCGGTATTGCCGGGGTGACGATTTGGGTCAGGAAGGACCGGTATTCATGAAGCATTATCTTGGTGTGGACGCGGGCGGCACGAAAACCCATGTGCTAATTGGGGATGAAGAGGGGCGTGTGCTCGGCTTTGGCAAGGCCGGAACCGGCAATTACGAGTGCTTCGGTTACGAGGCGGCCTATAAAGAGATTAAGTCGGCCGTCGATGCCGCGCTTAACACGGCCGGGCTTGCGCTTGAGGATATCGATGGCGTTGGCATGGGTATCGCCGGCGCAGACCTTCCCGAGAATTATGTCGACCTTGAGCGGGAAATATTCACCCCAATGTTTGGGGCCATTCCCCGAAATTTTCGAAATGACAGCATGGGCGGACTGCGCGGGGGCACCAAGGATCCTTTCGGAATCGTCATCGCCTGCGGCACAGGATGTGTTTGCGCCGGAGTCAACGTGCAGGGCAAAGACACCCGTGTCGGCGGCATCAGCGAGGAATTCGGCGACATGGTCAGCGGGTCCAGCATCGGCACCGAGGGGCTCAAGGCGGTGTGGCGCTACCGTGACGGCATCATTGGCGAGACAAGGATGGCAAAGCTTTTCATTGAGCGCGCCGGATGCAGCGATTTGGACGACCTTTTCTACACCATGTACAAGCGCAAACTGTGGTACGATGAACTGCAACCCATGGCCAAACTCGTGTTCGACGCCGCCCACGAGGGTGACGAGGCCGCCTGCGACATACTTGAATGGGGCGGGCGGTATCTTGGGGACATGGTCAACGCCGTCGCGCGCCATCTGGACATGTGCCGGGGCACTTTTGACGTGGTGATGACGGGCAGCGTGTTCAAGGGGACATCCCCCGTGCTGATGGACGCCATGAGCACCCGCATTCATCGTGTGTGCCCCAACGCAAGACCCGTGCGGGCGCTGTTCGAGCCGGTGGTCGGAACAATGCTGCTCGGCCTTGAACTGCACCACAGAATGAATGCAGAGAAATACGCCGTCCTTGAAGCGGACCTTGACAGGGCCGCCGACCGCTTTGGAGTTCGATTCCGCCCGGAGTGAGCCGACTATGCGATTGAGAGCCGGACATGTGGCCATCGCCGCCATCGTGCTGATCACCGCCTTCGTGGTTGGTGTCACCTGGCTGGGACCCTCGGGCCCCGGCAGCGAGGAACTTGTTGAAGGTGCGCTGCCCCCCGTGGGCAGCGCCCGTGACGAGGTTCCGTCCATGGTGGTCGATGCAGCCGAGGTCGATCTCGGTGTCATTTCCAACACAGGCGAGGGGCACGGCAAGCTTGTCGTGCACAACCGCGGCAAGGGGCCGCTGAAGATTGACGAGGTCCGCTCCAGTTGCGCCTGCACCGACGGTTCCTTTGCAACCGGCGCGCTGCCCATTCCCCCGGGCGCTTCGGCCGAACTCAATATAACCGTTCATCCCACTCGCATTTACGGGTTTGAATCGAAAAAGACGCTTACCCTGTTCAGCAATGATCCGGTGAGGCCATCCGTCGAAGTGTTGGTGTCAGCCAAGATAGATCCCGAATTCTCCGTGAAGCCTGAGAAGCTCGATTTCGGCACCATAAGCAAAGGTACTGCTGCGACCAGGGAACTTCGCCTTACCACCCGCGCCGATATTCCCATGAAGGTTTCAGGCGTTTCCTCAGTGCAGCCAGACAGCAAGGAACAGCCCCCGAAGGGACTGCAACTTGAGCAGGTTCCCGTGCCTGAGGCTGAATGGAAGAGCCTGGGCTGTTCGGAGTACGTTATCCGCGCCTCGATTGGCGCTGAGATTCCGCCAGGCCCCTTCGATTTCGGCGCCTACATTTCCACCGATCTGAAACGGTTTAGGTTCTTGCGCATCCCCGTCCACGGTACCGTTGAGGCGCCCTACAAACTGGAAATGCCGTCAGGCCTTAAAGTAATCGTGCTTCAGCCCGCCGCGTCCGACGCCCGTGTCAAAGTGACCGCCCAGCAGCCCGTGGCCTTTGAGAGCGCCGCCGCTGAAAGTGGTACAGTAACAGTGTCCGGCCAGGACATCCCTGGCGGAATGGAACTCGTGTTCGCGCCCGTCCCGGGTCTTGCCGCGGGGCGCCATGATGACCAGGTCAGGGTGCGGATGCGCCTCGGCGACAAGACTTTCGAGGAACTGTTCGAGCTTAGGGTGTTCGCCGGTACTGCTCTTCAGACGGAACAGTAAGGAATCCCGCACATGGCACTCTTTGGAAGAGGCAATGACAAACAGGACCCGCCCCCGCCCAAGGAAGCGGCATTTCCTTTGACGCCGCGCAAGGCCCAGTGCTCCGTCTGCAAGACGGAGAAGGTGTTCACCAAGATGTGGCGGCGCTCCGGCATGATGACCAAATGTCCCTGCTGCGCACAGGTGTTTGCCAACCCCGCGCCGCTCTACAAGCTTGTCCAGCCGGCCTGCCCGCGCTGCGAGGAACCGCTGGAGCAGCCCGGTTTTGATTATGGACTGTGCGACGGGTGCGGCTCCAAGTTTGAACTTATTGAGGGCACGAAGCCGGGGCTCATACCAAACCTTAAACAGCGCCAGGAACGGGACAAGTTCGGAAAGTCGAGGAGTGTTTTGCCATGATGAAAGATGAATGCACGCTGCGCGCGCTGGCTGCCCGGCACGGACAGGACCACATTTTCGCGTTCTGGGGGCAGCTGAACGCGGAAGGGCGGGCAGCACTGTTGGCCCAGTTGGATCAGATAGACTTTCCCCTCATGGACCGGCTGGCGCGCCAGTGGGTGCTCGACCAGCCCGCACCGGAAGTGTTCAAAGACATTGCGCCCGTGCCCGCCATTCCCGTTGCGTCAAAAAACGACCCCGCCGCGCGCGAGGCTTGGGACGCGGGGGAGGATCAGTTGCGCAAGGGGCGGGTCGGCATCTTCCTCGTGGCCGGCGGCCAGGGCACCCGGCTCGGTTTCCCCGGACCCAAGGGCTGCTATCCCATCGGGCCGATTACGCAGAAGACAATCTTTCAGTATCATGCGGAAAAGATAAACAATCTTGAGCGCCGCTACGGTTGCGTCATCCCGTGGTACATCATGGTCAGCGACACAAACGAGGCGGCCACGCGCGACTATTTTGAGGCGAACCGCTACTTCGGACTCTCACCCCAGGCCGTGACCTTCCTAAAGCAGCGCATGGTACCCTGCATGGACGAGAACGGCCGCTTCATGCTCGAAGACCCGGGCCGACTCGCCATGAACCCCAACGGCCACGGCGGCTGCATCCCCGCCATGGTCGAAAACAACGTCCTTGACGACGCGCGCCGCCGCGGCGTAGAAATGCTCAGCTACTTCCAGGTCGACAACTGGGCCGTCAAGGTCGCCGACCCGTTTTTCATCGGCTACCATGCTCTGCGCAACGCAGCCATGTCCTCCAAGGTTCACCGAAAGCGCGAGCCCCGTGAGTCCGTGGGCGTCCATTGCCTTTGCGACGGCGTCTACCGCGTTGTTGAATACAGCGAACTCGACATATACCCGCAGTTGCTGGAGACAGACAGCGACGGCAACGTCGTGTATTATGCGGGCAATCCCGCCATGCATATCATGTCCACCGATTTCGTTCAAAGCACCTATGACCGCTTTGATGAGTTTCCCTGGCACTTGGCCCACAAGAAGATCGCCTTCCTCAACCCGGCGGGGCAACTCATCAAACCCGACAAGCCCAACGCCTACAAATTCGAGACCTTCGTCTTCGACGCTCTGCGCTTTGCCGAACACCCCCCTGTCGCGCTCGAAATCCACCCGCTCGGCGAGTACACCCCGACCAAGCAGTTTGACGGGGACAACAGCGTCGTGGCCGCGCGGCAGAGCATGGCCAACCTCTGGGGCGGCTGGCTCGAGCGGGCCGGCTGCATAGTGCCCCGCAAAACGGACGGCGACGTCGCCGTGCCTATTGAAATAAGCCCGTCCTTCGCCCTGGACGAGGAGGAGTTTCACGAATTCAGCCATGGCCAGGAATGGGAAATCGGAGACGGTCTTGCCATCGCCGCCGACGGCTCCATAACGCGGCCATAATCGAAGCACGGCCAGCTCGTGTCAAAATGACAGGGCCCGGCGCGTGCACAGAGGGTACGGTGGCCCCTCCGAAAGGGATGGGGATGGTCAGGTAACTTCTACCTTTGCATCGGACTTGAGAATTCGGAATTCTTTGTTTGCGG
>CAIUWO010000626.1 GCA_903902895.1 Candidatus Hydrogenedentota bacterium | reverse complement strand
TGACCATGCAGGTGGGCTTGACCGCATGCACGGCGTCAACATAGCGCGTAACATGCTGTACGAACAGGTCGCGGTTGAACGCAAGCCATTCCTGCCAGTGCGGGTCACTGGATTTCTTCGGGACTTCGGTGATGCCGGTCTTCTCGGTGAACGCCTTCTGGCAGGCCTCGCTCCAGTCGGGCTTGCAGGCCCAATTCTCACCGTCGATCCACATGCCGTCGATATCGTACTCCTTGACGACCTCGATCAACTGCGGTATGAGCAGTTCCTCGTCATACTTGCTCATGCGGCTGGTGTTGTTGGGGTCGGGATTTCCGTTGGCGCTGATGCGCGCCCATTCGGGGTGCAGTTCAATCGCGCGCGTGTCCCACACGCCGGAGTAGTGGATGGACAGCGGAATGCCCATGTCCTTGGTGACTCTGCGCCAGACCTTGAGCGCGTCATTGACAATGCCCGGCGAGGGCGAGCCCACCTTGGTGGGATATCCGGCGTAGCCGGGGTGGCCTTTGCAGTCATATTGGACGAAGTCGGGCTTCACGATGTCCAGCATGGCCCGGATGCTTTCATAGGTCGTTTCCCGGCCCAGTTCAGTGTCCGTGGCGCCCGGATGGAGGTCATAGTGCAGCCCGAAAAAGGCGTTCTCATGCCAGTTCGGCGCTGTGGCCGTTTCCTCCGCGGTGCAAACGCCTCCTGCCAGCGCGACCATCGCCAAAACTCCCCTCAATGCCGCCATACGATTCATGTGGATTCCTTTCCATGCGGGAAATGCCCTTTCCCGTTGTACCATGCCGAAAGCATACCGAAACCCGCCCCGCGCTTCCAGCGGCGGCATGACCGCGCGCCCTACAAGAGGAACCGGACCTGCGCTCGAGCGTGTTGCACTGGTAGGATGTGTCGCGCCCGGCGGGTGAAACGGGAAACGCGTCTCGGGCTTCTGGTAAAATGCGTCTTCCGCCCGTTCTGCGCGGAAACACCAACAGAAAGGCTTGAGCCATGGCGAAGAACATCTATCAGAAGATCTGGGAGGCCCATCTGGTCCACACGCCGGAGGGCCAGGATGCGATTCTGTACATCGACCGGCACTACGTGCACGAGGTGACCTCGGCGCAGGCCTTTGAGGGACTGCGGCTCGCGGGGCGCAAGGCGCGGCATCCTGAGCTGACCTTTGCGACGATGGACCACAACATCCCGACGACGGACCGGTCCATCCCGATTACGGACCCGCTGTCGAAGGCGCAGATTGCGGCGCTCAAGAACAACTGCGCCGAGTTCGGCGTCACCTGCTTCGATATGAACGACCCGCGCAACGGCGTGGTGCACATCATCGGCCCCGAACTGGGCCTGACGCTGCCGGGCATGACGATTGTGTGCGGCGACTCGCACACGTCGACGCACGGCGCGTTTGGCGCGCTGGCGCACGGCATTGGCACGAGCGAGGTGGAGCATGTGCTGGCCACGCAGACGCTGCTGCAGAAGCCGTCGAAGACGATGGAAGTGCGCATCAACGGCGCGCTGCCGAAGGGCGTCACGGCGAAAGACCTGGTGCTGGCGGTGATTGGCAAGATCGGCACGGCCGGCGGCACGGGCTATGTTATTGAGTACACCGGCGAGGCCATCCGCGGCCTGAGCATGGAAGGCCGCATGACGGTCTGCAACATGACCATCGAGGCGGGCGCGCGGGCCGGGCTGATTTCGCCGGATGCCAAGACGGTAGAATACCTGAAGGGCCGCGCCTACCTGCCTACGGACAAGTCCTTCGACGAACTGGCGCAGGGCTGGCTGTCTTGGGCCTCCGACGCGGGCTGCACGTATGATACGCTGGTCGAACTGAACGCGGTGGACGTTGAGCCGCAGGTGACCTGGGGCACGTCGCCGGGCATGGTGACGGGCATCAGCGGCAAGACGCCGGTCTTTGCCGATCTGGCCGATGCAAATGAGAAGCTGTCCGCCAAGATGGCGCTTGCCTACATGGGCCTTGCAGAGGGCACGCCCATCACGAAGATCGATATCGACAAGATGTTTATCGGCTCCTGCACCAACGGGCGCATCGAGGACCTGCGCGAGGCGGCCGCGGTGGCCAAAGGCTACAAGAAGGCCGATTCCGTCGTGCTGGCGATGGTGGTGCCCGGTTCCTATGCCGTCAAGGAACAGGCCGAGGCTGAGGGGCTGGACAAGATATTCACTGCGGCGGGCTTTGAATGGCGCGAACCGGGCTGCTCGATGTGTCTGGCGATGAACGATGATCGGCTGAACCCGGGCGAACGCTGCGCGGCCACGTCGAACCGCAATTTCGAGGGACGGCAGGGCAAGGGCGGGCGCACCCATCTGGTGAGTCCGGCCATGGCGGCGGCGGCGGCCATCGCCGGCCGCTTTGTCGACAT
>CAIUWO010000625.1 GCA_903902895.1 Candidatus Hydrogenedentota bacterium | reverse complement strand
GCCCGCCTGCGGCTCGTCGCCATGGCCTCCGGCGCGCCCGAGCGCTGGTGCTTCGGACCGGATGGAGGTTATAATAAGATTGAAGCGGCACCGCTGCGACGACTGTTGGTCGGGATGCGGGGGCGGCTGCGCGGGTGCATAACATGGCTGCGAATTTGGGTGGTGGTGCACACGACGCGGGTGAAGTAGAATGGAGGGAACGTGTATGTCTGACTGCAAACGGGCAAGTTTCAAGGACCGGTTTCGGGAGAATTGGCGAAAGAATCCTTACTTTAGCCTCGCGTGTCTGTCGATGGCCCTGTTTTCGGGACTCAACCTAGTGGATAGACACGTTGTTCTCCCCTTCGAGGAGGCATGGTCTATTCTTGAATGGGTGTTATTGATTGCTGCTGGTTTCTTCTTTTGGAAGTTCATCGTGAGATATTCACAACCACGGTAATCGAGTGGATTGCGATGGTCTATGTGGGACAGCCGCTCTCGGCTGTCAGCCTGCAGATGCTGCGGGGAAGAGGAGACCTTCGATAGGAAGCGTGGCATGGTCCGGAGACCATGCCACAACAGGGGCGAATTGCCATTTCATTTGACCCGCAAAGAACGCATAGAGCGCAGAGATTAATACTTCCGAACCGGCACTTTCTGCCCTTGTTCTATTCCATGTTTTCCGCGGCCAAAAAGGCCTTTCCGTCTTCGCTTCCTTCCTCTGTGACCCTCAGTGCCCTCAGTGGTTCAAATGCTTCCCCATTGTATTCTTCGCCCGCTACCGCGTATAGCCAAAGCTCATCGGCGGCGCGGAAAAGCGCCCGTCCTTCAGTTCCACCATCTCGCCGCATTCGCGGTCGCCCTCGATCGTGTCCTCTTTCATCACGCACGCACTCTTCGGCGTGATCCCGGCAACAATTACGTCCGCCGTCTTGTCACTCTGGTTCACCCAGAACAGCGTGTCGCCTGCATAGGCGCCGCTCACATGGCCGGGATGGGTCGAGTCGCATCGGCGCACCGCGTCTCCGCCCTTCGTGAACCGGCAGAACGCTGCCCAGGGATAATAGACGGGCCGCACCCTGTAGTTGTCCTTCTTGTGGTTCCACAGACCGTAGTTCATCAGCCCGCCGCCGGGGTAGTACATCTCGTGCAGGCACCAGATGGAGAATCCGGCGATGCCCTTGTTCAGCCCTTCGATGACAAAGGCCGAGGTCCATATCGCGTAGGGATAGGTCTCCATGACAGGATTGTCCATTGTCCCCGAACGGCTGTCCTGGAACCCGAACTCGGCGATGATCAACTGCTTGCGCGGCGTGCGGGTGGTCAGCAGTTCGAGCCGCTCGTCCAGAAACACACTCATCAGCGGCCGGCTCGCGGCCTGCAGATAGCGGTGCGAAGCGTAGTAGTCGCTCAGGCCGAAATAGGCGTCGTCCTTGACGCACCAGGAGAAGAAATCGAAACCGCCCGTGTCATCCGAACCGACGACGCGCACATCCAGCCCACGCCGGACGCATTCGGCCTTCATCTTTTCGTGCAGTGCGCGGAAGGATTCAAAGCTGCCGCCCTGCCCCATGAAATAGCCGTTCGGCTCGTTGGTCAGCGTCCATTCCTTCACGCAGGTGTAGCCCTTGACCTTGATGAGGTGCTCCATCAGCGCGCCCATGCCGCGGGCAAACTTTTCCGGGTCGGCATAGGGGGCCTTTACGCCCCATTCCACCCCGACCACGTTCACCCGCGCGCCCAGCCGCTGGTACTGGTCGAGTGTGCGGTAGTGGCTGCGCATGTTGTCCGAGTCGAAGTCGAAGGTCTCCCAGTCGTCGGACGGGTTGAAGTCCTTGTACCAGAAGAACATGCGTACCCAGTCGGGCTGCATGAAGTCGATGCGGCCTTCGCGGATGGCGTAGTCGGCTTCCGTCACGCCGTGCTCGGCGTTTTCCTTGTTGTAGAACCAGCCGTCATCCTCCGCGCCGAACCCGATCAGCTTGTCGCAAGCCACCGTGTCCGTGACCGTCAGCGTCACCGGCCCTTCCAACGGCTGCATTGCCGGTCCGTCGGATATGACAGCGCGGACCCCAGTAAATGCGCCCTCGCCACGGCCGTTGACCAGCAGGCCGATGCGGCAGCTCGCTGTCGCTTCCGGCGCGATGGCCAGGGTGCGCAGCGCGGTCCATTTCCCGTCGCGCGTGGCCATGCCCGACTGCTCAAAACTGGCCCGTGTGTCGTCCGCCTTGTGGAACTCAATCACCATATAGGCGCCCGCCCCGCCGCGGATGTTCCGGCTCAGCGCCTCCGCCTCCACGCGCACCAGTTGCCCTGGCGTCGCGGGGAAATCCTGGTAGATGATCGGATAGGCAGGCTTCGCCGCCTCAGGCACCACGATACGCCCCGCCGGCCGGTCCTGCTCGCGCGCCGCCTCAATCGTCACCTCGGCCGCGCTGGAATGCTTCCAGCCGTCCAGTCCGTTCTCAAAATCGGGGTTCTGCAGCAGATTGGGCAAAGCCCCCAGCATCAGCACGGACAAGACTGTAATCATTGGATGCGCAACTCCTGTGTTATCGAATAGACGAGGTGAAGCGTACCTGTGGCTTCATGCTGATGTCCAATACTGGGAGTGCCAACCCTTCTTGGTCACCCTTGAGGGGGGCAGCCCCGCCCGTGGCGGGGCGGGGGGTGTTGGCTTGAAACACAAGACCAGACAGAACATCCCCCGGCCCTTCGGGCCCCCCCTCAAGGGGGGACCTAAGGCATGCCGACGACCCCAGTGGGGACATTTCGCTCCGCTTCGCTGCGCACAGACCTACAGATCCGCAAGCGCCTTCTCGATCTCCCCATAGGCTGCCTCGGCCCAGGGCGTGGTCTTGAACACCTCCGCATCCACGCCCGCATCCCGCCCCTTGCGCATGTCATAGGGGGCGATGACGATCCGTGTGCGTCCCAGCCCCACCTTCGCCACGATAAAGAACACCTCGTCAATGGCCTCGTTGCCGATGGGGATGCAGCCAACGCTTGCCCTTCCTCCGTGAATGAAGATTTCGCCGCCAAGCTGTTGGCGACCTTCCTTTTCCGTCGCCGCCAGCTCCAGCGCGTTCGGATAGCCCACCTCTATGGAGAGATGGAAGCGGCTGTTCGGATTAAGCGACTTGGCCGCATAGACCCCCTCGGGAATCTGCTTGTCGCCTTCTTTCACCTTCGGACCCAATTTTCCGGAGAACCCGGTAAACGGGTAGCTTTTCAGCAAGCGGCCCTCTGACCAAAGTTCCAGAATCCGCTCGCGCTTGAACGCGGCGATGGTCAACCCATCCCCGGCCCCTGAGGCCAGTTGAACGATATCAGGTCTTGTCGCCTCAAGCATCTGGGTTACTCCCGCAATCGATTTGCTCCCGAGCAGGCTTTGCAGCAGGTCGGGAGGGTACAGAGCCATCCAACCCGCCCCGGCGAGAACGGCAAGCAGGACGCACAGTAGAATGGCGCTCTTTCGGCTTGTGATCTGTTTCATGGCGGGCGCTCAACCTCCGGAGGAATTCTTGCCCATGCGATGCGGTGGATTCAAACCACCTTGGGATGACCGTCCCAAACCATGCGTGAGGGGAAACGCGCGCCAGTGCGACAGAATCCCTAACTTCAGCCGATATCATGGGCGGCTTCATGACCCGCGCGACCGACGCAAAAGTCCAGGCCTGCGAGGATGCCGACGAGTTCGCAGAGGCTTAGCGCTTGGACTGGAATGAAAGCCCCATGGGGCTATTCTTCGGCGGTTCTCGGCGCGAACAGGTTCACGGGCATTTCCCGGTTCTTTACCATGGTCTCGCGGTCAAAGCTGAAGCGCTTTCCGTTTTCGGGGTTCAGCCGGGAGTAGGTGGCTTCCGAGATGCGAAGGCTGTTTGGGGGGGTGAGGCTCTCGATGCGTTGCGCCGTGTTGACCACGTCGCCGATGACCGTCAGGTCCTTGCGGTCCGTCGTGCCTATGTCCCCCTGGACCACGACCCCGCTGTTGATACCGATGCGCACCTGGATGGGGTCAAGTCCCGCCTCCGCGCGCTGCTCGTTCAGGCAGGGGAACGCCTCCAGTAGCAGGGTCTCCGCGGCCTCCACGGCGTCGTTGGCGTCAATGAACACCGCCATGATCGCGTCGCCGATAAACTTGTCTATGTCCCCGTGCTTTTCCCGGGTGATGACACCGCACATGCCAAACACGTCGTTCAGCAGCTTTACTGTTTCCGCGGGGGTAACCTTTTCCGAGAGTGCGGTAAACCCGACAATGTCCAGATAGAACACGGTCATGTCGCGGGTGGCCACGCGCGTGTCGGCGCCGGCCGCTTGGGAAAGGATTTCCTCGTAGGTGGTTTGCGACACGTAGCGCTGAACCAAGACGTTGAACTTCTCCTGCAGAATGCGGAAGTCCTCTGTCTTGCTCACGTCGCGAAACACCTCCACGGCGCCGATAATGGCTCCCGTGCCGTCCCGCAGCGCGGCCACGTGCGTCTCCACGGGAAAGCGCCGTCCGTCCTTGCACAGCGGGTAAATCTTCTCGCGCACATCCTCGCCGGTGGTTATGCACCGTACCAGCGGGCACCGCCCCTTGCAAAGCAGCCGCCCCTCCTCGTCAATGTGGTTCAAAATGTCGTCAGAACAGCGCTGGTCCATCACTTCGGCCGCGGTATATCCGGTCAATTCCTCCGCGCCCCGGTTCCAAAAAAGTATCCGGCGCTCCCTGTCCACGATGTACACGCCGTCAAAAAGACTGTCCAGCACAAGGCCCAATGCGGTGTCCTTGCGTTTCAGATATTCTACCGAGAGGTCCTCAGTCATGGATTGTCTCCAATCAGGTCAACGGCGCGCAGCCATCTGCAAAACTCGAATACTACCTGCTATTATAACCCAGTTGCGTTCCGGGTTGGTCGACAACAGAATACACACCGCGCTACGCCCTAACGGAATGCTGGGCGTGCGGGTTTGCCGAAGGAGGCTCATTCCTTGTTACAGGAGCAAATCGAAAGGCACAAACGATTCTGGGCGGGCGAAGGGCCGAGCCTTATTTTGATTCCCGCCCCGGGGGAGAGCAGGCCGACCGACGGACTGACCCCGGCCATGTCCACATTTTCGATGGACCCGGAAGCATTGTACGAGCGCGAGACCGCGCGCGCGCGAACGGTTCTGGGTTGGCCCACGGACGGCATCCCCACGGTAAGGCCCAATTTTGGCGTCGTGTTTATCCCTGCCATAGCGGGACAACCCTATCTGCTCCAGGAGGGGCAGATGCCCTGGCCCGGCGAACCGCTGACGCGCGAAGCCATCCTTGCGGCGCGGTCCGTTGATGTTGGCAATGCGGACCTGATGTGCCGGGCGGAGAAGTTCTACGCGCTGCATCATGCCTCGGGCGCGCCGGAGATCGCCGCCTATCATCCGGACACCCAGGGTGTTTTCGACATTGCCCACATGCTGTGGGGCGAGCAACTCTTCTATGACGTTATCGACCCGTCACAGCGCGCATGGGTCGGTGAACTGCTCGGAGTCTGCCTCGATCTGTATCTGCGGGTGTCCCAGCACGTGAAGGCGCTCATGGACGAACCGGATGGTTCCATGATCCACGGCCACGGCACTGCCCAGGGCGTGTACTTTCCCCACGCCGGAGTGCGCACGAGCGAAGACACCGCAATCCTGTTCTCACCGGACAGCCTTGAGGAGGTTATCGCGCCGTTCATCGAACGGTCCGTGGCGCCCTTTGGCGGGGCTTTCGCGCACTTCTGCGGCCGTTGTCCGTTCCTCTTCGAGCGGCTCTGCCGCTCAACCGCGATTCGCGCCATCGACACACAGCCCGGCATGCACGATCCCGCGTGGATGCTCGAACGCTGCGCGGCAAGCGGCACGGCACTCTACAGCCGCATCGACGGCCTGCCCGGTGAGACTTGGGAAGCCTACGTGCGCCGCATTGGAGGCCTCGTGCGCGCCACCGGCGCACGCTGCATCCTTCGCGCCACAGTGCACCCCGCTGAACGCAGCGAATGCGAAGACATGCTCGCCCTCTGGCGCGAACTCACAACACCCTGACAATAATATTGGGCAGGGTGCTCGAAGCGCTGCAAAGCCGCGCGGAGGATACCGTCCCGCCAAGCCGCGCGGCCTGTATTCAGTCCCCCTTCGAAGGGGCTTGTCCGCCTCTGGCGGGGCAGCCGCGAAGCGGCGGGGGATGTTGCCTGTGCACCGTCCCGGAATATGTTCGACAAGCCACGGTGGCGCGCTTCGCTCCGCTGCGCGCACTACTTCTCCGGTAACGGCACTCTGACGGACACTGGGGTTATCCCTTCGCCACCGTCGCCCGGACCCACTTCTATGGCCTGCACGGCGGCCATGCCAACGCAGTTGCGGAACCGCACCTCGATGATCCCGTTCTTCGGCCTTATCCCGTTGAAGACCAGATCGACGGCACGGTTAAGACCGCCCGCAGTTTTTTCCACATCCATGTCCTTCACGCATTCTTCGCCGTTGATGAGCACGGTGGTCCCGTCCAGCAGCAGGGGATTGTCGCCGGTCTTGGGGACCTTCCTGGGGTGAAGGCGGTCGTAGGTCTCCATGAATTTCAGCCGCACATGATAGGTGCCGGGGGCGACAGTGACGTTCACCCAGAACTCCGGCGCATGGATGCCGTACCGGTACAGTTCCGGGTCGGACGTGTTGGCCACATCGAGACGGCGCCGCTGGGTCCACCACGTCTGCCGCACCACGTCGACCAGGTCGCCCGCGCGGCAGACCCATTCCGTGCAGGGCCGCCATGCATTGCCCTGCGAATCGACGTAGTCGGTGCGCTCAGGGTAACCGCAGAGAAAGCGCTGCGTGTCCACGGGGCCGCCGCCCGCTCCGGAGCCCGCGTCACCGCCGGCAGCCGACCACTGCATCTCGTCAATGACAACATTCGCGCCCTTTGACACGGCATTGCCCGCGCCGCGCACAACCGCGCGCAGCGTGTGCTCGCCTTCTGGCAGGCCGTTTCGATAATAGAGGACCTGTTCCGCCTTGGGCCCGGGATTCCAGCAATCGACGGGGACACGCTGCTTCACGCCGTCCAGATACACGTCTGCCAGACCGCCGTCCGGACCGACCCGACCAATAAGGCGGACCTGATTTCCTGTGAAACGATGCTCGACCGCGGCGCCCTGCGCGGAGGCAACGCGCGACGTGTTTTCAAGCGGCGTCCATGCCCCCTCAAGGGCAAGCTCCGCCGCAGGGCGGCTGTCCTGCGGGTCGGGACCCTCTGCCACGATGCGCCGATTGCCGTCGTGGCGGACACTCACGATGCAGTCCCCCTGAGACATATCCTGAATGGTGTACCCGTTCCCCTTCAAAGCGGCGCATAAATCAAGCGGCGCGTCATCGGCGCGGACGACCGTCGGGCGGAACGACAAACGCAGCACGTCCACCGTCTCCGCAGGCGCGTCGAAGGTCGAATACGCGATGCGGCCCCGGCCATAGACCACCGAGTTCACCACGGCGCTGCTGCGCACGATATGGTTCTCGCGGTTCGCGCCGAAAAGTTCCGGCTGCCATGCAATGGAGCCCAGCACATGCTTCAGCGGCATGGGGTGGGTAATCTTGAACCAACTCCCCGCCACGATCGCGCCGCCGTCCAGGTTGTCCTCGACCACCCCCGTCTCGTGCGCGTCGTAGGTGGCCAGGATTTGCTCGCGCCGCGCCACTTCGCGCGCCCAGGCACTGTCGGCGACAACACCGTACTGCGCGAGCACCGCGGCGATTTCCATCGGGCCGTACCACAGCGAGCGCCCGCAACAACCGGAGGACTCAGGATGGGCCCAGGCACCGCTGTAGACATCGCCGCCGGAAGTGGGGGAGACGCCCGTGCGGTTGAAGAACAGCGACATGATGTTTCGAGCGTCGTTGCGCCAGTTTGGGAAGACGTCCGGATGCTCGATGAGATAGCGCGCCACGAACTCGGTCACATTTTCGGCCTGGACATCATCGGGCCAATCCCAGTAATTGCGCCCCCAGGTGTCATCCACGGTCCAGCGCGGCAGGAGTTCATCCCGCAGCCATACCCGCCCCGCATCGCGCGCCTTGATGATGTTGTCTCCCTCGCCGGTATAGCCAAGCCGAATCAGTTCGTCGAAGAAGGTGAGCAGGAATGCCACCCCGCCGGTCATCTGGTCATCCCAAAGGGCGTCCTCCGGATTTGCGTAACGATTCCACAAAGGCATGCCGGGCGTATCGTTGCGGTGCGCCGCAAGCAGGTCGCCCCAGTGTTTGCAGGCTGCGAACCACGTTTCGTTGCCCGTCATTTGGTAGGCGCGCAGCAGCGCGAGGCCCGTTTCGGCCACGATGTCGAGTTGGATCATCCCTGCCGGATTGCACTGTCCGTAGGGCTTGCCTTTCGAGGGCACGCTGACGAGAAAGTTCGGCCAGGGGTGGTCCGGCCCCGTCTGGCAGTAGCCGAGCAGGTGGCCCGCCATGAGAGACACATGAGCGAACGCGGCCGGGTCGCCGCTGTAGCGGTAATAGTCGACCCAGGAGGAGAAGACGTAGGCCGCACGCTGGCCGAGGTCGCCGTTGTCCCAATCGCGCAGGTCGGGAACCGTGATATCGCCTTCCGGCGATATCTGCCATGTCCCGTTGAAAACGTATTCCGGCGCGGCAAGCGGTGATTTCGGCGGCATGGCCCAGGGATAGCGCTTGAGCGTTTCCGCCGCAATGCGCACCCTGTAGTCGAACTGGCCGTTCAGACCGGTGTACCACGGCGCAATAACGCCGTTGGCGTCCTCCACGGTGGGATAGGCGTAGTAGTGGTCCTGCCGTGCGGCGGCGAGGCTTGTCACTTGGAGCAGGCACAGCACGAATGTGGTCATGGCGTTCATCTCCTGCACGGTTGCGCATGGTGCGTACGGGCATACGCTCAGAGCGGCAGCATCTTACCCTTGTCGAGGTGGCGGGTCAGGGTCGCGTGGGTCGAGGCCTTGGGATCATGGGTGACCATGATGACGGTCTTGCCGAAATCCTGGTTAAGCTTGCGCAGGATGGTCAGCACCTCCTCCGCCGCATGCGCGTCGAGGTCGCCCGTGGGTTCGTCGGCGAGAATCATGTCCGGGTCCGCCACCAGCGCGCGGGCAATCGCCACGCGCTGTTCCTGGCCGCCCGAAAGCTGCCGGGGATAGTGGGTCATGCGGTCGCCCAGCCCAACCACATCGAGCACCGTCTCCACATGCTCCGCGCGCTCCCTCCTGCTAAGACTGGTCAGCAGCAGCGGCATCTCCACATTCTCAAACGCGGTCAGCACGGGAATCAGGTTAAACGATTGAAACACAAACCCAATGTGCTCGCGGCGCCACGTAGAAAGCTCGTCCTCGGTCATGTCGGTAATGTCACTGTCCAGCACCCGGCACTCTCCGTCCGTGGACCGGTCAATCCCGGCAATGATGTGCAGCAGCGTTGATTTGCCCGACCCGGACGGTCCCATCAGCGAGAGAAACTCGCCCGTGTCCACATCAAGGTCAACATGGTCGAGTGCAACAACATCGGTGCCGCCGTGGGCAAATACCTTGCTCAGGTTTCTGATCCGCACAACCGGTTCCATCGGGGATATTTCCACAGTGCCTCCCTGCCTCACTTCTGCACGGCCACGACGCGCGCGCCCGCGGTGATTTTATCCAGCGGCGACACTATCAGCGTTTCGTCACCATTCAGCCCCTCGACCACCTCAACGCCTTTTTCCGCCTCGGTCCCCAGTTTCACCCGAACCACCGCCGCTCTGTCGCCGGCCATTGTGTAAACCGTGGTTTCCTCCGCGCCTTGGACAACGGCCGTCTTGGGTATCCACAGCCGCGGCTTGCCCGCCGCGCCCGAAGCCGCATCGGGGGCATCGCCAAGGAAGGTCACCCGCGCGTTCACCTCGGTCCTGACGCCGTCATCCGGATCGACAATGCGCACCTTGGTCTGCACTGTGCCCTTCTGCCGGTCCGCCTGCGGCGAGATGTCGTCCACCAACCCCGAATAGACCCGGTCCGGATTGGAATCCAGCCGTATTTCGCTCTTTTGTCCGACCTTTACTTTGGAGAGGTCGGCCTGGTTCACATCGACCTCCACCAGCAGGTCGCTCAGGTCCGCCATGGACACCACCGAACTCTTGGCGCCCCGGGTGCCGCCAAAGTTGGTGTTGGTCACCAGTTCGCCCTGTTCGGCCAGTTTCTCCAGAATCGTGCCGGTGATGGGGGCCTTGATTACGGTGTTGCTCAGGGTGGTCTTCATGTATTCCAGATTGGCTTCGGCCTCGCGCAACTGCGCCTCGGCCGCGTCAATGACCTCGCGCCGCGGTCCCACCGACACCAGTTCCGCATTCTTCTGCGCCGAATTCAGCTGCGCCCTGGCCACATCGCGGGCGGCACGGGCCTGGTCGCTGTCCTGTGCCGACCCCACGCCGTCTTTCATGAGCGATTCCGCCCGTTTGAAATCCTCCTCGGCGTTGCGCAGGGTGGCCTGCGCCGAGGCCACATTCGCCCGAGAGGCCGCGATTTCCTGCGGCCGCGATCCCGCCTTCAACTCGTCAACCCGCGCGCGCAGCGCCCCCATCATCGCCTCTGACGACCGCACCTGCGCCTGGTATTCCTCGTCTTCAATGCGCAGCAGCACATCGCCCTCGTTTACTTTGTCGCCCCGCTTGACCAGAATCTCCTTGACCCGGCCGATAATTTTCGAACTGACCTCTATCTTGTGCCGGGGCACCACATAGCCGCTGGCCGTGACCATCTGTATCCCCCTGCCCTCCGCAAGGACCTCCTTGTCCACCGGTGCGGTTCTCACAGGGACGGGCGCGTTCATCTTGAGATAAACGCCGTAGCCGGCCGCACCCGCCACGACGGCAAACAGCAGCCATTTCCAGAGGCGGCCACGGCGGCGCACGCGCTTGCGGTCCTTGTCAATGCGCAGCTTTGAAAGTTGTCCATCCAGATTCTCGTTTGTCATCACGCTCTTTCTCTCTTCGTTGACCAACGCGCCCAGGCGGGGCTATACCTGCCGCAGCGCCGCAAGCACGGGCTGCCTGGAGGCCGACCACGCGGGGGGGAAGCCCCCCGCCAAACCCATGAAGGCGGCGAATATCATACCCTTGAACATCAGTCCGGGCGTTATTGTAAAATAAAACACGATCTCGCTGAATGAATTGAAGTTGGTGGTGCCCGTGGCAAGCCCGTTGATCGGCAGTGCCAGCGCACAGCCCAGGGCACCCCCAAGCAGGGCGAGGCACACCGACTCAATGAGGAAACTGGTCATGACCGCGCCCGGCGTGAACCCCAGGATGCGCAGCGTGCCAATCTCCCTTACCCTGCTGGCAACATTGGCATACATCGTGTTCATTCCGGCAAAGCATGCGCCCACGGCCATTGTAATCGCCAGGAACATTGCGAACGCCTTCACCGGTTTCGCCGTCTTGGTCTGGTCGGCGTAGTATTTTTCCTCGTCCACGGCCATCAACTTCAACCGCCGGTCCTTGTCCACCGCATCCTGCATGCGCCCAACGGAGGCCCGGTCCATGGCGCGGACCACCACCGTGCTGAAGTTCATCCGGTCAAACTCCTGCATGACCTCCTTGCAGTCCGCCCATATCTCGGAGTCGTAGGCCGTTCCCTGCGCGTCGAAGATGCCCACCACAGTGAACCTGCCCCGGCCCAGCCGCGGTGTGTCGCCCAGTTTAAAACCCTGGAACCGCTTGGATACGGACCGCGCCACGACGGCTTCCCGCAATCCCGGCTGCATCATGCGGCCTTCCACAATCTGCACCGCCGGACGTAACAGGAAAGCGTTCGGATGAACGCCGCGAACCTGAAGGTTGGAAGTCTTTCCGTCGTTTCGCGGCTTGTTCACCAGGGTGAGTATCTCTGGCGCAACAAGGGGTTCCCCGTCCAGCCCCCTGACAATGCCGGGGAGGTTGCGCACGATCTGGTACTGGTCCAGACTGACCTCGCTCTGCCCCTCGGCCTGGGCGCCGGACCGCATGATGATGACGTTCAGCGGGTTGCCCGTCGTGTTCAGCGCGCGCTCAATGCCCTGCGACAGCGACATGACGATGATAAACGTCGCCACCACCAGCCCGAAGGTAATCGCCGTGGTGGCCGTGCTTTTCCAGCGCGTGACCAGATAACGGGTGTTGTATTTGAGTGGAATCAGCACGGCTATTCCATTCTCCTCATCGCCGTCGTGATGCTCATGTTGGCCGCCTGCCGCGCCGGGATGAATCCCGAAACCAATCCAATCACAATCCCCGCAGCCACCACTGCCGCGTAGGTCGAGAAACCCGGGTCAAACTTCTGGATGAATCCCTGGGTGATCCGGTCCAGGTCGATCAGACGCAGCGACTCGCCCAGGCAGATGCCCAGACCCGCGCCCACCAGGGAGATGAACAGCGCCTCCGCCATGACCAGCGCCAGCACCAAGTTTCGCGAGTATCCGACCGCCTTGAGGATGGCCACCTCGCGCATGCGTTCCCGGACCGTCGTCGCCATCGTGCTCACCGCCACCAGCAGCATGGTGAACACCACCACCCCGGCGATGGACCCGATGATCATCTGGATGTTGCCCAGCATGGAGATGAACCCGAGCACAAAGGCTTTCTCGGTGGTGGTCTTGGTTTCCGCCGGTGAATTGCGGAACATGCCGTCGATGGCGTCAATCACCATGGGTACGGAGGCCGGGTCCGTCGCCTTGATGACATACGCCCCGGCCACCCCGGGCTTGCCCAGCGCCTCATCCATGTAGTCCCAGCGGAAATAGAGCATGTTCTCGTTCAGGTCAGCCGTGAAAATCCCCACAATGTCCAGGTCCAGGTCCACGGGAAATATCGTGCCCGTCAGCGTGATCTTGTCGCCCACCTTCCAGCCAAAACGCTTGGCCAGGTCCGCGCCCGCCACCGCGCCCCGGCGGTCCGCGACGAACGCGGCCTTGGCTTCCGGACCAAGGGTCTGCTCGGTATAGATGTTGAATATCTCCGCCGGGTCGGTGCCAAAATTGGCAAACTGGTAGTCCGGGTCCTTGTAAATCCCGTTGAACCACTGCAGCGGCGCCACATGCTCCACCCCGCGCACGCGCTTAATCTTGTCCATATAGGCGATGGGCAGGATGTCGGCGATGGACGTGGAGCGCGTCACCAGCAGCCGCAGCGCCGAGTCGTCCTCGACGACCGGGTTGAGCAGCGTGTCCATGAAAGTCAGCAGCGCCATCAGCAGAAAGAGTGAAAACCCGATGCTGAGAATGGTCAGAGCTGTCCGCCGCTTGTTGCGAAAGGCATTTTTCCAAATGAATCGGCTGAAAGTCATGGGCCCGCCCTGCGCATATTCTAGTCAATGGGC
>CAIUWO010000624.1 GCA_903902895.1 Candidatus Hydrogenedentota bacterium | reverse complement strand
GATGCCGTAAAGGTTCCACAGGGCCTCGCAGAAGCCCCCCTCCTCGGTTCTGTCGAGAATCTTGTTCCATTCCTCGTGGGAGTATTTTTCGGCGCGCTTGGCGAAGTAGGCGGCCATCCCTTTCATCATTTCCAGCGCCTGCGCGTTGCCGCAGAGGGTGTGCTGGTCATAGAGTCCGGCCATGACCTTGTGCATCGTGTAAAAGGGCGCCCAGGGCAGATTCTTGCCCGATTCGAGCCGGTCCCAGAACGACTCGGGAAAGGCGGAAAGATACTCGCCGCCGAGCGCCTGCTGGCACTTGGCAATTTCGGCCACCATCAGGGTGCCGCGCTGGAGCAGACGATCGTCGCCGGTGCTGGCATACATGAGCGCGCAGGCCGACAGGTAGTGGCCGATGAAGTGGCCGCGCACCTCTATTTTGGGACCCTCCCAGCCGCCCAGCGGCACGCCGGGCGCATCGAGTCCCGCATTCGTTCGGAAGGTGTAGAGCAATCGGTCTGGCTCCAGCGAAAGCAGGTAGCGCAGGTTAGTTTCCTGGGCGCTCTTGAGCCGTCCGTCCAAGAGGCGCACCTCGGTCATGTTGAAGGGCTGGAGTTTCATGATGCCCCCCTCCTCCCCAGTGGCGGCTAAGCCGCAGAAAAGACTGCCTGAAAACACCGACACGGACACAAGGAGCAGGCGCAGACCGTTCATGACAAACACCCCGTGCAGTTGGCTGAAGAGGACGGTAAAACGACATTGCCCGCAATTCTAGCAGGAGCGGTCCGTTCTTGGGAAACCAGAAAGGCCTGAACAGAGTCTAGGACCCGAGTCTGTTTCATTTTTGTTGAACCAATCTGGTCCCGGACACACCGAAAGGAGCGTCCCATGCTGATGTGGATGGTTTCTGTGCTGATAGTTGCCGGCGCCACTCCCGCGTCCGCCGCCGATGCGAAAGCCTCGTGGCTGCCCGAAGGCCACCACACACTGAATATTGCCGCGCCGCCGGCGCCGGAAAACAGAAATCCGGAATTCCCCGCGGTTGTCGAACCGTTCTTTGAGCATGTCCGCGGCACGGTGGAATGCGTTTCGGCGGAGGGTGCAACAGGCATCACCGTGGACGCCAACGGTCATCTGGTGGTCTCCAAGGAACCCAAGCCCACGCTGAAAGAGGGTGAAAACATCAATGCGCAGGTGGAGGTGGGCGGGGCTGTCTGGTGCGGCACGGATCTGGGGCTGTACAAGAAAGACGGAACAGACTGGAAACGCCACGAGTCCTACGGGGTGGACGGGCCTTTGGCCACCAAGATTACAGCGCTTGCCTGCGATGCGCAGGGCAGCCTTTGGGTCGGCACGCCGATTGGCCTCAGCCTGATGAAGGCGGACGGCACCTGGACGCATGTCCAAGGCAAACAGGGCATGCCCTATGAGTGTGTAACCGCGCTTGCCTGTGCTTCCAACAATGACCTCTGGATCGGCACCACTTTCGGCGCAATCCTTTACAAACCCTACGAGACCAGCCGCAAGTGGTTTTACCGGCAGGGCAAACGCTATCTGCCGGGCGACCGCGTGTTCGCCGTGGCGCTCGCCCCGGCGGGCATGCCCGCCTACTTCCTGACGGACGGCGGCATCGGCAAGATCGAGGCAGTGCCCCGCACGCTGCAAGAGAAGGCGGAGATTATCGAGAAACGGGTGAGCGAACGGCACCGGCGGCTGGGCATGGTGGCCGCCTGCAAACTGGAGGACGCGGAAAACCCCACCTCGCACACCATTAATGACAACGACAACGACGGATTGTGGACCGCCTATCACGTGGCGGCCATGGCACTGTGCTTCGGTGCGACCAAGGATGAGGCGGCCAAGGCTTCGGCAACGGAAAGCATGCACGCGCTGTACATGCTGCAGAACGCTTCGGGGGTTCCGGGACTGGTGGCCCGCAGCGTGCTTCCTCCCGAGATCGGCCAGACGCGGGGCAAGCAATGGCAACCCACGCCGGACGGGGCCATGTACTGGAAGAGCGACACGTCCAGCGACGAGATAGACGGGCACTACCTGGCGTTCTACACATTCTACGAACACATCGCCCAGCACGACGATGCCGAAAAGGAGCTGATTATCAAGCAGGTCCGAGCGCTGACCGACCACCTTGTGGACAACGGATACCAATTGATCGACTGGCACGGCAAGCGCACCAAGTGGGGATTCTGGGACCCAAAAACGATGAACGAAAGCCCGATGGGCGCGGTGGAGGCCGGGCTCAACAGCCTGCAGATACTCTCCTTCCTCAAGGTGGCGCACCACATCACGGGCGACAAGAAATATGAGGAGCACTACCGCAAGCTCATTGTCGAGCACGGTTATCTGAGCAATATTCTGCTCACCAAGAAGAGCTTTCCCGACTCCAACAACCATTCTGACGATCAGTTGGGCTATGTGGCCTGGTATCCGATCCTGCAGCTGGAGACGGACCAAAAGATTCGGCGTGCACTCGTCACCGGCGTTCGGCGGCATTATGAGGTGGTGCGGCCCGAACAGCCGAGCTTCTATACCTTTGTGACCGCCACCGCGGCGCCAAACCAGTCGGACATCCTCGGTGCTGTGGAAAACCTGCGACAGATTCCCACGGACCGCCGCCTTTGGCCGCAGTTGAACAGCCAGCGCGCCGATGTCAGCTTTTCGGGACAGACCAACCGCTTCGGCAAACGCGTCCTGACCCGGGTGGTGCCCGCCGACGAGCGCGTTTTCGAAAAGTGGAACGCCGACCCGTACCTTCCGGACGGAGGCCATGGCGGCAATGTCGAGGATGACGGCGCGGCCTACCTGCTGCCCTACTGGATGGGACGCTTCCACGGGTTCATCGCGGAGAAGTAGGGTGCGTGGAATTCTTACGCAGTAAGAATGCAACGCACCATCTTCAATCAATCGCATCTACAAGTGCACAGGCGCCCCGGGTTCAAGACAGCCGGCAGGGATGCCGGCGCTCCCAGTCAAACCGGTGCGCTCCACCTCGCCGCGAGCGCACTGCCCTTCCGGACGGACCGGGACTCCGGGTTCATCGCGAAGAATTGACGGCCTGCTATTTCTCCGCCTTCAACCGAAGTATCGTCAGCGAGTAGGGTGCGAACTCGTAGTCAAACTTGTTGCCCGAAATCTTTACGGACTCTTTGCGCGGAACCACCTTCAGCGGTTCATCCAGCGTGTTCTCCACGGCGTCATCGGCATCGGCCAGCACAACGGCCGTGCCTTCCTGCGCCACCGTTGCGCCGCCGTCCAGGCGGACTGCCGTCTTTTGCGTTTCTCCGCTTGCGTTGACCACTTTCAACAGCAGGTCGCCGTCCTTCCGTCCGGCAACGGCGGCCATCAGCGACGGACAGGCCAAATCCTCGTCGTGAATCACCTTTCCGTCAAGCAGGCAGCGGATGTGGGTCGGCGACACATCGACACGGATATCGTACCAGCGGCCCGTCTCAATCGAACCGTTCACGCGGGCACCGGCGCCTCCCAATGCGCCGTTACCGAACAATTCGATGCCGTGCATGCCGTTTTGCCAGCCGCCAATGTTCCACCATCCCCAGTTGT
>CAIUWO010000623.1 GCA_903902895.1 Candidatus Hydrogenedentota bacterium | reverse complement strand
TGGCGCTGATGGCCTATGCCGGCGTCTGGTTCTGGCTGAGCACGACGGGCGCGCTGCCGCCGGCGGGACGCCTGCGGCCGTTGCGCCTTGCATGGCGGCTGACGGCGGCGGTGCTTGTCGCCGTGGGACTGCAAATGGGGGCGAAATACACGTTCAAAGGCCTGGCCTTCGCCATGGAAAACTGGGCAAAGCGTCCCGTGCCCCAATTGGGCCAGTGGGGGTGGTATTTGGAGCAGCAGGGCAGCCTGCTGTTTTGGACGCTTTTTCTGTCGCTGCCCGTGGCGCTGTTAAGCGCGCTCCCCATGGCCGGGGGATGGGACCGAACGCTGCGGCGCGCGGCCCAGGCCATGCTTGCGCTCTACGCCGTGGTGATATGCTTCGGACTCGCGTCCGTGCTGGCGGGAATCATTCTGCAGACCGTGCATGAATTCACGGGCTGAGGGGTGTTCTCTGGCGCATGAAGAACGCGTGCAGGCTGTTCTTGAACGTGGCGCTGAAAGGGGTTGTGAAGTGGTTGGCGCCCTCAATGCGCACATACTCCATGCACGCCATGCGCTCATGCAGGGCCTCGGCCAGATAATAGAACCCATCCTCTTTTCCAATCAGGCAGATTGAGGGCACCTTGTTCTCCCTTAGGCTCTCTTCAGAAACGCGCAGGGAGGCGTAGCTCTTCTTCATCGCCTTGATGGCGGTTTTGTTGACGATATGGTCGCCCACCCAGTTTCGGACACGGTGGAAGAGTGTCTTTTGGGTGGCGGCGGGCAGGGGCAGGACGGAGGCCCCCGCCACCTCAGGCGTTTTCACGTTCTTCTCGCCGGGCGGCACGGGGGCTGAATAGGGGCTGGGCAGTTCGGACGGGGCGGTGGCGTTGGACCATCCGGCGGCGCAGATGGCGGCGCTGCGCACCCGGTCGGGGTGGATGGTGACCAGTTTCAGCGCAATAAACCCGCCAAGCGAATAGCCCGCAACATGCGCCTTGTCAATGTGGAGATGGTCCATGAGCCGGACCACGTCCTCGATCAACTCCGCGCCGTACTGGGACGGGTCGGTGGGCTGTCCGCTGCGGCCGTGCCCGCGCAGGTCAAACGAGATGACCTGAAAATCGCGGGCAAGCATGGCGGTGACGCCCGGGCGGCGCCAGTTTAGGTCGGCGTTGGCGGCGACGCCGTGAATCAGGATCACCGGTTCGCCCGTGCCCTCAACCGTGTAATAAATCGGTACCCCGTTGGAATCGAAAAACTCGCCCGGCGCGCGGTGCAGCAGCAGCCAGGAGAACGCGCCGGCAGCCGCGGCGCACACCACGGCCAGCAGTGCGAATGCGGCAAGGAGTTTCTTTTTCACCGCGCGGGCTCCATGGGGCCGTCTTTCAGGCCTTCTTTTTGGGACGTGCCGGTGTCGCGAGAACCACCATGGAACGGGCGGCAAGCGCCACAGCCCCCTTGACCGCGTGACGCGAACCGGCCGCGGCCACGATGTCCCCCGGCGGCGCCGCGGCCGTGTTGACCCGGACCTGCCACAGCCCCCCGGGAAGCGTGAAGGCGACGGTTTCAGTCGTGGCGTTCAGCGCCAGGCACAGCGCCGTGCCGTCGTTCACACACGGGTGAATCAGGGCCATCAGGGTTCCCCGTTCGGCGTCCCACGCGACGGGCGCGCCGTTTTCATCGAACCAGCGGAGGTCGGCCTCCTCCTCCGGCCTGTCGGGCGTGACGCCGGCGAAGAACTCGGCGCGGCGCAGGGCGGGGTTCTGCTGGCGGAAGGCGATCATGCCGCGGCAGAAGCGGTAGAGCTGGGCGTTCCTTTTCAGCAGCGACCAGTCAATCCAAGAAATCTCGTTGTCCTGGCAGTAGGCGTTGTTGTTGCCCCGCTGCGTGCGGCCCATCTCGTCGCCGGCGAGGAGCATGGGCACCCCGAGCGAGACAAAAAGTGTGGCCAGAAAGTTCTTCTGCATGCGCAGGCGCAGCGCGTTCACCTCCGGATCATCGGTCTCCCCCTCGACGCCGAAGTTCCAGCTTATGTTGTCGTCGAGCCCGTCCGCGTTTCCCTCGCCGTTGACCTCGTTGTGCTTGCGGTTGTGCGAGACCAGGTCGCGCAGGGTGAACCCGTCATGGCAGGTGATGAAATTGATGCTGTGCAGCGCGGTGCGGTCCGACCATGCGTAGAGGTCGGCGCTTCCGGTGAGGCGCGTGGCCATGCGGCCGCGCATGCCCGGGTCGCCGCGCCAGAAACGGCGCGTGTCGTCGCGGTACTGCCCGTTCCACTCGGCCCAGCGCTCGCCGCCGAAGGAGCCGACCTGGTAGGCGCCGCCCGCGTCCCACGCCTCGGCGATGAGCTTCACATCGCGCAGCACCGGGTCCTCCGCGATGCGCGAGAGCAGCGGCGCGTCCTCGTGGATGCGGCCGTTGAGGTCGCGCCCGAGGATGGAGGCGAGGTCGAAGCGGAACCCGTCAATGTGCATGACCGCGACCCAGTAGCGCAGGCAGTCGAGGATAAAGTCGCGCACGAGGGGGTGGCCGCAGTTGAGCGTGTTGCCGCACCCGCTGTAGTTGAGGTAGGCGCCGTCCTCGAGCAGGTAATACACGGTGTTGTCGATGCCCCTGAACGAAAGCGTGGGGCCGCGCTCGTTGCCTTCCGAGCTGTGGTTGAACACCACGTCCAGAATGACTTCGATGCCGGCGTCGTGCAGTGCTTTGACCATGGCGCGAAACTCGTCCAGGTGCTCAAATCCGGCCGCGCTGAACGCGTAGCGCCCGGTCGGCGCGAAGAAGCCGATGGTGCTGTAGCCCCAGTAGTTGCTCAGTTCACCGCCGCTGACGCTGCACCGGCCGAGCAGGTTTTCGCCCATTTCATGCACCGGAAGCAGTTCGACGGCGTTTATGCCGAGGTCCTTGAGATGGGGTATTTTTTCTATGAGGCCCCGGTAGGTGCCCGGATGTTCGACGGCCGAGGAGGCATGGCGGGTCATGCCGCGCACATGGGCCTCGTAAATGACAAGGTCGCGCGCCGGGATATGGGGGCGGATGTCGTCGTTCCATTCCATGCGGTCATGCACCGCCACGCATTTCATGGTTCCGTTGTGAACTTCTCCGGCAAAGGCCTTGGCGTAGGGATCGATCAGGTAGACGGTTGGATTGAAACGATGGCCCTCGCGAAGGGACACGGGGCCGTCCATCCGGTACAGGAAGAAAACCCCCTCGCCGATCCCCTTGACAAAAATCGACCACACGTCCCCGATCCGGTGCCGCTGCGCGTCAAACTCATATTCCCAGACGGGCTCCCGGTCCTCCACGGCGCGGAACAGGGCCACCCAGACGCGCCGGGCGTGACGGCTGAAGATGGTGAAGCGCACGCCCTTGTCATAAACGGTCGTTCCCATCGGGTAGGGACGCCCTGGAATCACAGAAAGTTTCGAGACATCAATGTCGTTCATGGGTTCACCGTTGACTGCAATGGAGTACCGGCAGTATCCGCGATGGCCGGTGCGCGAGTCAATCGCGCCCCGCCCCCGCCCTGGGGGCGGTCGTGAAAACTCGAATTCGCCCATGGCGGACCCTTTCCCCAAAATCGTGTCACCAAAAAGCGTTGCCTGCCTCCGCCCCGCGATGCTATACTCGCCCCGTCCCCCCCATGGGCGGTTGGCTCAGTTGGTTAGAGCGCCTGCCTTACACGCAGGATGTCACTGGTTCGAGTCCAGTACCGCCCACCATTTAAACACTTGAAGTCAAACGACTTACGAAAGTAGAGCGGAAATCTAGGGTTTGGCGTGAAACGTGTACGTGACACACTTAGGAGGTTGCATGCGCGTCCCGAATCTTTGTTACCACAAACCAAGCCGCCGCTACTACGTCCGTCTCGACGGTCAATTTCACTACCTGGGCAGCGATGAAGCCGAGGCCCAAACGCTCTATGCACAGCGTCTGCACGAGTGGAAAACAGGTCAGTTGGCGGTTGATCCAGATGACCGGCGCGTCTGCGAACTTATCGACCAATACAGCGCGGCCATGGTCATCCACTACGCGCCCATGCCCCGCTCCTGGGACCGCGGCAAAAGCGCAATGAAATGGTTCAACGACCACATGGGCCGCAAGCGCATTGCCGATTTCAGCGTCATGGACCTGCGCATGGTGCGCGAGGCTATGAACACCCCGGACAAGAACGGGGACCGTCCGCTGTGCCGCTCGGAGATCAACCGCGCCATCAGCGCCATCGTCCACTGTCTCAAGTGGGGCGTGTCCATGAAGCTGTGCCCCGTGGCCGTCTGGCATGAATGCACCACGCTGGAAGCGCTTCATGCGGGTCGCTGTGAGGCCCGAGAGACGCAGCCGGTCGGCACGGTGGACGCCAAACGCCTGAAAGCCGTCAAGGCAGTCGTGAATGCCTCTGTGCGCGCCATGATCGAGCTGCAGGAACTGACCGGGGCGCGTCCCGGCGAGGTCTGCGGGCTCAAGGCCGAAATGATTGACCGAACCGTGGACCCGTGGCACTGCGAGTTGGTGAAGCACAAGACCGTGCACCGGGGCAAAGAACGCCACCTGTTCTTCGGACCCAAGGCGCAAAAAGTGCTCGCGCCTTTCCTGCTCCGCCGCGCACCGGGTGATTATCTATTCCAGCCCGCCGACCACTGGACCGAGCGCACCGAGAAAAAGACGGGTAAGGGGCGCCGGGAAGGACAGGCGCCCACAAAAAGGGCGACCGACCGCACGGTGAACGACCACTACGGCAAGGATTCCTACGGCCAGTGTATCGAGCGCGCCTGTGTCAAGGCCGGTGTGCCCCACTGGACGCCGAACCAGATTCGGCATACCCGCGCCACGGAGATACGCAAGGAGCGTGGTATCGAGGCGGC
>CAIUWO010000622.1 GCA_903902895.1 Candidatus Hydrogenedentota bacterium | reverse complement strand
GTATGTGGACGACTTCGTTCAGGCGGGCGCGGACATCATCACGTTCCACACCGAAGCCTGCCGCCATCCCCACCGGCTCATCACGAAAATCCAGGATTTAGGCTGCAAGGCCGGGGTGGTGCTGAACCCGGGCACCTCGGAGGACGAGATCGAATACCTGGCCAACATGGTGGACATGGTGCTGATCATGTCGGTCAACCCCGGCTTCGGCGGACAATCCTTCATCACGGACATGCTGCGCAAAATAGAAAACGTGCGCGCCATGATTGGCGACCGGGACCTTGAGGTCGACGGCGGCATCGACGATACCACTGTAAAGCGGGTGGTCGACGCGGGCGCCAATGTGCTGGTCGCGGGGTCCTATATCTTCCGGCACCCATCCTACCTGGAGGCGATCGAGACGCTGAAGGCGGCCGGGGATAAATTGACAATTGATAATTGACAATTGACAACGAACGGGGCTGGTTCGGTTGCGGGTGTTTCTTTCTTGGGTTGTATTTGCGCCGACAGACGGCGGGAGGTCCTAACATGCATGCAGTGCCGCGGGCGGTGACGGTTGCAATGCTTCTTGGGGGCATGCTCATGGGTGCGGGCGCATGGGCTGACGGCGCGCAGCCGACACCGGCGGAGATGGACTGGACACGCCAGTGGGACGCGGCCAAGTTCGAGGGCAACGCCGGGCCGCAGCCGCCCGTCGACACGGCCCCCTTTTTCTCTTTCGTGTATGACGGCAAACCCTCGTCCGAGTTCCTTAACTCCTGGAAGCTGGAACGCACCACCGCGCCGGGCGCGGACGGCCGCGTGCTGCACACCATCACCCATACCGACCCCGTGACAGGCCTGCAGGCGCGGATTGAGGGCTTCCGCTATCCCGATTTCCCCACTGTGGAGTGGACCATTCATTTCCGGAACACGGGCACGGCCGACACGCCCCTCCTCTCCGATCTCCTGGCCGTGGACACCACGCTCAACTGCGAACCGGGGGCCGAGTTCACGCTGCACCGCAACAAGGGTGACAATTGCACCGCCGACAGTTTTGAGCCCATTCACGAGCCGCTTCCGGCCAAGGCAGACCTCACGGTTGCCAACACGGGCGGCCGCCCGACCCAGATTTCCTTCCCCTATTTCAACGTTGAGGCAGGCGGGCAGGGCTTCATTTTCGCACTAAGCTGGGCCGGGCAGTGGTCGGCCAAGTTCACCCGTGATGAGGGCACGGGATTGCGCATCCGTGCCGGTCAGGAAAAGACCCATTTCCTGCTGCATCCGGGCGAGGAAGTGCGCGGGCCGATGGTTGTAATCCAGTTCTACGAGGGCACGCGGACCCGCGCGCAGAACGTCTGGCGACAGTGGATGATCGCGCACAACACCCCACGACCAGGCGGCAAACTGCCGCCGCTGCCGCAATTGAACGCATGCAGTTCGCACCAGTTTGGTGAAATGATCAACGCCAACAGCGACAGCCAAATCTTCTTCGTGGACAAGTACCTCGAACGGGGCATAAAACTCGATTACTGGTGGATGGACGCCGGCTGGTATCCCTGCGACGGGCAATGGCCAAAGACCGGGACATGGGAAGTGGACCAGACCCGCTTCCCGGGCGGATTCAAACCCATCAGCGACCATGCCCACGGCAAAGACGTCAAGATTATCGTGTGGTTCGAGCCGGAACGCGTGGCGAAAGACACCTGGCTCACGGAAAACCATCCCGATTGGGTTCTGGGCGGGAAGAAGGGCGGGCTCCTGAACCTTGGCAATGACGAG
>CAIUWO010000621.1 GCA_903902895.1 Candidatus Hydrogenedentota bacterium | reverse complement strand
CTTCTCCAGCGCAGGCGGCGAATTCGACCACGGCACATGGGGGAACCCCGGGAAATCGCGCAGCTTGCGCCAGTCCGTGTCCGGCATGAGTTTGTCTTCGGGCAAAGGTATTTGCGCCATCCGCGAAGCCGCATGCGCGGCCAGCGGACCGGATTCGAAGATGCTGCGGACATTTAACTTCACTTGGATTTTGTTCCTGGGCCAATTGCACGGGTCATCCGGAGCTTCAAAAGGTATAGGTTCATCAATAGCTTCAACGGCAATGGAGACGTCGTTTTCCCCGGGCGACAACCTGCCTGCAAAGTTGGCTGGCACGCGGAACGGTACGGTCTGGTCGTTGGGGCCAAGTTCACGGAGCCACGCAACAGGCTGACGGAGGTCTCCCAAAATTCCATTTGCCAAGACGTCGCCGGTACTATTGCTGCGAAGCACTAGGCTGGCCGTCACGTTTGCTCCCTCCATTGCCACATCGTCCGCAAATGCCGCTTCCACGCTTGGCAATACAGTGAGATTTACTGGAACAATCAACGTCTTTCCGGTCTGCGTGTCAGTCCCTTCCAGGAAGAACGACCGACGAGCGAAATTCATCCTTCCCAGCCTGCCAAAACCCTCATAGGGGCGAAGGAGATTGTGACTGAGTCCGAACACCATTTCTTCGCCATCATTCTTGATGACACTGTCTACGATATGGCAGGGGTCAAGGACTTGGAAGCCCCCCATCCCTTCAGGAAGTTTCACGTCTAGGAGGCCGCCGTCGAATGCAACCGCCGGATATGCCACCTGATCGAGAATCCATCCCGGCGGAATCGTCTGCGGGCAGTTTGGCCTGAGATGAATGGGCTCGTGCTCGATCTCGATCTCGTTCTTATTACCGGGCGGGATGCCCTTCCATAGTCCAGAAACGTGGGCGATCACCCCCGCAGGCGTGCTCTTTGTATCGATGAGGTCAAAGTCTATGCTATTCAGTGACAACCGCTTCACCCGTCCGGCGGCCAGGGGCCATGACAGACTGCTTGTAAACGCTTTGCCAGTTTCTATGGTGTACAGCAGACGGTTGCCTTCCCGGTGGAACTGCGCTTCGAAATTCGGCAAATGTATTGAAGCTGTGGCCCACGCATCCGGAAAACAGGGTGATACTTCCAGTATGTCACCACGTACGTTCAGGCCGAATATCGCTTCAACCACCGACGCAATGAACAGTCCCGCGGGAGGCGAGAAGTAGGCCGGAATCGGTTCCTGGGCCACTTCGGGCCAGGAACCCCGGTGATTGGCATCCATCACCCAGTCGGCCAACACCTTGAGTGGCTTCCATGCCTCGTTGCGCATGCCCGCATGGGAGAGCGCCCATGCAGCCCACGGTTGCTGTGCAGCGCCGGTCTGCATGCCCCACGTGCCGCTGACATGGTTCGGGAAGTTGTTGGAGCAGTACACCTCTCCGTCAGGTCCACTGAGCCGGTCCAATAAGTGCCGCAGTGCCAAGTATTGCTCCAAGGGATCAGGAGCGTTCGTGAACAGTGTGGGGTAAATGAGGGAATGATACTGGCCGTCAAGACGCTTGAAACCCAATGGGTCCACAAAGAAACCATACCGGCCCAAGTCCGGCATCCAGAGCGTTTCTCGAAGACAGTTGTTGGCCATCCCCATCCTCTCGCCCCACTTCGACCGGACCTCCCAATCACCGTTTTCAGGCACGCACTCCATGCGTGTCCGCATCATGTTCATGCCCTCAATCGTGGGCGTGGTCCCGTCGTTGGGCGTGCCGATCATGTCCTCCTGGTTGCCGATCTGCTGCGACCATCCCAGCAGCAAGTTGCCGTCGGGGTCGTATTCGTTGAACGTCTGGTTGAGCACACGGTCCAGCATGGGCGCGACTTCCTTCGCGAATTCCTCGTCGCCGGTGAAGTCCATGTAGTGGCGCGCCTGCCATGCCCAGAACTGGTTTGAGCCGCCGAAATCGCGGTGGGTCTGGCCGTTGGGCCACAATTGCGGCACCGCGCCGTTGGGGAACAGCATGCGCCCGTGGGTCAGTGTGCAGAGCCGGGACCGGTCCTCCTGTCCCAGCCACTCCGCCGCGGCCGTGTGCTGCATATGCCACAGTGCCAGCCAGTGGTGGATGGTTTCGATCCAGCCGTAGGGCTCAATCCAGGAGTATTCCATCGTGATGATGGCCGACCGAAACGCCGCGTTGAGGTTTTCATCGGGCGTCTCGATGCGGCTTTCCAACAGTTTCGCGTAGTAGTCGTCCACGGACTTGCGCGCCACCTGCGGGTCGGTCCTGCTCAATTCCAGCGCCCGCTCTGGCGCATCGGCATAGGCCATGACCAGCGCGCCCGACCCTTCGGCAAAGCGCGCCGTCAGTTGGCCCGTGTCCGCGTTGCGTTCCATGGATCCCGTGGCGCGCACGGCCATGGGGAACGGGTCTTCACCGCTGGTGAAGGTTGCCGTGTTGCCGTCGGTGACCTGCGCGTCCTTCGGCGCCACCGTGTCGGCACTGACAAAGGCGGGCGGTGTGCCGGTCAGAAAGGTGACCGACGTGCCCCCGCCAATGCGCAGCACCACCGGCGTGGGGGGAGCGGTCGTGATGCTGTAGACCGCCGCGCCCTCCCAGGTGGTCACGCCGCGCCCGACCAACAGCGGCGCGAAATCGGCCGTGACAGTCACATCGCCAATCTTGAAAATGGCCTGCACGCCGCCGGGGAAATCTTCCACATGAACGTCGGTTGCGTTGCCCGGTGCGGGGATTACGCCGTCTTTCTCCAGGCAGGGCACGATCTTCACCAGGAAATCATGCTTGATCTGTTCGGGGTGGCTTTTGAAGTAGGTCATGAACGCCGACGTCACGTCGGTCTCATGCGTGACGATGACGCTTCGGTGATAGGCCGCCATGCGTTCCATGGGGACGCGGTCCACCGCAGGCGCGATGGGGGAGAGGAGCACCAGCACGAGACTTGTCAGCAGACATGACCACTTCATGATTCCCTCCTTACCGTCATGCCCGCGAAGGCGGGCATCCACGTTCTCTCGTCTTCTCGTTCCCAAGTTGTACTTGGGAACGCACCTGCACGCGAAGTTTATCCGCCTTGGCGGATTGCACTTCGCGCCGCCGGGGCATGGCCCCGTCGAAGAAAGCGGCGGCTTGTCCGCCTCTGGCGTGGCATCGCCGCGCGCACTCAAGAATGTAGGACAGGCGCCCTCGCCTGTCGTCTTCGGACACACACCGTAGGCTCGTAGTCATTGCGAGCGTAGCGAAGCAATCTCATGACACCTCGTCGTTGGCGTAACGAGATTGCCGCGTCGGGCGTTGCCCTCCTCGCAATGACGAGGCAAGACTTGCCGCGCTACCGCATTGTCGTATTCCGTCGTGCCAGTCCGTATCCTGCGATCTCACGGGTCCGCTGCACGTTCTCCGCCAGTGTTCCGTCCTTGTGGTACACGCTGCTGGTGCCCGCGACCAGAATGTCCGCGCCGGCCGCCGTCATCTCTTCGATCAACTCGAAACTAACGTTGCCGTCCACCTGGATTGGGATGGTTGACCCGCGGCTGTCGAGCCACGCCCGGCACTCGACGATTTTGCGCAGGCCGTAGGGCACGATGCGCTGGCCGGCATAGCCGGGATTGACTGTCATAAGCAGCACGAAGTCGAGCCGGTCCAGCACATATTCCAGCGCGCTCAGTGAGGTCGCGGGATTGAGCGCCGCGCCGGCCTTCATGCCGAGCTTTCGGATGCGGCCGAGCGTGCGGTCCAGATGCACCGCCGACTCGACGTGCACCGACACCATCCACGCGCCTAACTCCGCCATCTGTTCCACGAAAAAATCGTTCTTGTTGACCATCAGGTGCGCGTCAAAGGGCATGGACGTCTTGCTTCGCAGTTGTTTGAATGCCTCAAAGCCCAGCGGCATGTTGGGCGTGAAGTGGGCATCCATCACGTCGATGTGCAGCAGATCGGCGTTGACCGCTTCCAGCCGCCGCACGCTTTCCTCCAGGTGAAGCAGGTCGGCGCACATGATGGACGGCGCCACGAGCAGCGTACCCGCGCGCAGCACCGGTTCCTGCTGTTTCTCCGTGGTGATTTCAATGACCGGTACCGTTTCGGGCTTGGACGGCGCGGCGAACACTTCCTTGATGTGGCTGATCGACGCGCGCAACATGTCTTCCAGCTTGCAGTCGCTGTAGTCGCGCCCCAGTTTGGGTCCGCCGATCTCAAGATAGGCAACCTGTTTCTTCAGGGGGATAACTGTCGCGTTCGCGTTCAGCAGATCGCGCACCAGCGCCAGGTCGACGATGCCCCGTGCGCGCTCGGCTTCGCTGAAGCCAAAGGTCGAGTTGAACAGCGCGTCCGTGTTCTTCAGGTGCAGTTCGGCCAGCCAGGGCAGCGAGGCCGTGATGAGCTGTTCCGGTGTCTCGCGCACCACACCGTCATGGTCGGCCCACCCGTGCGACGTGTCGATGCAGAAGCCGATGCCCGAGGTGCCTGGCATGGCCCGGTGGTGCGCCTCCAGTTCCCCGGCCATGGATTGAATTTCAGATACCAGCGTTGGCGGCTCGGCCAGGCACGACATGGGCTCAATGGTCAGCATCTCCACGCCGACCGTTCCTGCGTGGACCATGAGTTCCTTCATGTTCGCCACATAGCGCGCCGTGGCGGCCGTCTTGGTGCCCATCTCGTCGCGCAGGATGGCGCCCGGGTTGCTGCCGACATGCTTCGCGCCGACCAGCCCGCCCACCTCAACCAGCCGCGCGTAGTTGCGCCGGGCCACCGCCTCCCAGCCCACCTCGTTGCGGAAGAACCCGCCCAATTCGCGGTGCGCGGTAAATATGCTGGAGATCGAAATGCCAAACGATTCCGCCTGCCGGCGCAGTTGTAAGAACCACTCATCCGGCAACTGGTAGATTTCGAAGAAGGTGCCTAGCTGCAGGTGGCGCACGCCCTCGTCCGCCATGATGCGGAACAGCCACTCGTAGGTGTAGCGGTATTCGATGGGGTCCGATTTTACGCCAATGTCAATCGTCAGCTCGTTTTCACTCATGCGAGTTCTTTCTTCTCCAACCGCCGTGATGCGGCCGCCCCAAATCCCCCTTCGAAGGGGGTGCCGCGAAGCGGCGGGGGATGTTGCCTTAAGTATCCCCTCGAAGGGGGATTTGGGGATGTTCTTCCTACTCCTTCACCCAACTCCGCTCGATCTGCTCCAGCGTCATGCCCTTTGTCTCGGGCACGGCGACGGACACGAACACGATGGACACGATGCACATCGCACCGTAGATGAAAAAGCTGTAACCCGCCAGATGCTCCTGCAGCCAGGGGGAGGTCTGCGAAACAATGAAGCACGCCGTCCACAGGCACAGCGTGGCGATGGACATGGCCGTGCCGCGCACGCGGGTGGGATAAATCTCCGCCAGAACGACCCACACCACCGGGCCCATCGCCACCGCGAACGACGCCACGTAGGCCAGCACGAACACCAGCGCCAGCGCACCCTTCAACTGCCCCAGTGCATAGGCGCCGCCCAGCGCGAACATCGAAATGCCCATTCCGATGGAAGCCAGCATCAGCAGCGGCTTGCGGCCGATGCGGTCCACCACCCAGATGGCCAGTATCGTGAAGCTCAAGTTCACCGCGCCCACGATGACCGTTTGGTAGAAAGCCGAGGTTGACGAGGCTCCCAGGCTTTTGAAGATGTCCGGGGCGTAGTACAGCACCACGTTGATTCCCGTCACCTGCTGGAGCACGGCCAGCACGATGCCCATCGCCATGATGCCGCGCAGTCCGGGCCGGAACAGTTGCATGACCGACGTGTCCTCGTGCGCAATGGCGTCCTCAATCGCCGCCGCGTCGCGCCGCGCCTGCGCGTCGCCGTTGATCCGTGTCAGCACGGCCATGGCCGCTTCGCGGCGTCCGCGCTTGATCAGCCAGCGCGGGCTTTCGGGAACAAAGAACAGCAGCACGAAGAACAGCACGGCGGGCAGCGCGCCCGAGCCGAACATCCAGCGCCAGCCGTAGGCGATGTTCCACGCCTCGCCGCCGAGATGCTCGCCCACCTGCGAGATGAGCGCGTTGATGAAATAGACCACCAGCATGCCGCCCACGATGGCAAACTGGTTCAGCGACACCATGCGGCCGCGCACGGCCGCGGGGGCGATCTCGGCGATGTAGAGCGGCGACAGCATCGACGCCGCGCCGATGGCGAACCCGCCCAGCATCCGCGCCATGGCGAGTTGGGAAACCGTTTGCGGCAGGGCCGCGCCCACGGCCGAAACACCAAAAAAGAGCGCTGAGAGGAGCATAATCTTCTTGCGGCCCAGCCAGTCGCTGAGCACGCCGGCGAACATCGCGCCGACGATGCACCCCACAAGCGCGCTCGAAGCGGCCCAGCCCTTGGCCATCGGGTCAAGGTGCCAGTACTGTTTCATGTAGACGATGGCCCCCGATATCACCGCCGTGTCGTAGCCGAAAAGCAGCCCGCCCAGCGCCGCCACCGAGGCCAGCAGCCACACGTACCCCGCACTGCCCGCACGATCCTGTTTGTCCGCCAGCATGCCCTGTTCTCCTTCGGCCGCGCACCGCGCGCCGCCTGTCCGCGTTGGGGCGCATTATAGGCGACCCGCCCCCGGGAAGTCACCGCCGCCGTTGCTGAGTGTCGTTGCTGTACCGTCGTCGTTGCGGGCGAAGCGAAGCAATCTCTTGCTCGGTATAGACGTGGGGCGTGGGCCATCGTTTCTAGAGATTGCTTCGGCGGACTGCGTCCTTCTCGCAATGACTATGGGGCCTAGATGAGTTCCGCCAGCCGCAATGCCGACGAAAATGCGATGTCGCCGCTGCATCCCTCACTCTGCACCGTGTCGCCGATGAAATAGAGGCGCTTCACGTCCGGGCACGCGATGGGGGGGCGATGCGGATAGGACTGTTTCGGGACAAGCATGTTGGCGTTGACCACCGGCAGGATGAGCCGGCGCCGGCGGACAATCTTGCGCGTGCAACCGGGGATGATATCCTCCATGATCCGGTGGATGCGTGCTTCGGTTGCGTCGGCCTGTTCCAGCGTTGCGGGGGCATCTGGTGGAAGCAGCATGGCCCAGGTGTTTACACACTTTCCCGGCGGTGCAATGGTGGGATCGATATGGCTCTGGAACTTCACCCACAGCGGCATGTCGACGCCGAGTATGCCGCCGGTTATGTCGGTCACGGGTTCGTCAAACACGAAATCAATACTCACCCCGCGTGACGGCCGGATATTGGACGCATACTCCACAAAGGTCGGCGCAAAGAGCTTTGGTGGCGCTATCTTGAGGAGACCGGACAGCGGCGCGGCAAAGACGACATTCTTGGCGCGGTAGCTGCCGTGGTTCGTCTTCACCCCCACCGCGGTGCCCTGTTCGACTTGTATTGCTTCAACTTGCTCCGGTGCATGTATTTCACCGCCGTGCCGACG
>CAIUWO010000620.1 GCA_903902895.1 Candidatus Hydrogenedentota bacterium | reverse complement strand
CCGCCGCCGGGGCCGACCTCTATGGCCGGATTGACCCCGCCGCCGTGCCGGAGCTGAAGGGCACCTTTGACGCGGTGCAGTTCTCGCTGTGGATGGAGCCCGCGTCCATTCGCGCCTCGGTCAAGGCCAAAGTCGGCGAGGTGTGGAAACAGCGTTTCGCGGGACTGCTGGACGGAACCACGCCGCGCGACCTGCGTGTCGCGCCCGATGGATGCGTCATGCTCTCCGCCGATTTCGGCAAGCCCGTCAACGAGACGCTGCTCCAGCTTGCGCGGGCCTTCGGGCAGGAGGACAAAGCCGCCCTGCTATTGGGCGCCGCCGCGGTGTCGGACAACCCGGAATATGCGCCCGCGATTGCCCTGCTCCAGGGGGTGCTGAACGGTGCGAGCGGGGGGCTGCGCCTGTCCTGGACGGGTGTTGATGTCAACGAAATGATGCCCGTGCCAATCCTCGCGGGCTCGGTGGACGGCGGCGTGGACGCCGTGACGGCGCTGATTCAGGCCCCCCCGGCCGTGCCCGCCGAAATACCCGCCATCGACGTGGTGCCGCGAATCGACGCGGAAAAGAAACTGGTTTACCTGCCAATGCTCGGCGGGCCCTCCATGAAACCCACCTTTGCCGTCCAGAATGACACGGTCCTGTTCAGCACCAGCCTCAGCACGGCGACGGATCTGCTGGCACTGCCCCCGGCGGCCACGCTGGAAAACAAGGGCAACCTCTACCTCTGCGTCCGGCCCGGGCCCGCCGCGCAGGCCATCGTCGACATGGGCAAGGAACTGGCCGAGTTTCACCTGATTCGCGGACAGAGCGCGGAAAGTTTCGTCAAGACCGCCCAGCCCTGGCTCGACAGCGCCGTACGCCTCAAGGAGTTCAGCCTGCTGGCCGCCTGCGAAAACGGTGAACTGCGCGCCGACGCGCGGTTGGCGTTGCCGTAAGGGCGCGAATCAAGGCGCAAGGAAGAACCGTCATTGCGAGGAGGACGCAGTCCGACGCGGCAATCTCTTGCTCGCGTCAGGCTGTGGATGCAAGAGATTGCTTCGCTTCGCTCGCAATGACGAACTCTCCGTTGTCGCCCTATTTATGACTCACCACACTGGCTTTCCGGCTCTCAGGCAAACTTCGCCAGTTCGCCCTCGTAAATCGGCTTGAAGCGGTCATATTCCGCCTGCGTGATGGCCACGCGGTCGCCGGCGTAGGGGTTGCTCTTCTGCGACCGGTCGTACAGCGGCGTCGGGAAGCCCTTTTCCGTCGCATACTTCTTCATGAAGTCCACCGGGTTTGGGCTGTGTTTGCATAGGTCGTTGATGGAGTCCTGCGCGCGCAGCACCCCGGCCCAGTCCCCCTTGTCGTACGACGCCAGCATGGCGCGGAAGATTTGCGGGTTGACAGTTGTGCCCTGGCCGATGCAGGCGCGCACGCCGAGCATCAGCCCCGCGTAGAACACCATCTCGTTGCCGACGATGTAGGCGAATTCCTTGCCGCGCACGGCGCGGCAAAGCTCGTAGACATAGTGGCCGTCACCGGAGGAGACCTTGGTGCCGACCAGGTTGTCAATGTCCGCCAACTGTGCCAGCAGTTCGGGCGTCATCATGTACTCGGCCTTCGTTCCCGGCGGCTGATAGATGAAAACCGGCCCCGGCACTTCGGCGCAGACGCGCTGGAAGTAGCGCAGCAGCAGGTCGTTGATGCTTTCGCCGTTCTGCGGCAGCAGCCCCTCGGGCACGGTGTAGACCACGCCGTCGGCACCGGTGTCTATCGCGTGCTTGCCCAGTTCGATGCCCTGCGCCAAGTACAGGTCCGGGTCGGGCAGGCGGTCATAGTTGCGGTCCCAGATGCCGCTGCACCCCACGATAACCGCCGAGCGGCCGTTGATGTGGCTGACCGCCAGTTTGGCCATCTGCTTCGTGTCTTCCATGCTGTACGTGTACATGAGCCCCATGCCCGAGCGCACAAAGAAGCAGCGGATCGCGTCCGACTGGAGCAGGAAATCCAGGAAAGTGCGCTGGCCCTGCTCGTCAATGCCGCCGTCCTGCTGGAACACGGTAAACGTGGGGGCTATGGAACCGCTGACATACTTCGGAACGTTCATGTATTGCTTCCTTTTGGGGTTGGGACGGCCGGCCGCAGGACCGGCGCAGACCATATTATATTGCCACAAAGGCCGCGGGAAGTTACAACGGCAGGGGGATGTGGGCAGGGCTATCGCATTAAGATGTCGTTGGACCTCGACGCAGGCCGCAAAAGTTTTCGAGACTTGCCGTGTGAAAAAGGAGTGCGAATATAGGGGCGGTTTCGTACATTATTATAAATATCTGCCGCTTATTGGTCCCCCTTTGAAGGGGGGCTGCCACGCTGTAAGCGTGGCGGGGGGATGTGACGCCAACGCAAGAGCAACATCCCCCTAAATCCCCCTTCTAAGGGGGACTTAAAACCGCGCCATGCCAAGGCTTATGTGCGCTTTCTGTGTTTGTGACAAGACCTTATCATAATGCGATTGTCCTGGGGCGTGAAGCGTGGTTTCGCGGACGCCACGGGAATCCTCGCGCGCCAGTCCCACATTTTGCCCGTCCGAGTTCCCCCTTGACACCCGACTGTGCATATGGTATATACACACTATATGCTATCCCCCGAACCACAGAAGCTGACCCTGCCGCCGATTTCCGGCGCGGCCCCCGGGCCGCTCTACCAGCAGATCATCGACGGCATCAAGCGCGAAATCGGCGAGGACCGGCTCCGGCCCGGCACGGCCCTGCCGTCCTT
>CAIUWO010000619.1 GCA_903902895.1 Candidatus Hydrogenedentota bacterium | reverse complement strand
GGTTGTCTTCTAAAATGTAACGAAGACGCGCAAAGATTTTTTCAAAAAAGTTTAAACTTTTTGTAGAGCGTAATGGTATATGAAAATCTGATAAAAAAACTGACAAGTTTTTTTAGATTTAAATTAATTTTAAATAGTCATAGTGACCCGGTGATTCTGAATGGAAAGATCATCGATCAGCGGATAAAAGGTACGCCGGGGATAACAGGCTGATAACCCCCAAGAGTTCATATCGACGGGGTTGTTTGGCACCTCGATGTCGGCTCGTCACATCCTGGGGCTGAAGCAGGTCCCAAGGGTTCGTCTGTTCGCCGATTAAAGTGGCACGCGAGCTGGGTTTAAAACGTCGTGAGACAGTTTGGTCCCTATCCTATGCGGGCGTAGGAGATTTGATGGAATCCGTCCCTAGTACGAGAGGACCGGGATGGACGGACCTAGGGTGTTCCGGTTGTCACGCCAGTGGCAGCGCCGGGTAGCCACGTCCGGAAGGGATAAGCGCTGAAAGCATCTAAGCGCGAAACCCATCCAGAGATAAGATCTCCCTGGGAGCAATCCCCTAAAGGGTCCTGGTAGACCACCAGGTTGATAGGCAGGAGGTGTAAGCACCGCGAGGTGTTCAGCTGACCTGTACTAATCACCCGTGAGGCTTGGTCTTAGCACTAATGGGATCCTAGTGATCCCCCCGAATTCGATAAAGTGTAGTCCGGTGTTTTATGTTCATCCTCGCATTCTCTGTCAAAACTAAATTTGAATCTGTCCCGCCGTGCGGCCCGAAAGGGTCGCGGACCCCGAAAGGGGCAGGCATCGGCAGAACCCAAGTTTTGCCGGCGGCTTTAGCGATAGGGCCCCACCCGTTCCCATTCCGAACACGGCAGTTAAGCCTATCAGCGCCCATGGTACTGCAGGGGCAACCTTGTGGAAGAGTAGGTCGTCGCCGGCTCTATATTTAGCGTCCCGCGCTTCAAACGAAGCGCGGGGCGCTTTTTGTTTGGGAGGGGGGCCGCTTGCGGCATTGCCAGTCCGTTGCCGGCATTGGACCGGGTGGCAGCCAGACCTCGGGCGCCTGAAAGGCGTCAACGAAACCTGGGATGGCTGGGAAACGCAGCCCGAACGGAATGCTTCCAACAGTCTGCCGAGATGGAGCATCTGGATAGCGTCTATGGGAAGCCCCGCCATGGCGTTCATTCACGGGGGCCCGCTCTCTTCCTGTCGTGGCCAGGGCCGCCTCGCAGGGCGGGCCGGACATCAATCCTGCATCAACACCCCAATACCCTTGCGCAACCGCCGCAATATTCCGTGTGGGGTTCTAAACCTCCCCCTTAGGGTTGCCCTGGTTCGTCTTGGCAAAGCATTCCCGAAGTGACGGGGGGCAGCCCTCCTGCGGACGGTCCAGTCCGGACATCCTCACGGCGGGGCGCGGCAAACAAAAAGAAACGCCGCGTTCCCCGGGAGGAACGCGGCGCAAGAAAGCGATTAGCGAAGGATTACGAGGAGAACGCTCCAATGGCCGCCGCCAGAAGAGGGCTTGCCGGCCAGGCTGCCGGGTATTTTGAGAATTCAACGTGTCCATCCATAAAGAGAACATTGCAACCACCGGGCAGATGATTGAAGGAGTTTCTTTCACCGACACTCCGGTTGATGTAATCGGATGAAACGGAAAGACTGCTTTGCGCGACATTGGCGGCGCCGGCGTTGTTGATGTCCGTAATCAGGAAGCGCTCAATGCCCTCACGAAGACGGTAAACAGTGCCCCAGTTTCCCGCCGACATGTCTTTGTCGAAGTTCTGCAAATTGGCCATTGGAGAGCTCATGTACGTTTGCAGATTGGCAAGGACCGTGACCAAGGCTGTGATTGTATCGGGCGCAACGCCTTTGGTCGGGAAATACGTTTGGATTTCATTAATGAGATCAAGGGCCGTGGTGGACTGAAACACGTGTGAGTCATCAGTGACACCGGGAACATTGATTGCCCACCCCAAGTAGAAGTAGCTGGTCGTGTCATTGTCCACCTCGCACGGATAGAATTCCGTGTTAGGCACACTTTTGGTGGGCACTGCGTCGGTCCCGGTCCATACGCTGGCCATTTCATCGGCAGTATTGAAGACCTTGGCAACATCGGTACCCTTGGGAGAGGAGGGGCAAAGCAATATCTTGGGGTCGGTCAGATACTCGGGATAAAGCGGAATGGAATTGACAACCATGGAAGGATCGGCGTTTCCAGGGGTGCAGGACCATACGTCCATGGTCGGGAAGGAGCCGCCGGCCTCGTTGCCGTACATCTTGAGAATGATGCCCATCTGCTTGAGGTTGTTCTGACAACTGGAGCGCCGTGCCGACTCGCGGGCGCGGGCCAGGGCCGGCAGGAGGATGGCGGCGAGAATGCCTATAATGGCAATCACCACCAGCAGTTCGATGAGTGTGAAACCGCTGCGTCTTTTCATGGTGTAGTCCTTGCTGAAGTGGGCGCCCTCACCGCGCGGGCGTTTGCTTCATCTTGTTTGGTTAAGAGTCCCGCACACTGTAGTCTGTACGGCGCGACACCGCGGTGTATGTGTGCCGTTCAGTATTCTCGCCTGAAAGCCAGAACCAGACCATGCCTCGCGCAGATAGACTACGCTAACAATGTTAGGGTTTTGTTCATTTCAGACTAAAATAAGTCTAGCGAAAAAACCGTTAGAAGTCAAGCGTTTGTTGGGGGAGCCAGTGCGACATGACGGATGGAGAACTCATTTCAGGTCCGCCAGCAAACGGGCCAAACGTTCACGCAGGCCGGAAAGTTTCTGCCAGCGCCGGTCTTCCACCCGACGCTGCTGGGGAAGACCGCCCACGCCGGGCACCTCGTCATCTTCATCGAGGCCGCAGAACCGGGCTATTTCCAGTGCATCGGCATCCAGCAATTGATTGGCCTCCTCCACTGCGGCGGCGGCGCGGCCCTCCGCGGCCGCCTTGTCCGCGGCCCCGCGCAGCAGTGTGAGCATGGCATGGTCCTCGATGCCGTCGCGCACCGCATGCCAGCGCCGACTGGGCACAATGCCGTCGCCCTGGTAAACCATCAGATACTCCGCCTCGCCGCTGTTGAACCACGGGTCAAAGGCGGAGGTGCAGTAGGTCCAGAAGCCCAGGCTCTTGAGCCCGTGTTTCCAGGCGAGGTAGGCCTGCCCGCGATAATACCCCAGCGGCGAGCGGTGCTTGACGTTGCCCTGGCACTCATAGGTGAACACGGTCTTGCCGGTGGACTTGATAAAGTCGAGCTTGGCCTGGTCCGGCTTGTTGACGATGCCGCCGCGGGCCGGGCACCAGATGTCGGTGTAAGGGGCCATCGCCTTCAGGTCGTCCAGCGAGGCGTCGCCGACCGGGTCGGTGTAGATGAGTATTTTGGGGTCGGCTTCCCGAACCACCTTTCCCAGATTGATGTGGATGTCGACCAGGCCCTCCCGCAGGCCGGGCTCGTCAATGGTATATATGGCCCAGTCGTCATAGGTCATGCCCCGCGCCTTGAGGTGCTCGACCCATTTGCGCAGATAGGCCACGGCGGCCTTGTTCCACTCGGGGGTAAAGGTGGCCGTCGGACCCTGCAGACTGCTGTCGAAGCCCT
>CAIUWO010000618.1 GCA_903902895.1 Candidatus Hydrogenedentota bacterium | reverse complement strand
CATCCTCGACGACATTGCCCAGTTAATCGGCCCCAGCGTGCGGGTGGCCGACTATGCGCTGCCCAGCACCAAGAAGATCGTGCGCGAGACCATGAAGGCGCTCAAGGGACGGATGGCCGCGATCATGGCCAACCACGGCGCAATCTGCCTGGGCCGCACGCTCGACGAGGCGCTGCTCTGCTGCCAAGTCCTCGAAAAGGGGTGCAAGGCCTACATCGAGGCCGAATTTCTCGGCGGCGCCAAGGAATTGGGCAAGTTCGAGGCCTGGGTCATGCACCAGGTGTTCATCCGCAAGTACTCGAAGCAGTGGAAGAAGAAGTGAGGTCTACCAACAGGAATCCAAATGGGATTGCCCGCAGTTGAGACAGGAATGTACAAAAGCTGAGGATACTTAGCATTTGCACCGCCAACGCATATCTCTTAAACTCTAGTGGATAAGGGCTTTGAAACTGGTGACTGGAGATCAAAATGGCACGCATCGAAGGAATTCGGATCAAGAATTTCCGTACTTTGCGCGATATTACCCTCGGGAAACTATGGACGCTTCAGAATGGAAAGCCATTGACACCCATGACCGCCGTAATCGGAAAGAACGGCGTTGGAAAGAGTTCGTTGTTTGATGCTTTCGGTTATTTGGCGGACTGTCTTCGGGTGGGCGTGGAAGAAGCCTGTGATTTACGCGGACGCGGTGGATTCGAACGCATCCGATCTCAAGGCCAAGAAGGCCCGATTGAATTCGAAGTTTACTACAAAGAAGATAAGGCTGAACGCCCCATCACGTATGAAGTCGCGGTGAATGTTGATAAACATGGGCGTCCCTACGTTGAAAGAGAAAGATTGCGGCAGCGGCGAAGAGGCCAGCGACAAGGCTGGCCGTTCTCTTTCTTAGTACTCAACGAGGGGCGAGGCGTGGTCTGGAAAGGAGATGTGGAGGGCCAAAAATTCGACGAGGACACGAATCAAATCGACATCATGGACCTGATCAGAACCGTCGAGGAGCAAGGAAAGGAAGAGAGCAGAGAGACGGAGATAATAGAACTTGAAGATCGGCGCAGACTGGGCATCGCAACGCTTGGATCTTTGAAGCAACACTCTAGAATTTCAGCTTTTCGTCGCTTCATAGAAGGATGGTATTTGAGCTATTTTGAACCTGCCGCCGCGCGGGGTCTGCCCTTGGCTGGACCACAGCAACACCTGAATATCCATGGCGACAATCTCAGTAATGTAGTCCAATTCATGGAACGTGAGCATCCCGAAAAGTTCAAAGCGATTTTGAGACGAATCGCCGGCAAGATTCCGGGCGTGAAGGAAATAGACACAAAAAAAAGTGATGACGGGCGGTTGCTTCTACGATTTAACGACAAGGGATTCAAAGACCCCTTCTATGCGCAGCAAATGTCAGATGGCACCCTCAAGATATTCGCCTACCTTATCCTTCTTGAGGATCCGAGTCCTCCTCCTTTCATTTGTATTGAAGAACCAGAAAACGGTTTGTATCACAAGCTACTAGAAATGCTGGTGCGTGAATTTAGGGAACATGCCGCCGCGCAAAGAGGCGGATCGCAGATATTTGTGACCACGCACCAACCCTATTTTGTGGATGCCCTAGGCCCAGATGAAGTGTGGATTCTGGAGAAAGGCGCCGACGGTTTCTCAACCATAAAGCGTGCCAGCGATGACGAAATTGTGCAGAGCATGGTTTTGGAGGGACTTCCGCTGGGCGCGCTGTGGTACAGCGATTATCTGGATGCGAGGTAATCGGATGCATTTCGAGATACTCGTCGAGGATCAGTCAGGGAAACGGGCACTTGAAATCCTTGTTCCCAGAATAATCGGGGAAGACCACACGAGCCGCATTATCAGCTACAAGGGTATTGGTCGAGTTGTTCCCCAAGGTATGAGGAGCGCAAGCGAGGCGAGCAGACGTCAACTCTTAGATAATCTGCCAAGACTGTTGCGAGGATACGGCAAAGTGCAGGGGTGCCCCCAAACCGTCATTCTTGTGTGTGACCTTGATGACCGGTGCCTGAAAGCTTTTCGGAAGGAACTCTACGGGATTCTCAACCATTGTCATCCCAAGCCGGAGGCGCGGTTTTGCATCGCTATAGAGGAAGGGGAATCATGGCTGTTGGGCGACCTGAACGCGGTCAAAAAGGCGTACCCAAGAGCCAAGGACGTCGTTCTGAACGGATATGTCAATGACAGCATCTGCGGAACCTGGGAAACGCTGGCAAACGCAGTTTATCCCGGTGGGGCTCGATCATTGACAGGCAAAGGGTGGCAGGCCATAGGCGCCGAGAAGTCCAAGTGGGCAGAGTCCATAACTCCTCACATGTGCATTGAGACTAACCAGTCGCCAAGTTTTGGCTACTTCGTGAATAAGATGCAGGAGATGGCTGGGATGGTTTGAGGTCAGAATAGGCCCGACATCTTCATCACCAGCCCCTACCTCGGCGCGATCGCGTCTATCTCGGCCAGCTCCTCGGCGTCGAAGTGCAGGTGCGCCAGGGCGGCGACGCATTCGGTGACCTGGGCCGGGGTGCGCGCGCCGATGAGCGCGCTGGTGACGCGCGGGTCGCGCAGGGTCCAGGCCAGCGCCATTTGGGCGAGCGACTGCCCCCGCTCCCTCGCAATTTCGTTTAAGCGGCGCGCCTGCTCCACCTTTTCCGGGGTGATCTGGTGCGCCTGCAGGAAGCCGTCGGGGTCGGCGGCGCGCGACTGGGTGGGGATCGGGTTGGCCGGGTCGAGGTATTTGTCGGACAGCAGCCCCTGGGCGAGCGGGGAAAACACAATCACGCCCGTGCCGTAGGCGGCCGTGTACTGGAGCAGGTCGCTTTCAATCCAGCGGTCGAAGATGCTGTAGCGGGGCTGGTGGATGGTGAGCGGCGCCCATGCGCGGCGCTGGACCAGTTCGGCGGCTTGAACGAAGAAGGCACCCCGGTAGTTGCTGACGCCGGCATAGAGCGCCTTGCCCTGCCGCACAATCTGCTCCAACGCGCCGATGGTCTCCTCCAGCGGGGTGTCCGGGTCGGGCCGGTGCGAGTAGAAGATGTCGACGTAGTCGAGTCCCATCCGTTTCAGCGACTGGTCGAGGCTGGCCACGAGGTACTTCCTGCTGCCCCACTCGCCGTAGGGCCCCTCCCACATGTGGTAGCCCGCCTTGGTGGAGATGACCAACTCGTCGCGGTGGTCGGCGAAGTCCTGCTTGAGTATCTGGCCGAACCGCGTCTCCGCCGCGCCGGGTTCGGGCCCGTAGTTGTTGGCCAGGTCAAAGTGGGATATGCCCGCGTCAAAGGCGGTGCGCAGCATGGCGCGGCAGGTGTCGTGGTCGGCGCGGGTGCCGAAATTGTGCCACAGCCCCAGCGACACGGCCGGAAGCCGCAGCCCGCTGCGGCCGCAGCGGCGGTAGATCATGCTTTCATAGCGCTTCGGGTTGAACGACATGGCCGGTTCTCCTGTTTCGCGGGAATGACGGGTGCGCGTTTCGCGCAGAACGCCAATATGGTATCATCCCGCCGCACGCCGGAACATATAGTTTATGTGGGACAGCCGCCCTCGGCTGTCCGCGCGTGGCAAGTGCCAGGGAACGACAGGCGAGGGCGCCTGTCCCACATTATTTGGAACGTCATGAACATCCATATCATAGAAGGCTCGCCGGGCTGCACCGTTGCCCGGGAGGGGGGGGCAGTCGCGGTGATTGTGGACGCGCTGCGCGCGAGCGCCACGGTGGCGGCGCTGCTGGACGCCGGGGCGACGGAGATTCTGGCGGTGCGCGAGGTGGACGAGGCCTTCGCCGCGCGGGGGGACTGGTCCGACGCGCTGCTTTACGGCGAGCGCGGCGGCCTGCCGCCGGCGGGTTTCGACCACGGCAACAGCCCCGCCGAGGCGGTGCACGCGGTCGGAAGGCGTGTTGTATTCACCACGACCACGGGCGCGGGGCGCTTGGTGGAGGCCTGGGGCGCGCCGGCGCTGCTGATGGGCGCGCCGACCAACGCCACCGCGGCGGTGCGTGCCGCGCTGGACCGGGCCGCGGCGACGGGCACGAACATCGTCATCGTGCCCGCCGGGCTGATGGGCGACCCGGCGTTTGACGCGCAGGAGGACTGGGTGGCGGCGGTGGTCCTTGCCCGACGGGCGCTGGAGGAGGCCCAGGCGCGGGGGCTTGACGCGCGCATCGCTGAAGGACAGGACGCATACAACCACTGGCTTCCCAGGATAGAAGCGGAAGGGATAGAGGCCCTCTTTCAAAGCGCCCCGCACGCCGAGAAACTGCGCCGCATCCGCAAAGAGTCCGACATTCCCCTTTGCGCCCAAGTGGACACGGTGTCCGCCGTTCCCGTTGGCCAGAGCCGCCACCCACTAGGGGTGGTGTTGCGGCGGGTCTGAGGGGGCAAATCTGCCCTAGTCTCCGGGTTGCATGGCCGGAAAAGGGTGTGGTAGAGTGCCTCCGTCAAGGCCTAAAGGGAGACCTCCACGGCATGCATGGGCTGAAAAGAATGGTACGATACGGGGTGGTGTTGTTTGTCGCCGCCGTCATCACAGTCAGTCAGGGTTGCGCCCACGGGCGGGGACCCTGGGCCTCAGACCAGGCACGGTCGCCCAAAGCGGCGAACCGCAAAATCCCACCCAACCAGCCCGGCATTTGCCCCATCGACACGAAGAACATGTACGTCAGTTCCACCTTTGGCGCCAGACGCAAGGGGCATTTCCACAAGGGCGTGGATTTTGTGACGGCCAAAGGCACTCCGGTGCGCGCCACGGCCGTGGGCAAAGTGGCCTTTGCCGGGCGGGATGGCAATTACGGCAACGTGATGGTTGTGGACCACGAGAACGGAATGTCGACCTACTACGCCCATCTGGACAAGGAATACGCCAAGGAAGGCCAGTCGGTCCAGCGCGGCGAGATTATCGGCGCTGTGGGCAGCACGGGCAATGCCAGCACCCCGCACGTGCATTACGAAGTGCGCAAGAACGAAAAGCCGGTCAATCCGCAGCTTTACCTGCCGTAACCGGAGAAACCCCGCCGCAACGGCGGCCGTCCGGCCTCCTTGCGCCTGAATGGCAGTGTTCCCGGGGAGAGAAAAGCACCCACCGGCACGCCCTTCCCCTGATTCCGCCGAAAACAAAGGGCTTTGGGGCCGCAAATCACCGACAACCGCGCCCGCATTCGGCAAAAAGGGGAATTCGTGCGTGTACCGCGCGGGAGGCCGGCAGGAAACTGCTCCGGCAGCCCGCGGACGGGTATAATCAAGGCACCAACGGCAAAGGAAGCATGCATGTCGCATCGAGGCTTGCCCCTATTGATGGCGCTTTGCGCGGTGTTGTCGTCCTGCACGGGCGAAACGCCGGCGCCCGAGGCGGCAAAACCCCGGCTCAATGTGCTGATTATCGTTTCGGACGCGCTGCGCGCCGATCATCTTGGCTGTTACGGCTATAAGCGAAACACCTCTCCAATGATCGATTCCCTGGCGCGCGAGGGGATGCTTTTCGAGCGGGCCCACTCCCATTCATCGTTCACGCGGGAATCGGTGTCGGCGCTGATGACAGGCGTTCCGCCGGCGGCAAACGCGTCGGGCACCGGGTGGTACGCCATGCCCGACCCGGACCGCGTTCAGCTCGACGCCCTGTTCAACAATGCGGGTTATGTGACGGGATTCCTGTCGAATCAGGCCATTTTCGAGGACGCCCCCTTCGGCACCCACTGCGCGGTGCGCGAAACCCTGCCCATGGAGAACGGGGAGGTGGCATCGACCCGGAAGCTGGCGGCCCGCGCTGAAAGCTTCATCCGCGAAAACCGGGACAGGCCCTTTATGGCCTATGTCCATTTCCTCAATCCGCACTATCCCTACAAGCCCGCGCCGGAGTATTTCCAGCGCGTCTCGAGCGCGCCCTATCCAACGATCCTGGACGTGCTGGGCGACGTGCGGCCCAATGTTCCCGCGCTGACCGCGGGCGGCTTCGGTCCGGGCGAGACGCGCTTTGAGGATATCGTGGCCTGCTACGACGCGGAGATTGCCACGGTGGACGACGGGGTGCGCGCCATAGTTGAGGCGCTGCGCGAGACCGGCACGCTCGACCGCACGCTCATCGTGTTCACCTCGGACCATGGCGAGGAGTTTCTGGACCATGGTTTCGTCGAGCACAGCTGGTCGCTGTATGACGAGGTGGTGCGCGTGCCTTTGATCCTCTGGCGTCCGGCGCTGATTCCCGCGGGCCGCGAGACGGCGCGGGTTTCGCACTGCGACCTCTACCCGACGCTGGTGAAACTTGCGGGCCTCGCATGCGACCGGACGGACTTGTACGGGACGGCGCTCTTCGATGTGGCGGGCGGCGCCGCCGTGTTTCACGCCCCCGCCAAGCCCATATTCATGGAAATGCTCCTCGAAACACGGCTGCAGCTGCACGCGGTGGTGATGGATGACCACAAATACATCGCCGCACCCCACTGGCTGACGCCCGACCAGTGTTCGGCGCTGAGCAAAACGCACCGCGACATACTGATGGCCTTCAAGGCGGGCAAAATCCCCGCGCCGCCCGTGTGGGGCCCGCCCGAACACGAGGCGCTCTACAATCTGGCGGCGGACCCCGGGGAGAAGTCCGACCTGAGCAAGTCCGACCCGGCCATGCTGGACAAGATGCGGGGCGCGCTGGAGGCCTATAGAAAAGGATGCCCGGAGAAGTACTTCCAGGGGCCGCCGGTCAAGGATGAGAAAGGACTGTCGGACGCGGAAAAGGAGCGCCTGAAAGGGCTCGAATACCTGGGGGGCGGGGCCGGCGCGCCCAAAGCCGCTGCGGCCACCGAGGTGGGAGGACCGGAAAACACCGGATCTCCGGGCAAATAGTCCGGCCCGCTGGCGCGGCATACCCGCGATGTTCCATGCGTGAAAGTTCCGTTTTTTCGTCCTTTTTGGCCCATCTTCGCGCCTTCCGGGAAAAATACCTACAAATCTGTAATCCTATCCGGGGAAGTTCACCATGCTTACCAAAAGAATTTCTTGAATGCACCCACCTGTGGGGCACTAAAATCTTGCTCAAACTGTGGCCTGCGGTCCCGAGGTGCTTTTGCACATGCCGGTCCGCGCCGCAGGGTCAAGGTCGATTCACATGGGCGCACTACACGCGTCGTCTGTAAACCGTTGCGAGAATCGGGGTATCCATGAACACAACAGTGCTCAACACGTACCAGGAACTGGTGAACGCCGCCAAGACGCGGCTGACCGAGGCCTGTCCGGAGAATGTCATCCGGATACAGGTGGGGTCGGCGACCTGCGAGAACGCGGCCGGCGCGCTGGAAGTCTGGCAGGAGTTCGAGAAGAGCATCCGCACCAGCGGGCGCAAGGACATCCTGCTGCACCAGACAGGCTGCACCGGACGGTGCAGCCGCGAGCCCATCGTGGGCATCTTTGTGCCGGGCAAGATGCCGGTGAAGTACCAGCAGGTGGACCGGGACATGGCCCACCAGATTTTCATGCACCACGTGCTGGGCGGGGAGCTGATGGGCGAGCAGGTGCTCGACCGTCCGGGCACCGCGCCGGATTACCAGGTGCTGGTGTGCGACTCCCAGCACTGCGGCTGCTGCGTCAACGGCAGCGCGGTTGAAACCTTCCGCGAACAGCTTGCGCTCGCCGGCCTCGGCAAGGACAAGGTGCAGCTCATTCCGACGGGCTGCCTGGGGCTTTGCTCCACCCCCCGCGCGGAGCACACGACCAGCGTGCTGGTGCGGCCCGATTCGATTGTCTACAACGTCAAGTCGGTGGACGAGGTGGCCCGGGTGGTCAACGAGCACCTGAAAGCGGGCCGGGTTGTCACGGACCTTGTGAACAATCAGACCTCCATCAACAAGGGTTTCTTTGACCTGTACGGCGACGTGGTTTTCTTCAACCGGCAGAAGCGCATCGCGCTGCGCAACGCCGGCGTAATCAATCCCGAAAGCCTGGACGAATACGTCAAGTACAGCGGTTTCCAGGCGCTCAACGACGTGCTGTCCAAGGGCGATCCCGACTGGGTGATCGACCAGGTGACGCAGTCGCAGCTCCGGGGCCGCGGCGGCGGCGGGTTCCCGACGGGCATGAAATGGAAGCTGACGCGGCAGAACGTGAAGGACGAGTGCTTCATCATCTGCAACGCCGACGAGGGCGATCCGGGCGCGTTCATGGACCGCAGCATGCTTGAGTCCGATCCGTTCAGCGTGATCGAGGGCATGGTCATCGGCGGATACGCCGTCGGCGCGACGCGCGGCTTCTTCTACGTGCGCGCCGAATACCCGCTTGCCATCAAGCGCATCGAGCACGCCATCGCCGAGTGCCGCAAGAGCGGGCTGCTCGGAAAGAACATACTCGGTTCGGACTACAGCCTGGACCTGGAGATACGGCTCGGCGCGGGCGCGTTCGTCTGCGGCGAGGAGACCGCGCTGATCCACTCGATCGAGGGCGAGCGCGGCCAGCCGCGCATCCGCCCGCCGTTCCCGGCGCAGAGCGGGCTGTGGGGCAAGCCCACGTGCATCAACAACGTGGAAACCTTCGCGAACATCCCGGCGCTGTTCGTCTTCGGCGCCGACTGGTTCCGCAAGGTGGGCACGGAAAAGAGCGGCGGCACCAAGGTCTTCGCCCTGGCGGGCAAGATCAACCACACGGGCCTGGTCGAGGTGCCCATGGGCACCACCATCCGCGAGGTGGTCTACAACATCGGCGGCGGCGTGGCGAAGGGCAAGACCCTCAAGGGTGTGCAGACCGGCGGCCCGGCGGGCGGCATCATCCCCGTGTCGCTGATTGACACGCCGATCGACTACGACACGCTGGGCAAGATGGGCTCCATCATGGGCAGCGGCGGCATGATCGTCCTAGACGAGGACGACTGCATGGTCGACGTGGCGAAATTCTTCATCACCTTCTGCCAGGACGAGTCGTGCGGAAAGTGCACGCCGTGCCGCGAGGGCACGAAGCGGATGCTGGAGATTCTGGAGCGCATCACCGCGGGCAAGGGCGAGGCGGGCGACATCGAAAAGCTGGAGCGCCTGGCGATGCTGGTGAAGAACAGCTCGCTGTGCGGGCTGGGCAAGGCCGCGCCGAACCCGGTGCTGAGCACGATCCGGCACTTCCGCGCCGAGTACGAGGCGCACATCCACGACAAGACCTGCGCGTCGCGCAAGTGCAAGGCGCTGATCAAATACGAGGTCGACGCGGAGAAGTGCGTGGGCTGCACGATGTGCGCCCGCAACTGCCCCGCGGACTGCATCAGCGGCGCGCGCAAGGAACCCCACACGATCGACCAGGCAAAATGCGTCAAGTGCGGCCGCTGCTTCGAGGTGTGCCGCTTTGACGCGGTGAACCGGCTGTAGCCCGGAACGGGACGGCGGCGGACGGCTTGAGAGTGCGGCATACCGGCATTGCCGGAAGACAAAGGTGACTTATGAGCGAGCAGCAAATGGTGAACATGACCATCGACGGCGTCAAGGTGAGCGTGGCGAAGGGCACCACGATCATGGAGGCCGCCGAGCGGTCGCTGGGAGTCAAGATCCCGCGGCTGTGCTACCACCCGAAGCTGAGCCTGCAGGGCTCGTGCCGCGTGTGCATCGTGGAGGTGAAGGGCGCGCCCGGATACATCACCGCGTGCAGCGCGCAGTGCGCCGAGGGCATGGAAGTGCAGACCAACAGCCCGGACATCCGCCAGGCGCGCCGCGACATCGTGGAGCTGCTGCTGGACAACCATCCGCGGGCCTGCCTCACCTGCGAGCGCGACGGCAACTGCGAGCTGCAGAACCTGGCGTATTCGCTGGGCGTGCGCGACCGCCTGTTTGACGGCGAGCGCAAGCGCTTCCCGATCGAAGACTCGAGCGTGTCCGTGGTGCGCGACGCGGAGAAGTGCATCCTCTGCGGCCGCTGCGTGCGGGTGTGCGCCGAGGTGCAGGGCGTGGAGAACCTGAGCCAGCAGGGGCGCGGCTTCAAGACCTTCGTGTCGCCGGCCTTCGGCGCGAACATGGACGACTCGGTGTGCATCCAGTGCGGACAGTGCGTCAACGCCTGCCCGACCTCGGCGTTTGTGGAAAAGAGCTACACCGAGAGCGTGTGGAAGGCGCTGGCCGACCCGGCCAAGCACGTGGTGGTCCACACGGCGCCGGCCATCCGGGCGACGGTGGGCGAGGGCTTCGGCATGGAGCCGGGCACCCCCGCGGCCGGCAAGATGGTCACCGCGCTGCGGCGCCTGGGCTTCGACAAGGTGTTCGACACCAACTTCACGGCCGACCTCACGATCATCGAGGAGGCGACCGAGTTCCTGGACCGCTTCAGCAAGGGCGAGCGCCTGCCGCTGCTGACGAGCTGCTCGCCGGGCTGGGTGAACTTCATGGAGCGCTTCTACCCGGAGCTTATCCCCAACGCGTCGTCGTGCCGCTCCCCCATGTCGATGATGTCCTCGCTGATCAAGACCTACTACGCCGAAAAGGCCGGCATCGACCCGAAGGACATCTTCGTGGTGTCCGTGATGCCGTGCACGGCGAAAAAATTCGAGTCGCGCCGGCCCGAGCTGGCCATGCCCGACGGCACGCCGGAAACGGACGCGGTCATCACGACGCGCGAGCTGATCTACATGATCAAGAGCTACGGCATCAACATGGCCGAGCTGGATGACGGCGATTTCGACACGCCCATGGGCGAGTCCACCGGCGCGGCCGACATCTTCGGCACGACCGGCGGCGTGCTTGAGGCGGCCCTGCGCATGGCGGTCGAGGTGATCACCGGCGCGCCGCCCGCGCAGATGGAGTTCACCGAGGTGCGCGCCGTGGAGGGCCTGCGCGTGCGCGAGCTCAAGGTCAACGACGAGTTGACGCTGCGCGTCGGCATCTCGAACGGCCTGCACAACGCCAAGACGCTGCTCGACAAGGTGGTCAGGGGCGAGGAGGAGTTCCACATCATCGAGATCATGGCCTGCCCCGGCGGCTGCATCGGCGGCGGCGGCCAGCCCTACCCGCCCGCGGGCTACACGATTCTTGATCCGAAGCTGCTGGCCAAGCGCGCCGCCGCGCTGTATTCCATCGACGCGCACAAGAAACTGCGCAGTTCCAACCACAATCCGGCCATCACGGCCATCTACGCCGACTACCTGGGCAAGCCGGGCGGCGAGAAGGCCCACCACCTGCTGCACACGCATTACGCGCCCAGACTGCCGAGAGGAATCCGCTGATGAGCACAATCACGACCAAGACCGACAACCGCGAGGAGGTGCGGGCCGCCGCCAAGGCGGCGCTGACGCCCGAAATCGTCGCGTTCATTGAGGAGTGCGTCAACGACGAGCACGTGCAGAGCCACCTTATCCGCGTGCTGCACAAGGTCCAGAGCCACTACGGCTACCTGAACGCCGCGCAGATGGACGCGGTGGCGCAGCTCCTGCAGGTGCCGACGTCGCGCGTGACCGGCGTGGCCACCTTCTACCATTTCTTCCGGCTCGAGCCGCGCGGCAAGTTCATGCTCAGCGTGTGCCTCGGCACGGCGTGCTACGTCAAGGGCGCCGAGCGCATCGCCGACAAGCTCCAGGAGGAGCTGGGCATCCATTTCGGCGAGACGACGAAGGACAAGCTGTTCTCGCTGGAGGCCACGCGCTGCCTGGGCACCTGCGGCCTGGCGCCGGTCGTCATGATCGAGGACAAGGTCTACGGCGGGTTGGAGCCGGATCAAATTCCCGGGCTCGTCGGCAAGTACACCAAGATGGCGCAGGAAGAGAAGAAGGCCTGAGTCCGCCAAGAGAACGTTAACGCTGCTGTTTTCCGCCGTCCGCTCTAGCGCGGGCGGCGGTTTCATTTGGACTGCGGTGTCGCCGCTGCGCTCTGCCGCCGCACTCCAAAAAGCCTGCCGTGTTCAAGTGCGTTTCTGATCATTGCGCGTGAGCCGCGCTGTCTGTGCGCTATAATGTTCCCGCCCCTGCACCGAATCGAAAGGAAACGGACATGAGTATTTCCCGCCGTGGATTTCTTGGTGCGGCCGCCTTGGCGGCCTGCGGCACGGCACGCGCCAAAACCCCTCCGGAGAAGAAGCTCCGTATCTGCATCATCGGCGACACCAAGCAGGGCGGTTTTGGGCACGACCTGCACCTTGCCTGGGCGCTGCGGGATGATGTGGAGATCGTCGGGCTGAGCGACCCGGACGAGGCGGGGCGCGCAAAGCGCGCCGCCGAGTGCGGCGCGCTGCGAGGCTATGCCGACTACCGCGATATGCTGGAGAAGGAGCGTCCCGACCTGGTCACCGTCTGTCCGCGCGCCACCGTCTACCACAAGGACTATGTTCTGGCGGCCGCGGCCGTGGGGGCACACGGATTCATCGAGAAGCCGCTGACGATGGATTTGGCCGAGGCCGACGCGATGGCCGCGGCGGTGGAGGCGAAGCGCCTCAAGTGGGCCGTCGCCTTCAACTGGCACATGGTGCCGGAGGTGCGGCACGCGCTGGAGCAGGTGCGGGGCGGGCTCATTGGGCAGGTCATGGAAATGCGGGCGCGCGGCAAGGAGGACCACCGTTCGGGCGGGGAGGACATGGTGGTGCTCGGCGCGCATCTGTTTGATTTGATGCGCCGCTTCGCCGGGGACCCGCACTGGTGCCAGGCCACCGCGCTGTCCAATGGACGCATTGCCATGCGTGAGGACATCCGCGAGGCCACCGAACCCCTGGGCCCAATCATCGGGGACAGCATCCAGGCGGCGTTCGGTTTCGACAACGGCGTGACCGGCAACTTCGCAAGCTTGAGAAACAAGGGCGAGAACGGCCACCGCTGGGGCATCGACGTCTACGGCACGGCCGGCGTGCTCAGCATCCGCATGGAGGGAACGCCCTTCGTGCCGTTGATCCGCGTGCTGCGCGGTCCGGTTTGGATGCCCGATGCGGAAAAGGGCACGGGCTGGGAGGCGCTTTCGGGCGCGCCCGCCACGACCTATACCCACCCCTCCGCGGACCGCTACGCGCCCATCACGAGCGACTTGGTCGCCGCCATCCGCGAGGACCGCGCGCCGGCGGCAAGCCTGCAAGACGGCCGCGCGTCGCTCGAAATGGTTTCCGCCGTCTTCGCCTCGCACATCAGCGGCAGGCGCGTGACACTGCCGCTGGAGGAGCGAAGGCATCCGCTGCGGGCGTAGGGACCGCATTCCTTTCCGGCCGGGTTCCGCCGTACTCTTTGCCCTTGCCCGTTGGCACCGGACGCCGGTCGGGCTGTGTTCAGGCCTTCAGGCCGGTCAGATCCACCTCGAGGCGCTTCCTTTCCTTGACCAGTTCCTCCATGGTCATCCGACGCCCGCGCAGGGCGGCCTCGCGGCCGAGGATGGTGACAAGACATCCGTCCACGGCACGCCGCACGGTCGGATTTTCGAAACGCGCCTGGACAATATCGTCGTGGAAGGTTGAGATGTTTCTTCTGGCGCCGGCCTCGTAAAGATCTTTCACCGCGCCGCCCTCATATTCGCTCGAACCGCCGCGCACGAAGGCCTCGCCCCAGTAGCTTATCTGGGCATGGCCGGTGGTGCCGTAGACGAGGCAGGAGAGGTTGCCCGGGGCCTTGTTGGGCAGTGCGGCCCCGGCATGGTTTAGCACGAGCCCGTCCTCGTACTCGTACAGAACGGAGCAGATGTCGCGCGCGTCGCCGTGCGGATCGGCGCGGCAGATGCGCGATTCGCCGGTGGCCGCCACGGGGTTTCTGCCGATGGCCCACAGGGCCGCGTCGACGGCATGGATGTCGTAATTCACAATGTAGTCGCCGCCGAGCGCCGCGTCGTTCACCCAGATGAGTTCCCGCAGGCGGCTCTCGAGGTTGGCCGTCTTCGGCGGGTCCTGGAAACCGCCGCCGTAGCCGTAACTCTGCACATAGGCCAGACTGCCGATGGCGCCCTCCGCGATGCGCCTGCGCACCTCGATGTTGGCGGGGTCCGTGGGCATCTGGTAGTCGACAAAGAAGCACCGCTTGTTCTGGCCGGCCCGTTTGGCCGCGTCGTCAATGGCCAGGCAGCCGGGCGCGTCCACGGCCACCGGTTTGGCCATGTAGACGTGGAGCCCGGCCTCGGCGGCGGCGGCGGCGTGTTCCGCGAAGAAATAGGGGGGCGTTTCGAGGAAGACCGCCTCCACGCCGCTGGCGATGAGCCCCCTGTATCCGGAGAGGCCTGAATAGCAGCGGTTTTCCGGCACGTCGAACTGTTTGCCGACACCCTGCGCACGGTCCTGGAAATAGTCGGCCACGGCCGTGATTTCATAGCCGCCATGGTCGCGCACCATGCTCGTGATCATCCGCCCGCGGCCGCCCAAGCCGATCACGCCCGCCTTCACGCGGGAATTGGCGTCGCTTCCCAGGGCTGTTGACGCCGCCATGACAAGGAATGAACCTGCGGCGGACTGCCGCACAAAACTGCGCCGGGTGATGCGTTCGCTTTGGTTGCCGTTGGTGTTCATGGCTGTGACCCTTTTCTGTTGGTGCGCCCGTTCGGTTCCGGTAAAAGACTATCCTACCGGGCCGTCGCTGTCAATGCGGCCCCGACCGGCCCACGGGGCATGACTTTCCTGCCGCGCGCGGGGCATAATGGGGGCATGAATTCCATGGGCATGTCGGCGGGCAGAATTTTGTTCCGCGCCAGTCTCGCGGTGATGGTTGCGTACCTGCTGGCGATGGCGGTGCTGTGGATTCTCGGGGTTGAAAGCATCTACCAGCATCCGACGCCGTTCTACGCGCTCTACCTGCCCGCGTTCTCGACGCCGGCGGTGCCGCTGGCGGTGTTGTGGGTGATGGCGCTGGCGTCCCTCCATGCGACCCGCCGCGCCGGGTTGCGGCCCGTGCGGATTGGTTTGGGGCCGGTGGCCGCCTGCGCTGCAGGCTTGGCCGCGCTGGCGGCGCTGGCGGCGCTGCAGATGCGCGCCGCGCCGGGGGGGGCGATGCCGTGGCTGTCGGGAGCCCTGCGCGAATTCATTTGGCACCTGGGCCCGTTGGCGGTGTTCTTCGGCTTTGCGGCGGCGCTCTCGCGATCCTCCGCGCCGGCGGCGTTGGCGGGGCTGGGGCCGCTTCCGGATGTGGCGGAGACACGGCGCGTGGTGGCGGCGACGGCCGTGTTCCTGTGCTGTTTCGCCTGCACGGTGGCGATGCTGCGCCACGGAACGGCGGGCATTTCGCAGGCCTACCAGCGCGAGGCCTATGAGTATGTGGGGGACATCGGCAAGACGGGCACCATCCACGACCTGTTTGCCCGGTACGGGCAGATACGGCCGTACCTGTCGATGCACGCCAAGGTGCATCCGCCGGGGCCCATCGCGCTGCTGTGGGTGATGTCGTGGCTGGTCACGCGGGACGCGCTGGCGCTGTCCCTGGCCACGGCCGCCGTGGGCGCGCTGGGTGTGTTCCCGCTGCACGGCTGGCTGCGGGCCTGTTTCGGCGCGCGCACGGCGCTGGCGGGCGTGCTGGTGTATTCGCTGGTTCCCTCGGTGGTGCTGTTCACGGCGACCAGCGCGGACATACTGTTCACGCCCTTCACGCTGGCGGCCCTGTGGGGCTTTGAACGGTCGCTGCGCGGCGGGCGGCCGGGCTGGGCGCTGCTGGGCGGCGCGGCCTATGGTTGGGCGACGCTGCTGTCGTTCTCCCTGGTGGGGGTGGGCGTCTATTTCGCCATTGCGGGCCTGTTTGCCCTGGCGCGGCCCGAGTCGCGCGGGGCGGTGGTGCGGACGGCGGCGCTCATGCTGGCCGCGTTTGCGGCCGTGCACGGTCTGGTGTGGTTCTGGTCGGGCTTTGACTACGTCGGCGCGCTGCGCGCGAGCAAGGCGCAGTTTGACCTGGACCAGTACAACCTGGACCAGTTCACGCCGCGCTATCCCGGCTGGACCTTCCGCCTGATCTTCAATCCCGCGGCCTGGTTCTACTTCGCGGGCATCCCGGTGTCCCTGCTCTTCTTGCGGCAGGTGTTCACTTTGCGCCGCGCCCGCGCGGAGGAGGACGCCGTTGCCGGGGCCGGACCGCGGGCGACCCTTGCGGCGTTTGCACTGGCGGCGGTGGCGTTGAATTTTCTGTATCTTGCCCGGGGCGAGGGGGAGCGGTCCGCGCTGTACCTGATTCCGTTTGTGGTGGGCCCCGCCGCACTGGCGGTGGCGCGGCTGTGCGGGGGGGCGCGGTCGGCGGAGCCGCTGTGGGGGACGCTCGGATTCCTGGCCTTCCAGTGCTGGGCCACCGAGCTGTATTTCTACACGTACTGGTAGGGGCGCGGGGCGCGGACGGGGCTACTTGAGCAGCTTGCGGCCTTCGGAGGACTTGATGCCGGAAATGACGCGGGCGAAGCCCTCCTCGTTGCTGCACGCGGACATGGCCTCCTCGCGCGTGACGATGCCCTTCTGGAAAAGCTCCACCGCGTACTGGTCGAAACTGCGCATGTCGCTGTCCACCTCGATGATGCCGTACAGTTTGGTGAGGTCGCCGTCCAGGATGGCGTCGCGCACGATGGGCTTGCCGCCGAGCAGAATCTCCACGGCCGGGATGCGGCCGCCGCCGATCTTCTTGAGCAGGCGCTGGCACACCACGCCCTGGAGCGTGTAGGCGATTTCCTGGCGGATCAGGTCGCGCTCGTTCTGGGGGAAATAGCTGATCATGCGGTTGATCGTGTCCACGGAGGTCGTTGTGTGGAGCGTGCTGAACACGAGGTGGCCCGTTTCGGCGGCGCTCAGGCCGGCGCGGATGGTCTCGGTGTCGCGCATTTCGCCGACGAGAATCACGTCGGGGTCCTCGCGCAGCGCGCCGCGCAGCGCGTTGGCGAAGGAGTGGGTGTCGCGTCCGACCTGCCGCTGGGAGACAATGCTCGCCTTGTCGCTGTACACGTATTCAATCGGGTCCTCGACGGTGATGATGTGGCTCTTGCGGTGCTCGTTGATGTAGTCGATCATGGCGGCGAGCGTGGTGGATTTTCCGGAACCGGTCACGCCGCACACCAGGAAGAGGCCGCGGTGCTTGTTGCACACCGAGGTCACCACGTCCGGAATGCCGAGCGAGGTGAACGGCAGCGGCACCTCGGGGATAAGGCGGATGGCCAGGGCCATTGCGGTCTGCTTGACGTAACCGCTGCAGCGCAGATAGCCGACGCCGACGGCGTGGTACTGGAAGCTGGACTCGCGCTCCGTTTCGAGCAGGCGCATCTCATTGGGTCCGCCGAGCTGCAGGATGAACTTGCGCATGTCCTCGGCGGTGAGCGCCGGGCAGTGCTCCAGCGCGAGAAGATCATTGTCGACCCGGACAAAGGGCTTGTTGCCGGCGCGAAGATGCAGGTCGGACGCCTTGCGCCGCTTCATCTCCTCAATGAGCACGTTGATGTTGAAGTCCGAGTCGGTGTAGGACTCGACCAGCAGCTCCCATGTCTGGGACCGCAGCGAATGCACGCAGTAATGCTCGACGAGCGCGTCGACGGGCAGCAGCGCCTGAATCTGGCGCCATTCAAAGGGGGGAAGCGTAACCTTGATGACGCCGTCCTCGATCTTGATGCGGCCGTTGACGCGCGTGGAGGCGAGGGCCTTTTCCAGCTCTTCCTGGGACACGTTGCTGTTCTTGGCGTTGAAGTGTATCCGCATGTTGTCAATGCGGGCGCCCATGTCGGCCCCCTTGGCGATGATCGTGCAGTACTCGCAGGTGAACTTTACCTCGGAGGGAAGGCCGGTGGCACGGATGACCTCGGCAATGCCGATGCGGAAAACATCCATGAGGGTGCTGGTGGTCTGACTTCCAATAAACATGTTAAATATATTCCGTGCGAAAGCGCGATTTTAGCCCTGCCCGGCCCCGCGCCGTGAGCCGCCGCGGAATACCACAAAAGGATAGTAATCCTAACACGGCTTAGTCACGCAAGTCAAAGCGCGGCGCGGGGTTGTAACTGCAAACCGGTCCCCTTTTCCCCATTTATCGTATTGCAGAGTTTTCGTTGTCCTGTACCCTTTTTCTGGCGTTACGGCGGCCGGAACAGGGCCTGTCAAGAACGGCGGCTAGAATGTAATGATACCCGTATCACCATCCACATCAAGGAGTTGTCCGGCCAGGACCGCCTCGCGCAGTTCCGCCGTGGAGTACTCCACCACGGTAATGGAAGGCCCGTACCAAACCGCGCTCAGGACAATACCCGAGACGAGCAGCGAATCCGCCCGGTCGACAATTAGCGCGGCGGGCCCCTCTTCCATGCGGACCAGGTCAAGGATCACCAGTCCGGTGTGCGTGGACCCGATGCACGCCGGAAACACGAGCACCTTTCCGCGGACCTGTTCGCCGAACCACGGGTGGTGGCGGTCATGGAACTGGCCGCGTTTCCAGGGCAGCAGGTTGCCCGCCTTGGTAAAAGCGGCGGTGAAGTTGACCGCCTGGTCGGTGAACAGGGCCGGTCCCCGGCCCCGGCCCGAAAGTACCGTTCTTCCCTGGAACTGCATCATTCCTTCACCCCCGCCGCGCACAATGCGTCGTCCAGCGTGCCATAGTCGGCGCCTTCCAGATAGTAATGCAGTTTGCCCGAGGGCGTGAGCATGTTTTTCTTCCAGGGCGACAGTCGAAGGCTCAGTCCCGCCAGCGGGCAGTGGGCGTGCAGTTCCACACCCGCATCGAGCAGTTGCGCATGCAGCGGCTCCGCCTTGAGGCGCTCCAAGTCGGCGGGCACCACGTGAAACAGCACGCGCCGCGCGGCCTTCTTGCCCACGAAATGCCGTCCCACTTCATGAACCTCGTCCAGCGTCATCTGCGGACAGCCAAAGACGACCATCTCCGCGGACTGCCGCAGGGGCGGTTCGGCGCGCAGGGCGTCCAAGTCGCGCTGCGTGATCATGATGGTCTCGGCGGGTTCGCCGTCAAACACGGCTTCCAGCGTGGGGGCCTCGGGCGTGACGCCCACCACGTGAAACAGGCCCACGCCGCCTGCGGCAGCCATGGCCGCGCCCATGTTCTTCAATTGCACACGGTTGAAGGGATAATGCTCCAGCACGGGCACCCTGTCGACCAAGCGCCGCCCCACAAGATAGCCGAGGGCGGCGGCGTCCATCCTGTCTATGTCGAGCTTTACCAGGGTGCCGCCGCGGCGGTTTTCGTCGAGCAACAGGCCGAACTCCGGCGTTAGCCCGGTCACCGCCATGCACACGTCCATCATGACCGAGTTGCGGTTGGTCCGCGCGCCGATGACGGAGTTGGCATAGACCACCGCCGACGATTCGGCCCAGCCCAGCACGTCGCCGAACTGGGGCACATTGGCCTCCATGTAGCAGACGCAGGAGTAGTTGGGCGTCACGCCCAGCCGGGCGAGCTGCGCCTCATGGTGCAGTTGCCTGCGGAAAGCCAGCAGCCGGTTCGGCAGCGAGAAGTCGCGGCCGGGACGGGGATTGATCGTGGTGGGCACGCGCACGCGCACCCCGGCGCGCACGAGCCGGTCGAGCAGTTCGTAGTAGCCCCGATAGACGGAAATGGCGAAACTGCCCGTGAAGTGGGCGCTCTTTATGGGCACCAGCCGCCGCGCTCCGAACGCTTTTCCGTAGTTCACCAGCGTTTCGAGCGCAAGGCGCAGCTCTGGTCCTTCCGCGCCGTCGAGCATGGCGCGCTGTGTTTCGGTGAGTTCCATGGGGGCATCCTTTGGCACGAACCCGCCGGGTGTGTTAACCGTACACCATAGGCGGGACGACGCCGAGCAGGCGCATATAGACCGACAGTGCGCCGCGGTGGTGCGCGGTGTGGTCGCCCTGGGCGATGATGACGGCCGCGCGCGGCGTGCCTTCGGGAAAAATGGGGTTGGCGGGCATCGGCGCATCGAGTTCGCCATCGCCGAGCGTCTCCAGGAAGGCGGAGAAATCGTCGTAGGCCGCGTCGATGGTGACCATCGCCTTGTCCCACGTGATCTCCGCGCGGTTGTCCGCCTCCATCTTCTCAAAGTCCATGTCGAAGCCCGTGCCGAAGGCGCCTTCGGCAAACCAGCGCACCGTGCGGGCGAGGTGGTGCACCTGCTGCGCCGCGGTCATCATGCCCGGCGCGGGGATGAATCCGCCCTTGTCCCGCGGAAAGGCCCGAAGGATGTTCATCAGGTACGCGCGCTCGCGGCGCACCAT
>CAIUWO010000617.1 GCA_903902895.1 Candidatus Hydrogenedentota bacterium | reverse complement strand
GGCTGCGGAACCGGCACTTTACCCTCAACCATGACCAATTGGGCATTGGCCCAGTTGGAGTAGGTCCGGTTGTTTCTGATGCCGCCCACCTTGTCCGTCACGAGCAGTCCCAGTTGCTTAATGCCCGTGAGGTCCACGTCAACAGGCTTGGGCACATCGCCGACGCGCATCTTCCCGCTGTCGAAGAGCACCTTCTTGTCGGCAATCACATAGAAGGTCACCGGCACGGAACGGTTGGCCGTGTCATCCACACCGACCAACGCCGTAAACCGGGTGGCGTTGCCGTCCAAACGGAAGGAAAGCACACTGACAGACTGCACGCCCACACCCCGTGTATAGGCGCTGCCCTTCACGCGCATCGTGTCATGCGTGTAGTTGGTCTTTGCCTGAACCGGACGTATTCCCTCGCTGTAGGCCTGAATCTCCAAGTCATCCAGCCAGACGACACTGGCCTTCGGCGCGGCAAAGGCCGCGGTCGCGCCCAAGAACAGAACTATAATCAGCGTTAGCAGTTTTTTCATCGTTTCTGGGTTTCCTGGTGCACCGTCGCATTTCAGCGCAAAATCTGGGCCATGGGATGTTCCGGATAAGCATTCGAGGAACACCATACTAGATTTGGGCGTCCCGATTCTCCTTGGAAAACCAGACTACGAGTTTCCGCCCCAACGTCTGCACGCGGGTTGGCTAGCAGGGTTGGCCGGTCAGAGCGCGATACGCCATCGGGCGGCAAGAACCACAACCAAGACGTTGGCTCCGCGCGTACTCTGTTTGCGTCAACACCCTTTCTGAGCCGAGGGTATTGTTCGCACGTATTCGGGGAAGCGTTCCCGGGTTTCCCATTGCGAAATGACGCGTGCGGTGGCACATGCATGCTTCCGCAGTTCCCAAAGACCTGAACTTTAGTGGCAGCGAAGCCAAGCAATCTGCTTCGCCCGCAGCCTCATGCGAATCAATCGCAGTCTGTGCCGAATTTGCCCGGGAGGCACCGGTTAGAAACCGGGCTCAGCCGGAAACAGCAAGTCCCGATTCGCCATCAGTTCTTCACAAGTGTCGAGGTCACCGGGAATGGGAACAAGTATGATTGGATTCAGACCCGGGTCTTTCCGCTGGTCCGGGTCATTGGGCGTGTTCAGGATGCGAAGCGATGCGCCGACCACAAGCTGTTCCGAATCGTCAACCACGGACCCCCGCAGCGTGCCGTCGGAGTAGAGCGTCACATCGTTCTGAAATATCTCCCGTCGGGCAAGATATATCTCGCCTTTGATCAATCCGAACAGTTCCACGAACACCGTGACGCCGGGTTTCCCGTCGTTGTCGGCGTCATTGATCAGGGGGTCATTGGGGTTCATTGAAAGCGCCGCGTCGGGATTTCCATCAATACCGATCAGGGTTGGCGTTGCGGGCCGCCTCATCTTCCATGCCCCATCCTCTTCATAAACATCGACTATTGCCTGTCGGGGCAGAATTGCCTGTGTGGCCCCGTCGGGGAAGGCTGTGACCATATTCTGGTTGGCTCTATGTTCGGCATGGCAAAAACGGTCGTACTCGACGAGCTGCCCGTCCTCGATTACCAGGTCCGTAAAGCCGTAAGAAATGATAAATGTTGACAAAGGCCCGTTGGGCGTCTCAGCCTCGTAGGCAACCGCATCGTAGTGGGCATAATGCCCCGCCATGGCGGCCATGGCCTCTTCTTTGCTTGCGGGCGCCTGCCAATTCGGGTCGTTGACGGGCGTCTCATACAGCGGGCTTTTCGGCCATGGCTTCGGATTCGAACAGCCGGCAAGAGACAAGCAGACAACAACTGTTGCTGCGCACATCAATGCGTGAATAAAGAGCCTCAAAACCTGACACTCCTTGTTTGTTTGCGATTTTGCATGTGGTCAGTTTGCAATCCTTAGATTATTACAAAGCGTGCGTTGGGTTATTACAGAGCATGCGTTGTCTCGAACCCCTGTCATTCGTGTGAACACCGGTTGAGCCAAGACTTCCCATCTGAACCCGCCTGCGATTCCTTTTCAATTATCTTCCGCCGTCCGCACAGCGTCGTTAGCGCCGGCAGTGCCGCCATAAATGGCCCGCTGACGCCCTTGCTTTCCTTTTGGAAACAGGCGGGGCAACCGTATTGTTCCTGTTGTTCCGCGCTCATTTCATGTGTTTGTCAGAGGGAAATCGGGGAGCCGCCTAGATGATTATCAGGCTAGAATGGCACCGACTTATCGCCATTTCAGCCTGTCCCGAATTTACCCGTCTGGAAAAAAAGGGCAGGGTCCTGTCGGCCCGCTTTAGCGGGCTCCCCTTTACACCCGGCTTTAGCCGGGGTGTCAGGGGAAGTCCAAAGTGATTTGAACCAGCGCGCTTCAGCGTGCTTTTCGGAGGCTTTAGCCCGCCTGCGCCCACAGCCGAGCCGGGGGCAAAGAGGCGACGGCTCAGGCGGCCTAACGGGGCAGCCGACAGGGCAGGATGCGGCCCACAGCCACAGCCTTCCCGCGCCGCCCCGCCCCCGTTTTGCCTTGCCCGCCCGCCGGACGGTATACTTCTCTTTCACGCCGCAGCGGCGGGTTTATCTCCACCAAGAGGAATTTCCAGCCATGATTATTGTAATGGCATCGTCGAAAAAGGAGGACGTCGAGCACGTCGTCCAGCGGATTGAGGAACTGGGCTATAAGGCGCACGTCATCGTCGGCGTTGAGCGAACGGTCGTCGCGGCCGTGGGTGACGAGCGCGGCAAGGAGCGCCTGACCGCGCTTGAGGCGCTTCCCCACGTCGAAAAGGTGTTTCCCATCCTCAAACCGTTCAAACTGGCCGGACGCGAGGTCAGAAGCGAGGACACCGTCGTCGAATGCGGCACCGCCAAGATAGGCGGCGGCCATTTCTGCGTCATGGCCGGGCCCTGCTCGGTGGAATCGAAGGAACAGGTCAACCTTTCGGCGCAAATCGTCAAAGACGCCGGGGCCACCATGCTGCGCGGCGGCGCGTTCAAGCCCCGCACGTCGCCCTACAGCTTCCAGGGCATGGAACTGGAGGGGCTCAAACTGCTCTGGTCCGCGGGCCAGGCCGTCGGGCTGCCGGTGGTCACCGAGGCCACCACGCCCGAGCAGGTCGCCATCGTGGCCGAATTTGCCGACATGATCCAGATCGGCGCGCGCAACATGCAGAACTACGGGCTGCTGCGGGCCGCCGGCAAGTCGAACCGGCCCGTGCTTCTCAAGCGCGGCATGATGTCGACCATCAACGAATGGCTGATGTCGGCCGAATACATCATGTCCGAGGGCAACCCGAACGTGGTGCTCTGCGAGCGCGGCATCCGCACTTTTGAGACCGAGACGCGCAACACGCTGGACATCCAGGCGGTGCCGGTCATCCGCAAACTCAGCCATCTGCCAGTCATCGTCGATCCGAGCCATGCCGCGGGGCGCTGGGAGCTGGTGCTGCCCATGGCCTGCGCCGCCGTCGCCTCGGGCGCCGACGGCATCATGGTCGAGATGCACCCGAACCCGGAAGTCGCCCTCTCCGACGGCCAGCAGTCGCTCAAGCCCCGCCGGTTCGAGGAACTGATGGCGGCCATCCGGCCCCTGCTCGACGTGATGAAGAAGACTCTCTGACCCGGCGGCGCGCACGGACACACAGGCGGACCCATCCATGTCGCAAGAAGAACTGATCCCCGAAGAAGAAATCGAACGGGCCCCGGACGCCGGGGACATCCTTGAGCCGGTGGAGACGCTGGGCCGCGAGGAGTCGCGGCAGGCGCTCTACGCGCTCCTGTTCGTGAGCGACAAGCCGCTCAGCGCGAACCGCCTGGCCCAGGCGCTCGGCGACATGGACCCCGACATCGTGGCCATGCTGCTGGAGGAGCTGCGCGAGGAGCTGGATACCCAGGAATCGCTTCCCTACGCCCTGCGCGAGATCGCCGGCGGTTACCAGTTCATGACCAAGCCCCAGTTCGCCCCCTACGTGCGGCGGCTGTTCCAGGTCAAGAAGAGCAACCGCATGTCCAAGTCGCTCCTGGAGACGCTGGCCATCATCGCCTACAAGCAGCCTGTCACCCGCGCCGAGGTCGAGGCCATCCGCGGCGTGAGCGTCTCCTACGCCTTCGACCAGCTGCAGGACAAGCGGCTCATCCGCGTTGCCGGCGTGGCCGACCTGCCGGGACGCCCCAAGATTTACCGCACCACCGACGAGTTCCTCACCACCTTCGGGCTCAAGAGCCTCAAAGAACTGCCGTCCATCGACGAACTGCGGATTCTGGACTGACCCGTGGTGCGGCTGCAGAAATACCTGGCCGAATGCGGCGTGGCCTCGCGGCGTGCCTCGGAGGCACTCATTTCCGCCGGCCGCGTCAGTGTCAACGGCGTCACCGCCACCCTCGGCCAGTCGGTTGACCCGGCCGTGGACCGCGTTGCCGTCGACGGCCGCGAACCGGGCACGGACAAGAAGGTCTACATCGTCCTCAACAAGCCGCGCAACGTCGTCACCACCGCCAAGGACACCCACGGCCGGCGCACCGTGCTCGACTGCGTCCATAGCACCGATTCGCGCGTGTTCCCGGTGGGCCGTCTGGATTTCGACGTCGAGGGCGTGCTGCTGCTCACCAATGACGGCGAACTGGCCTTCCGCCTGATCCATCCCAAGTTCGGCATCGAAAAAGAGTATCTGGCCTGGGTGCGCGGCAAAATGGAACCGGCCGCCGCCAGGCGGCTGGAGCAGGGCGTGGAACTGGAGGACGGACCCACCGCCCCCGCCAAGGTCAGCGTGCTCGAATCGCGCCCGGGCAACTCGCTCGTGCGGCTCATCATCCACGAGGGGCGCAAGCGCGAGGTCAAGCGCATGTGCGATGCCGTCGGCCACCCCGTGCAGACACTGCGCCGCATCACCTTCGCGGGCATTGAGGTGAACGGCATGCGCCCCGGCGAATGGCGCAACCTCACCGAAAAGGAAGTGGCCGGGCTCAAGGCCCTGGTCGGACTGGCCTAGCCAGCATGTCTCACCAGTCATTGCGAGGAGGGCTTTAAGCCCGACGCGGCAATCTCTTGAAGCGACGGCCTTTGCCGAACGGCATATGGCGAGCAAGAGATTGCTTCGCTTTGCTCGCAATGACGGCCTGTCTTTCTGCTGTTGCGGTTAAGTTTATTGCCGGTTTCGTCTTGAATATGACAGGCGCGTACTGGTGATATGTGCGGGCCAGGAAGGCGCGCGGCGCGCCGGGACGCCTCCTCCCAAACTCCCCGCACTCGCCGCATCACCTACGGCCGCCAAAGCGCCCGCAACACAACCATGCCTCCGCTTTGCTATACTGGAATTCTGCGGGATGCACGGGAAATCCCGCCGGACAGCCAAGCCGGGGGTTCACAACGCCGCGATGAGCACCGAGTCGGGAGCGGGAAAAGCGCGGGCGGGCCATGCCCGCATGCTGGCACTGGGCGCATGCGCCGTGCTGGCGGGCCTGTACGTCTGGACACAGTTCTGGCGCGTGGGCGGCCCTGCCGGCGGTGGCGCCGTCGCCGATGTCATGCGCTATTACCTGCCCAACCTGCTCTTCTCCAGGGACACCCTGTTCCGGGGCGAGTTGCCGCTCTGGAATCCCGATGAAATGCTCGGCATGCCCATGTTCGCCACGCTCGAATACGGCCCGCTGTATCCGCCCAACTGGCTCTTCCTGTTCATGCCCTGCCGCGCGGCCCGGCTGCTCGTGGGCGGCCTGCACCTCTGGCTCTTCGCCGTTTTCATGTTTCTTTATCTGCGGCGTTCGCTGCGGCTTGGTGCGGCGGCCGCATGCTGCGGGGCACTGGCCGCCGCGTTCTCCGAATGGTCGGTGCTGCACCTGTGCGCCGTGCCGGACACCTACTGCAGTGCTGTCTGGGTGCCGCTTGTTCTGCTGCTGGCCGACAGGCTGCTGGAAGCGCCGGGACCGCGTAGGGCCGTGGCGCTGGGCGGCGCGCTGGCACTGCAACTGTTCGCCGGGGAGGCCGAAATCTCGGCCCGGACCGGCCTGCTGCTGGCCGTCTATGGCGGCTTTCGGATGGCGCAACGGCTCGTCCACGACAGGAGCGGCCGCGGTGCCCTTTCCTCCGGCGCGTGGTTCGGCGCGGCGGCGCTGTTCTCCCTGGGCTTTGCCGCCGTTCAGATTCTTCCCACGGCGGAGCTTTCGCTCCGCAGTGTGCGGGGACCCGGCGCGCTCAGTTTTGAAACGGCCTTTGGCGCCGGACTGGGCACGCACGCCGAACTCTTGCGCCAACTCGTCGCAAACAGCACCGGGGGCAACCTGCTTTTCATCGGGTTGCCGCTTCTCGCGCTGGCCGTCTATGCGCTGCTGCGCCCGAGGGCAGAGACGGTCTTCTTTGCGCTTCTTGGCATGCTCTCCCTGGAACTCCTCCGCGGCAACGCCTCCGTGGTCTCCCATGTGTATTTTCACTGCGTGCCCACGGGAGGCTGGTTTCAGGCGCCCATCCGCTTTGCGCCGTTTCTGCTGCTGTCCATCGCGGTGCTGGCGGCGCTGGGCGCGCAGCGCCTGATGGACGATTTGGGCACGGCGGCGAGGCGGCGGCTGCCCCTGTCGCCCCTGCGGTTCCTTATGCTCGCCGGATTGGCGGCGTTTGCGGCGGACCGCATGTGGACGGGGTTTGACACAAGCATGGCACTGCTCGGTTTCGTGGCAATGGGGCTGCTGATAGCCGTGTCCACGCTGGCGCGCCCCGGCACGGCGGGAGCCGGGGCATGGCCCGCGACGCTGGCCCTGGTCCCGGTGCTGACGCTGCTGGCCTGCGCGTGGAAATGCTATCCGGTTTCGGACTTCAACATCCCCAGGGAACCCGACCTGACCGGGCTGGACGGGTCGATGCGGAGCTTCCTGCGCGAACACGCCACGCGGGGCCAGCGGGTCTATGCCGACTACGCGCTCGATGAGGGCCGGCGCGTTCCCAAACTCGGGCCCCTGCTGGGCGTGGCCTGCCTCAACGGCCAGTCCCCCTTCACGCTGCCGGAGTTTCATGCGCTGTACAACCCCTGCCTCACGCCGCGCATCAGGGCCGGGGAATCCGGGGCGGGCGGCACCGCCACGGTGGGCCTGCGCGGGGGGCTTTCCCTGGCGGACGGGGCGGCGGGGCTGCTCAACCTCACGGGGGTCCGCTATCTGGTGCTCGGCTTGGGAAACGATTTCTTTGGCGCGCCCCGGCTGAACTGGCTCGACGGGTTGGACATCACGCCGCCCTTCCGATTGGTGTCGCGCAGGGGCGACCTCGCCATTTTTGAAAACGAAAACGCATGGCCCCGCGCGTTCGTCCTGCAACAGGCCCAGCCCGAACCCGATTTCACCGCGCCGCCGGGTGAAAATGCCACGGCTGCGGAAATCACCGGGTACCGCGCCCAGCGCGTCACGGTCCGCCCGCCGCAGGGAAAGCCGGGACTGCTGGTGCTCACTGACCAGTACTACCCCGGCTGGCAAGCCTATGCGGACGGCGCGCCGCGTCCCATCGAGCGGGTATGGAAAACCTTCCGGGGGGTACGGCTCACCGGAGCGGAAAAGGAAATCGTGTTTCGCTACCGTCCGTGGACCATATACGCCGGAACGGGCGTCACCTGCGTCACCTGCGTTCTGGCTGTGGCACTCATGCTGTTGATGCGAAAAAGACGGCAGGATGCAGAATGCGCAGGATAGATTGCAGACACCAACTCTGCCATTATCATCCTCCCTCTGTGCCCCTCAGTGACCTCTGTGGTTCATTTTCTCCGGAAGAAAGGAGCAGAAGGGGGGAGAATGTGTACTTGTTGGGGGATTACGCCATGTTGAACGGTCCCGGCTGGTCCGTATAATAGCGGTTGGAACTTGTTGGCAGCCCAAACAGGAGACTTATGATGTCCATGACCCGCCGCAGTTTTCTTGCCGCCGCCGGACTGGCCACGGCGCCGATGTTCATCCCCCGCAGCGCCTTTGGCGCCAATGACCGCATCCAGGTCGGATTCATCGGCGTGGGCCGACGCGCGCAGGACCTCGTTCGGGAGGTCGGGAAAGTGTCCGACATGGAGGGCGTGGCGGCGGCGGACCTGAATCCGGCACGACTGGCCAAGTTCAAGGACAAGGGCTGGAAGGTGTACGCAGAATACCGCGAGATGCTGGCGGACCCGTCGATTGACGCGGTGGTCATCGCCACGCCGGACCACTGGCACGCGCTGCCCTGCATTGACGCCTGCAACGCGGGCAAGGACGTGTATGTCGAAAAGCCCATGACCCTGACCATCCGCGAGGGGCGGCTCATGGTGGAGGCCGCGCGCAAGAACAAGCGCATCGTGCAGGTGGGCAGCCAGCAGCGGTCCACCCTGCCCAACATCCTCTCCTGCAAATTCATCCGCGAGGGCGGCCTGGGCACCATCAAAGAAGTGCATTCGGCCAACTACCCCAGCCCGTGGGATTGCGACCTGCCGGAAGAGCCGCTGCCGGAAGGGCTCAACTGGGACGCGTGGTGCGGCCAGACGCAGCCGCGCCCCTACAACAAGGACCTGTATCTGCCGCGCGCCGAGAATCGGCTTGACGCCAAGGGCAGACCGCTGGGCTGGATCTCGTTCCGGCCCTATTCGGGCGGCGAAATGACCGGCTGGGGCGCGCACGGGCTCGACCAGATTCAGTGGGCGCTGGGCATGGACAACTCAGGGCCGGTGGAAATCTGGGCCGACATGGACGCGCCCGAATCGGAGCGCTTCGGCTTTTCCATCGCCAAGGAGGGCGCCTGGGCCAACGGCGGCGCGCTGACGGCCCCGATCCACATGCGCTATGCCAACGGCGTGCTGCTGCACATTGACGGCCGGGGCAACGCCGGCGGCGGCAAGTTTGTCGGCGAACGCGGCGAAATCAGCACCGCGCGCGGCGAGTTCAAGACCAACCCGCCCGAACTGGCCAAGGAAATCATGGGCGGCAAAGAGTACAAACCGGACAGCAGCGAAACGCACATGGCCAACTGGCGCGACTGCATCCGTTCCCGCGAACTGTCCGTCGCGGACGTGGAAATCGGCCACCGCTCCTGCACCGTCTGCCACCTGGGCAACATCGCCCGCTGGCTGGGCAAGCCCATGAAATGGGACCCCGTCGCGGAGAAATTCGACAGCGACGAGGCGAATGCGTTTGTGAGCCGCGAACCGCGCGCGCCGTACGGATTCCCGGCGTAGGACTTGGACATTCGTGAAAGGTGTAATCCAGTGACTGAGTTCCTGTTCCTTGTGGAAGATGCGCCAAACGGCGGATTCATCGCACGGGGACTGAGTGAGGCCATCTTCACGGAAGCCGACACCGTTAATGAGTTGCACGAGCGGGTTCGCGACGCAGTGAAATGCCACTTTGGCGAAGAGGACTGTCCCAAGGTGGTACGGCTTCATTTTGAGCGCGACGAGATACTCGACATTTGACAACGCGCGGCCAATGATGAGGACGGGTACCGAACGAATCGCGGCTGCTCATGGCCGAACGCGGCTGTTTCGCACTTTCAGTGCTGGGATTTCGCATAGCTTTGGTTCCCCGGGGCGTTGCCCCGGGCTGGTGCCTTGCGCGCCTTCGGCGCGCAGGATGACGCAACCACCGACGCCCGGAAGTTCCGCATGGTTCGGACGCGCCGAAGGCGCACAAGGATATAGCCTGGGGCAACGCCCCAGGAAAAAGGTTGTCTTTGGTTCCGAAGCCCTGCAAGGGCGCCACAGTACATTCCCCGCCCAACCAAATGCCATTCGGCATTCCCCCCCGGCGATCAAGGCTGACAGAAGATCGCGGTGGGTCGCATTTCGCTTAGCTGCATTTCACCCACCCTGCCGTTCCACCGGCTTCACCCGTATCAGTGCGGGCGCGGCCTGTCCGGCGGTGAAGGTGCGTTCTTCGTCTGACCCGCATTCCAGCGTGTCAGTGGACTGGTCAAAACCAATGACAAGCCGGAATTTGCCGGGACTCAGAGTGGTAAAGAGAAACCGCCCCTGGTCGTCCGTGGTGGTGTCGGTGAAATAGAAGTCGGTACCGGCCTGCGCTGTTTCGGGCACCAGACATGCCCGAAGCCGGATGTTGGCGGCGGGTTTGTCTGTGTCGCTGAAACGTGTCTCCCCCGCAAGGCGCAGCCCTTCCCTTAAACGCAGCACATTCTCGGTGCCGTCCGGGGTCAAGGGCGCCGTTTCGCGTTGGTAAAGCAGGGCCGGTTCAATGCGAAACACATATTTCTGCTCCGGGTCCACTCCGTGGAAGACGCAACGCCCGCCCAAGTCCGTGGGCAGACTGGTCCCCACGGGGCCGGTCAAATGCACCTGCACATTGGGCGCCGGGAGGCCGTCGGGCCCCAGCACCAGCACGGGAACATCAATGCTCTTTCCGAATTTCAGTTCCACGTTGCCGACGGGTTTCCACGCGGAGAGTTTGACGCTTGTCCGCTGCGCGGCGCAGTCCATCGTGGCGGTGACCTCGATGGTCTGATTGAGCGGTGCGGGCATACAGGCAAATTCGCCCTTCGCAGTGGTTTGATTGGCCATATTGGAAAGGGAATTGTACGTGGTGCCCTTCCCCCATTCCGACATGACCACACACGCGCTAACACGAACAGATGCCGCCGGCGTTCCGTCAGCGTGCAGCACCACGCCACGCACGGCGCCTGCACGTTCGAGGGGCGTTTCCACCACAAAGGGTTCGGCGCCTGCAGGAATCTCGCTGCGGTTGCCTGTTGAGCCGTAAGAAGAAAAGGGTCCTTCCGGTTTAGGCAGGTATCCCGCGAGGTTGTCCACCTGAACGGTCACGCTCCCGGGGACGGGAACCGTCAGTTCCCCCCAGGAGTCGGCAATGGGCACTTTGGCGGTTTGGGCGGCGATGTTGTCTTTTCCATTACTGCTGACCGTTACGGTTCCGGCTGCTGCAGGCGCACCGTCAGGCACGGAAAAATGTAACTTCACAAGACGCCGGGGAGACTCTTCCGGCTTGATCAGGTCAATCGTCACGTCCTGTGACGTTCCCCGCAATTCCACTTGTCTGACCATGGGACCGGCTGCAATTTGGAGCAAGCCTGTCGGCAGAACGTCGAGCTCGAAAGTTCCCAGGCCGTCTTTGACTGCAACCGGCGTGTCCATGCGGGCAACGGTCTGATACATCCCGCCCACCTGCACAAGCGTACCGCTGGACACCATGGGCGTGCCTGTGTTCAGCGTGTCATTCAGCCGGTCCATGCCGTGACGAAGGAGAATTTTCGCCGCCGGGGGAAGACTTTTCGTCCAACCGGGAAGTTCATCCGGTTTCTTGCGATACAGAAGGCTCAGGTCCCCTCGAATGACACCCCGTACACGCCGCGGCTCCAGCGACACTTTCACCGTGGACTCGGTGGACTGGCTTATATGGACTGTCTCGGGGCCATAGCCCGCGCGGCGCACCAAGAGGTAATGCTCCTGGTTCTTCTCAAAACCCTGAAGAACAAACTTTCCCCGGTCGTTGGAGGTGGCCACCACCTTGTCGTCCCCGCCCATCACGACAAGGTTCGCCACTCCGCTGGACAAAAGCACCACCTCGGCCCCTTCCACAGGAGTGTCGGCGGCCTTGTCCACGACAACACCCTCTATCGGCTTGTCGGTCTGAAGCACCCATTCAATGGTGGTGCCAATGGCCAGGGGCAGGTCATTCCTTGATGCCCGGACAAAACCGGGCGCCTCGGCGGTGAGCGAAACGGGAACCGGCGCCTTGTCGGACTGGTCAATTTGGACGCGTCCATCCGCGTCGGAACTGCGGGTGATACTGACCGTGCTCACCGAGGAGGGGAACTGGTACCCCCCGCTCACTGCCACGCCCGCAACAGGCGCGTGATTCTCATCCACAAACCGAATCGTGGCCGGTATGCATGGTTCCAAAACAATCTCTATGTTTTCGATTGGCTGTGCCGCGTCTCTGTGCAACGGACCCACCCCTTTCGGTGCGTACCCCGGCACGCATGCAAGGAGATAGATTTCACCGGTGGGCAACTCACTGTAGAAATCACTGCCCTCCCGCCTGACGCCCGAACAAGTGGTGCAGTTTCGGTTGATGCACGTGGAACCCACCTTGACCCCCTCCGCAGGCAGCGTCTTGCCCTCGGGCAGTACCAGTCGGCCCGACACCTTCACCTGCTCCCGCTGCCCGCTCGGGTCCCAAGGACGCGGAATCAGTTCTTTGTCAATCCCGTTCAGCGCCTCCACACGCTGGGCGTCGGTGAAGCACCACCCGGCAAAGGCCACGCCCAGTTTGGAGCTTTGGTAGAGGCCCAGCAGCAATGCGGCGGACAGGAGCAGGCCCAGGAGGATACTGTGTCCGCGCAGGCGGAGCCGGGGCCAGTAGCCGGGCAGAAGCAGGCGGCGAACGCGGTCAGCCAGACTGCCGGGGCGCTGTTCCGCGCCAAAGGCCTGGGCCGGGGCGGGAAGGACCGTGCCCCACAAACAGGCGCGGGCCACTTGGGCCAGCGCGACGGCGTAGGGTTCGGGGCCGCCGGAGAGGTTGGCGGCGAGCGCGTCGCAGCAGGCCTCGCGCTCGATACGGATCTGACGGCTCAGCCACCACACGGCCGGATTGAAGTAGAGCAGCGCCTCGACAACGAGCTGCAGGAAGTTGACGAGATAATCGTAGCGGCGGATGTGGGCCAGTTCGTGGGCAAGCACAACACGAAGCTGGTCGGGCGTCAGGCCGGTAATCATGGCCAGGGGCAGCAGCACGACGGGCCAGAACAGGCCCATGGCCACGGGCGAGGCGAGCCCTTCGACCGCGCGAACCGTCACGCGCCGTGAGACACGCAGTGCGGCGCGCATCTCGTCGCGCAATGCACAGACCACCGGGTCATCCACGGGCAATGCGCGCCGCGACAGGCTGCGCGCGCCGCGCAGCAGCCAGCACAGGCGCAGCAGCATCACCATGACACCGGCGAACCAGCACCAGAGCAGCACCTGCGCCGGAACGATGGCGGACGGAGTCCGCGACTGCGTCACCGTTGCAGCGGGCGGGGTGTCCGCCGCCGGCAACACCGTCGCCGAAGTGGCCGCCTGTGTGATGCCGGTCACGGTCCCCGTCACGCGCGCGCCTTCCATGTAGACCAGCGCGCACCAGGTGACGAGCACGGCCAGGACCAGCCCGAACAGCCCGGCCACGGCCATCCCGTAGCGCAGATTGGGCCGCCCCACCGGGATGCGGTGCAGCAGCACAAACACAGCGAGACTGATGAGCAGCCCCTGCCAAAGGCTGTGCAGCAGGACCGCTTCCAAATGGCCCAGTGCCATTGGGGACAGTGCGGCCAAGCCCGGCATTATTTTGCCTCCCCGGCGGCACCCCGCTTTTCGCGCAGTTCGGCAATGAGCCGTTCCACCTCGTCCAGTTCCGCCCCCGACACGTCGCCGTCCTGCAGCAGGCGCTGCACCGCCGCCGTGGGTGACCCGCCAAAGACATCGCGCACCAGGTCGCGCAGCGCACTGCCCAGCGTGGTGTCCTGAACCGCCACCGCATGGTACACATGCGCATTGCCGCGGCATTCATGGCGCGCCAGACGCTTGCGCTCCATCGCCTGCAGGATGGACAGCACGGAGGTGTAGGCGCGCTGCTTGCCATCGGGCAGCGCCTCCATCACCTCGCGCACGGTCATGCCGCCCTGCTCCCAAAGCCGGCTCAGAATCGCCATTTCCAGTTTGGACGGTTGCTTTGCCTTCATTTTGCGCGCCTCCATACTGTGTTTACCATAGTTTATACTGTAACTACAGTAGCTGTCAAGTGGGTGCTACCGCGCGGTCCGGTGTTTTCATGAAAGAGACCGCCCTTGCCGCCCGGCGGCGGGGTCTGCTATCCTCTGGCTTGGAAAAGGAGAAATGCCATGCTGTTGGATGTGGCCGGTATCACACACATCGGCCGAAGAAAAGAAAAAAACGAGGACAGTTTTGGCATCTTCGGCGAGGACGCCCCCGGCCTGAAACTTTTCAAGCAGGGTGCGTTTCTGGTTGTGGCGGACGGCTTGGGCGGACACACGGGCGGTGACATTGCGTCAAAGCTTGCCGTTTCCATTCTCCGGGACCTGGTCAAGGAGGATCCGCCGGAGCCCGATTCGCCGAACGTGGATGTCGTGCTCGATGCCGCCACACTCGGTTTTCTGCCTCAAATACGCGCGGCCATGAACCGCGCCAACGCCAGCATTTTTCAGACAAACTGCGACCTGGTGCAGAGCGGCCGGCCCATGGGCACGACGCTGCTGTCCATGCTGGTCGAGCCGCGCATGGCGTGGATAGGCAACGTGGGCGATTCGCGCGCGTACCATCTGCGCGACGGGGTCATCCTTTCGCGCACCGAAGACCATTCGTGGGTCGATGAACAGGTCAAGCTGGGCCTGATGACCCGCGATGAGGCGGAAAAGGACAAGCGCAAGAACCTGGTCACGCGCAGCATCGGCACCCACCCGGAGATGGAGGTCGACACCTACCGCTGGCTGCTTTCGCCCGGCGACGTGGTGCTGCTGTGCACCGACGGGCTGGTGAACATGGTGCGCGATTCCGAAATCGCCGCCGAACTGGCCCGCCCGGTCACGGCCAAAGCCATGGCGAAGCGCCTGGTCGACCTGGCGCTGGCCGGCGGCGGCAAGGACAACATCACGGTGATTGTGGCCGTGGTGGACCCCGACCCATGGCGCCTGTCCTGGCTGCGGTTCCGGGAACGCATGCGCGAGAAGAACATCTCCGCCGGCCGTGTGGTCGGCTGGCTCCTCTTCGGCGTGCTGTGCTTTGCCGCCGGACTGGGACTCACGCTGTTGCGTTGACGGCACCCCACCCCCAATAAATGCGAAACGGGCCGCTGATGTTTCCATCAGCGGCCCGTGTTCTTTTTCAATGGTGCCGGAGAGAGGACTTGAACCTCCACGCCCTTGCGAGCACACGGACCTGAACCGTGCGTGTCTGCCATTCCACCACTCCGGCGAAGGCAACGTGATATTACCGGAGACAGCGTGCCCGAGTCAAATCATTGGACGGCGCACCGAGGCCGAAGAAGAGCGCGAGCACACACACGCCATCCAGAACGGCCAGCGTTTCCGCGCGGGTGCCGGGGGAGCCATCCCGGTGCTAAAACGCACTTTCAAGCCGGACCGGTGCCTTTTCAGGGGATACAGGCATTTTGCCGCCGGTGTGGGCTGCGCGGTGTTCTGCCACAACCTGGTGCTGCTCGCCCTGCGCTGACAAGTGGCGCGCAAAAATTGCAGCAAAGCACCGGAGACTGCGCGGCGGCGCGTCCTCAAGAATCTTCGCTCCGATGGCGTGTGAACTGTCTTGGCCGCGGCCAGACCGCCCGATGGGTACGAACGGGGGCATTGGGGAATGAATTGGGTAATGTTTGTGCTCGGGCGGGTGCTCCCGGTCGTGCCCGGTGCGCGGCAGCGCAAAAGGTCAGAATTTCACATCGCTGAGCATTGCCGGGTTTGGTTGATCCCCGAGTCGGGGGTGATTACCATGGTCCCCATGCACCGCGCCGCGGGGGCGCGGTCGGAAAAGTGGCGGGGAAAGACAACCCGTGAACCGGCATTGGGTCTGGATGGCGCTTGGGCTTGCCTTGGGCATCCGCATGGCCGCCTGGCTGCAGGGGCCGGGCGCGGGCGCGCTGCTGGCGGGGCTGTTCGCGGTTGTCGCCGTTGTGTGGGTGGCGGCGCGGCTTCCCTGGCGGGACCGGGCCGCGCTTGTGTTTCTGTGCATGGCGCTGGGCGCCGCCGCATGGGCGCTGCGCGCGCCGCCGGAGGGGGGGGATGGGGTGTCGTTGCTGGCCATGGAGCATCCCAACCGCCGCTGCACGCTCATTGGCGCGGTGTCCGAGGCGCCCGTGTTTCTTCCCGGCACGGACAGCATGCGCTTCCTGCTGGACGTGTCGGCATGCGTGGACGGCGGGGAGACGTTCCCCCTGCGGGGGCGCTGTCTGGCCTATTGGCGCGACCCCACGGGGCCGTTGCTGGATGGCACCGAGGTTCGGGTCACGGGCGAACTGCGGCCCGACATCGGCCCCGTCAATTTCGGCGTCTACGGCCTGGAGGACATGTGCCGCCGCAAGGCGGTGTTCAGTCGAATAACGCTGCGCAAAGAGGGGCTGTCCGACACGGGGCAGGTTGCCGGGCCGGTGCGCCAAGCCATTTCACATTTTCGCCAGTGGCAGGCCGGGCGGCTGTGCGCGGCCGTGCCCGCCGGGGTGGTGCCGTTTGTGCTGGGCATCTGGCTCGGCGAGCGCAGCGGGTTCGACCGCGAACTTTACGGGCAGTTTGTGGCGTCGGGCACGGTGCATGTGCTGTCCGTGTCCGGGCTCCACGTCGGCCTCATCTACCTCAGCCTTTCGCTGGTCCTGGGCATGGTGATCCCCTACCGGCGGCTGCGCGCGGCCTGCGTGATGGCCGGCGTCTTTCTCTTCGCGCTGGCGGCCGGCGCCCAGCCGCCCACGCTGCGGTCGGCGCTTATGGTGTCGGCCGTGCTGGCCTACGAGCTGTTCGACCGCGAACCCGACACGCTGACCGCGCTGGGTTTGTCCGGTTTTGTGCTGCTGGTCCTCGAGCCGCCGGGTCTCTTCGACCTCGGCTTTCAGTTGTCCTATCTGTCCATGGCTTCGCTGCTGCTTTTTCAGGAACCGCTGGTGCGGCGGTTCACGCTGCTTCCGCGGGGGCCGCGCGAGGCCGTTGCTGCCACGGTCGGGTCGCAGGCGCTGTCCGCGCCGCTGGCCGTGTGGCATTTCCACATCCTGCCCGTGGCCGGGCTGGCCGCAAACCTGGCCGTGGTGCCGCTGCTCGGCGTGGCCTTGTGGCTTATCTTCGCAACCGTGGTCCTTGCGGCCGTTTTTCCGGCGGCCGCCGTCGTGCCGGGATACGCGCTGTGGCCGGTGGTGTGGCTGACAGAGCAGGCCGTGGGCTGGGCCGCCTCGGCCCCGGCTGGCTATTTCGTCCTTTCCCGGCCCACGCCGCCTGCGCTGCTGCTGTGGTTCGCGGCCATGTTTCTCGCATGGCGTCTGCTTTCGGGCGACGCGCCGCCCACGCGGCGGCGGTGGGTGGTTGCCGCCGCCTGCGCCGTGGCGGCGGTGACGCTGTGGTCTGTGCGGCCGGCACAGCCCCGCATCGACTTTCTCGACGTGGGCCACGCGGACGCGGCCTGCATCGTCACCCCGTCCGGCGCGGTGGCGCTCATTGACGGCGGCGACCGGAAGGATGACATTGAACTGGACCAGGGGCGGATGGTGGTTGCGCCATACCTGCGCGTCCATGGTCTCCGCCGCCTGGATGCCGTGGTGGCTACCCATCCCGACAGCGACCATCTGGGCGGCCTGATACATGTTGTCGAGCAATTCCCCGTGAAAGGCGCCTGGCTCCCGCCTGGCGGAGAGAGGCCGGATGCATTGGAGACCCTCTTTCTGGAGACCTGCCAACGCCAGGGGGTGCCGGTGCACCGTGTGGCGGCGGGCACCGAAATACCCCTTGCGGGGGCGAAAGTCGAGGTGCTCAGCCCGCCGGCAACTGAGATTCCCGGCGGCCGGGACAATGACCAGTCGCTGGTGCTGCGCGTGGGCTGGGGGCAGGGCCGGGTGTTCTTTGCCGGCGATATTGAGGCGGCTGCGGAGAAACTGCTCAGCAATGGGGACTGCCGCGCCGAGCTGCTGAAAGCGCCCCATCACGGGTCGGCCACCTCAAACAGCGAAGCCTTTCTTGATGCGGTGCGCCCGAACGCGGTGGTCGTGTCCACCCGCGACACGGGTCGGCTCCCCGCGCTGGGGCGCGGTGTGGCCGGCCGTTATGCCGCCCGGGGACTGCCTTTGTGGCGCACGGACCAGCATGGCGGGATACGGGCAAAGTTGTGCGGGGGGCAGTCGCTGCTTTCCGGGGCTCGAGACGGGCGCGGATACACCCTTGAAACGCCGGACGACAGTGTCAACTGAAGCGGGGTTGCGCGACAGCGCAAGGGGGCAAAGCGAAAGGGTCGAGGATACTGTCAATTTAGCCCCCTCTAGGAAATGCGCTGACAGGGCATGTGGCACAATATATTGTGTATAAATTGCGAAATATCGATAAGTAACACAATATATTGATACTAAAGGTCTCGCGTCACGCCTAAACGCGCTCCTTTCTTGGGGAAACGGACAGTCCCATAGTACTCCCACATCTCACGCCGTCAACGGTCCCCCTCGCGGTACTGGAAAGCGGCATGCAATGTTTGGAAACGATGAGCAAACAGGGACTTAGCACGGCAAAACAGGAGTTGTTTGTCCCCGATTTTTCACCCACATGAGGGGTTGACACCGTGGGCCTCACGCTTTTGCCACACCTGCAATAAAACACTATATATTGTTGTTAAAAATCTAACGACACACAATATATAGGATTATGGTAATTCGCTAGTGTGTGCGAAAAATGCTAATTCAGTTCCCTGTTGCGCCATTAAGAATCCTCTTTACATCGGCCTGAACGGTTGCTATATTTCATCCCCGCTCCAGACCCCCTGCGGAGGTGTGCAGAGGCGATGGACGGTTGGAGAAAATGCGGATTCTCCGAAACGCCCTTTTGGGCACTTGGTGCGTATTGTAAGGACAGTGTAAGAATGAAATTTGTAAAGCCGAAAGTGTTTTTGGTGGGTGAGACCCGCGTCATCGAAGAGGGGATGCAGGGCTATCTCGACCACCTGGGGGTTTCCCAGTGGGCCACCGACGCCCCGAGCGACGGGGAACGGGTGTGCGAGGTGATGGGGCGGCTGTGCTACCGGTCCTTTGAGGCGGGGCTCAATCCCAATGTGACCCGTGTGCGCCAGGGCAATGCGGCCTACCTGGAGAACATCATCCGGGTCGGCCATGGCAGCGTGCTGGAGCACGCGACGATGAATTTCATCTTCGCCGATGTGAGCCGCGTGGTGACCCATGAACTGGTGCGGCACCGCTCCGGCACGGCCATGTCGCAGGAATCGCTGCGCTTTGTGCGGCTCGACACGCTTTCGGCCTACATCCCGGTGCAGATTCAGGAGAACGACGAGGGCATGTCGATTCTGGCGCGGACCTTCGAGCACCTGGAGGCGATCCAGCGCGAACTGGCCGAGGTGTACAAGATTGACGATGAGATCCGCTTCGACGTGAAGAAGAAGCTGACCTCGGCGTTCCGGCGGGTGGCGCCCATCGGCCTGGCCACCACCATCGGCTGGTCGTGCAATTTCCGGGCGCTGCGCCATGTGATCGAAAACCGCACCGACCCGCACGCCGAGGAGGAAATACGGTATTTGTTCGGCGAGGTGTACCGGATAGTGGCCGAACGCTATCCGAACGTCTTTGCCGATTATGAAGTGGAAGAGGTTGACGGTCTGCCCTGGGTGCACACCCAGCACCGCAAGGTGTGACCGAAAACCGACCGCGTAAAGTGTGTTGACAGCGTGAAGAGAGAAACGACTTAGGAGGCTGACGAAAATGTTTACCGTGCGCGAGCGATTCAAGCTCTCTGACAAGTTCCTGGGGGATTACCGGGGAAAGCAGCCCCAGTGGGGGCCGCTGGGCTACATCACCTTCAAGCGGACCTATGCCCGCGTGATAGACGACGGGACGGGCCGCACCGAGGAGTACTGGGAAACCCTGCGGCGCGTGGTGGAGGGGTGCTACACCATCCAGCACAACCACTGCATGAGCCTCAAGCTGCCGTGGAAGCCGGAAAAGGCGCAGCGGTCGGCCCAGGAAATGTTCAAGCTCATGTGGGGCTTCAAGTTCCTGCCGCCGGGCCGCGGCCTGTGGATGATGGGCTCGGACTACATCTACGAGCGCGGCTCGGGCGCGCTGAACAACTGCGCCTTTGTGTCCACCGACGAGTTGGAAACGGATTTCGCCGAGCCCTTCTGCTTCCTCATGGACCTGTCCATGCTGGGCACGGGCGTGGCCTTTGACACCAAGGGCGCCGGCAAGCTGACGATCCAGGCGCCGCAGATCGGCGAGTACACCCACGTTGTCGAGGATTCGAAAGAGGGCTGGACCGATCTCGTCCGCGTCGTGCTTAACGCCTACGTGGGCAAGGCGCGCCGCCCGGCGCATGTCGACTACGGGAAAATCCGGGAACGGGGCTCGATCATCAAGACCTTTGGCGGCATCGCGCCCGGCCCGGCGCCGCTCATCGAGTGCATCCAGAACATCGACAAGATTCTCGTGCCGCGCGCGGGCCATCAGGTCTCGTCGACCGACATCACCGACCTCATGAACGTCATCGGCAAGTGCGTCGTGTCCGGCGGCGTGCGCCGCACGGCCGAACTGGCCCTGGGCGAGCCCGACGACGCCGAATACCTCCAGTTGAAGGACCCCAGCCTGCACAAGGAGCAGTTGATGGCCTGGCGCTGGGCGTCCAACAACAGCATCATCGCGCGCGAGGGCATGGACTACACCGACGCCGGGGGCCAGACCGCCAAGAACGGCGAGCCCGGCTACTTCTGGCTTGAAAACGCGCGGGCCTACGGCCGCGTGAAGGACGGCGCGAACTATATCGACGCCAAGGTCACGGGGACCAATCCCTGCGCCGAGCAGAGCCTGGAGTCCTACGAAATCTGCAACCTCGTGGAAACCTTCCCCTCGCGCCACGAGACGCTCGACGAATACCGGCGCACGCTCAAGTTCGCCTATCTCTACGCCAAGACAGTGACGCTGATCCCGACGCACATCGAGCGCACAAACGCGATCATGCTGCGCAACCGCCGCATCGGCCTGAGCCAGTCGGGCATCATCGAAAGCTTCCAGCGCCACGGCCGCCGCGAGCATTTCCGCTGGTGCGACGAGGGCTACAAGTACATCGGCAAGCTGGACCGCATCTACTCCCAGTGGCTGTGCGTGCCCGAGAGCATCAAGAAGACCAGCATCAAGCCCAGCGGCACCGTGTCGCTGCTGCCGGGCGTGACGCCGGGCATCCACTACGCCCACTCCGAGTACTACCACCGCACGATCCGCATCGACAAGACCAGCCCGCTCGTCGAGCCGCTGCGCCGCGCGGGGTACCGGCTGGAAGAGTCGGTCTACGGCGACAACACCTGGGTCGTCTACTTCCCCGTGCATGAGGAGTTCTTCCAGCGCTCCAAGAAGGACGTGTCCATCTGGGAGCAGGTGGAGAACGTGGCACAGATGCAGTACTACTGGGCCGACAACCAGGTGAGCGCCACCATCACCTTCAATTCGGAAGAGGCGAAGGAGATTCCCCAGATTCTGGAGCTGTACGAAACGCGGCTCAAGTCCATCAGCTTCCTGCCCATCCGCGACCACAGCTACGCCCAGGCGCCGTATCAGGAGATCACCAAGGAGGTCTTCGAGCGCTCCAAGGCCAAACTGGGCCCGCTCAACTTCGAAAACGTGAACACTGACGAGGTGCAGGACATGTACTGCGACGGCGACAAGTGCACCTTCGAGCGCCCCGGTCCCCAGCCCGAACAGGCCGAGGTGACCTTCGAAAACGAACCCGACGAGGCCACCACACCCCAGCCCGCCGAGGCCGAGGTGCCGGTGAAGTAGGACGCAAGAAGAAAGAGCACGTGATGTGCGCCCGGTCATCCGCGAGAGCGGTGGCCGGGCGCTTTCTGTTGGCGCGCCCGCGTGTGTCGGAGGTTTCCATCACGCCACCCAACACCCCGCGCGGGTTTTCTATGGACTGCGGCGGCATGGCCGCCGCGGTCAAGGAAAGTAGACGCGGCATCCTGCCGCGTTCTTCTTGGAATTTTGGCTCGGGCTCTTGCCGGAGGAGGCTGGAAGCCTCCTCTGCTTTGGGCGGCATGGCCGCGATTTGCCTCCGTGGGAATGTGCGCGGATGGCATTGTGGTTCATTTTGTGGCGAATGCAGTCGTGCCAGTGTAGTGCAGACATTTCTGTCTGCACTGCGCAGGCAGGAATGCCTGCGCCACATTGAAGCGACGCATTCAGTTTCCCCATAATGCCGGTCAGAAGGAGTCACGAACCATGCAGAATTTCCGCTTTCACAATCCGACCCTGCTGGACTTTGGCAAGGGCACCATTGCAAACCTCTCCACGCTGGCGCCGAAGGATGCCAGGATACTGATGACCTACGGCGGCGGGTCGATCAGGCAGAACGGCGTGTATGACCAGGTCAAGGCCGCGCTAAAGGACCATGAGGTTATCGAGTTTGGCGGGATCGAGCCCAATCCGCATTATGAGACATGCATGAAGGCGGTGGCGCTGGCCTGCCAGGAGGACATCACCTTCCTGCTGTCCGTGGGCGGCGGGTCCACGCTGGACGGCACGAAGTTCATCGCCGCGGCCATTCCTTTTTTGGGGGATGACCCGTGGGACATCCTGGCCAAGGGCGCCCCGGTCACAAAGGCGGTGCCTTTGGGCTGCGTGCTCACGCTGCCGGCCACGGGCTCGGAATCAAACGGCTTCTCCGTGGTCTCGCGCATGGAGCCGCTGGAGAAGCGCGCCTTCTTCAGCGAGCATGTCTACCCGCAGTTTTCCATCCTCGACCCGGAGACAAGCTACACGCTGCCGCCGCGCCAGACGGCGAACGGCGTGGTGGACGCGTTTGCGCATGTGCTGGAGCAGTATCTGACCTACGAGGTGAACGCGCCGCTGCAGGACCGCCAGGCGGAGGCCGTGCTGCTCACGCTCATCGAGGAGGGGCCGAAGGCGCTGGAGAACCCGACTGACTACGATGCGCGCGCCAACGTGATGTGGTCGGCCACGCAGGCGCTCGCCGGGGCCATCGCCTGCGGCGTGCCGCAGGACTGGGCCACGCACATGATGGGCCATGAACTTACCGCTCTTTACGGGCTGGACCACGCGCAGACGCTGGCCGTGGTGTTCCCCGCGACCATGCAGTACTGCCGCGGTGCCAAGAAGTCCAAGCTGCTCAAGTATGCCGACCGCGTGTGGGGCCTCCGCGACGGGTCGGAGGACGCGCGCATCGACGCGGCGATCGCCAAGACGGAGGAGTTCTTCCGGTCGCTGGGCGTGAAGACGCGCCTGGCCGAGTACGGCGTCACCGAGGGCATCGGGCGCGTGGGACAGCGCATCGCTGCGCGTGGCGAGAAGATCGGCGAGCACGCCAAGCTGGGGCGTGAGGACATCGACGGCATCCTGGCGCTCTGCGCGAAGTAAGAAGACAAGAGGAATCTAACAGGGATGAAGAGGATGAACGGGATGGGGAGAAGAGAATAACGGCACGAACGGGCACGCACCCTCTTAAATCCCCCTTTGAAGGGGGTGCCGCGAAGCGGCGGGGGATGTTTGCCCCGAGTGTGCCTAAGGCTCCACATCCCCCGGCCCTGCGGGCCTGCCCCCTTCAAAGGGGGATTGAAGACGACACCCCGGTCGGCTTTCGCCGGCCACCCGGCTTCGCCCGAAGGGCTACGCCGCGGCGAGCCCCCTCGAGGGGGGACCCAAGACGGCCGCCTCTTCTATGTGCTCTTTGCGATCTTTGCGCCTAGAGTTTCTTACACCAATTCAACAATATCCGCCCCCAAGGCCTCCAACTCCACCGTCCTGTCCGTTGCGCCCATGCGCAGTGTCAGTTTCTCGCGCGTCTCGGACAGGTTCCACAACAGCACCGCGTTGGCCGTGGGATACCACGCGCAGACGACGGGCTTGTCTTCAACGACGTGCGGAACGTCTTTCAGCGCATCCGCGATTTCATGCTTTAGCGCGAAGACATCTTCCAGCGATTCCTCCATCACCCGCGCGCCGGGGCCCTGTGGTCCGGCAATGCGCGACACCCACCGCGCCTTCTCCGGCAGTTTCTGCGTGGAAAGCTGTTTCGCGTCCGCATCGGACAGGAACACCCAGCCCTCCTGGGGCGGCGCGTCGATCACCTCGAAGGGCACGCCCGACGCGAGGCAGAGGCTGAAGGGTTGATCGTCACCCACGTAGCGGCTGGCCTCGCCCCAGTAATGTTTGAACGGCCCCTTGGGCGTGTGCCCGGCAAGTTTTTCGTGCAGCTTGGTATGGTGCCGCATGGCCGGTGCGAGCACGTCCCAGTGCGCCATGGGGAATGGCGTCAGGCCGGACATGAACATCGTGTTGCGCACGTCGGCGATGGTCGACACGGCCAGCTTGGCGGCCATATTGGCCGCCGACAGTTTATCCGAGGGATAGGCCGTGGTCTCGCTGTAGGCCAGTTCGGGCGTTGTGAAGCGGCGGTGGAAGAGACAAGAGTACAGCTCGTCCGTCTTGCCCTTGACCGTGCCGAACGCCTCATCGTGGAACATCATCTCGCCCACGCGGAATGGCACACCGCGATAGTCCGTCAACCGGATGCCCGCCTTCTCCGCGCCGAAGTACATGATCATGTTGCCCATCTCGATCGTGGGCGCGGCGGCCTGCTGCGCCCGGAAACAGGCCGTCAACTGGTCGCAGGTGTATTCCACCCAGGCGCGCAGGATGGGGGAGAGTTCGCGCCGTTCCACGCAGTCCAGCAGTTCGGCCCACGCGCTCTCGGCGTAGCCGCCCTTCTTCAGGAAATCCGCCTTGTGCTCGCCGCAAAAACAGCCGCCGATCTGGCCGGGCGACGGCGCCAGCCGGAAATCATCGTCCACAAACACGCGCTGCACGCCGCACTTGGCGATTTCCTTCAGCGCGGCGACATTCTCCTCCGTGGCCGGTTCATGCAGCGAGGTGCCCGAGTAGAGCTTCCCGTCGGGACGCTGTCCGTTGTGCCAGTACTTGGGACCGGTCAGCGGAAAGGCCCCGCTCGACGAGCCGAGCGCGTCGCCCGGGTGCCCAAGGGGGATGTTGATCATCTGCGCGTCCAGGCCCATGTCCATCGCGCGCCTGCGCCATGCACACACCTTGTCCAGCGGCACCGGCCAATGGCCGTAGAAAAAGCCCGGCACCCACACGTGCGTCCCGCCGGCCTTCGCAAAGACATCGAGCCGCTCCGGTTCCTTCTCCAGCGCCTCAATGGAGATGGAGAGGTTGAACTGGCGTTTGCCCGATAAGGTTGCCGAATGGGCGTTTCCACCCAGGCAGCACCCCGCGCCTGCCGCGGCGCAGGCGCCAAGAAAAGTTCTGCGGTTAACGCGCATGGTCAAATCCTCCTTTGGGAGTAGCGGGAATGGGGACGCTTTGTCCGCCTCGTCCCGGTCATAAGGTGACACATATTGCCCCGCCATGCAACGTTCTTTGAGTTGGCTCACCGGTCTGTCCTTGCGATGGCGGCGGGAAAGCACTAAAATCGGGCGGACGGGTTCTTTATGAAGGTTCCGGGATGTTTGAGTCCGGCCCTCTGTCCGGTCGCATGCCGGCCACGCTTACCCGGACGCGCCAACTGAAAGATGCAGATGAAACGGTTCGCTTTCCGAAGCCTGTTGATAGCGTTTTTGACACTGCTCCTGCTGGAGTGCCTCACGCGTATCGCGGGACTGGACGCGATTGTCCAGCGCCGCATCTTTTTTGGACTGGAGCCGAAGAATCCCAACGGAATATTCGCCGTCTATCAAATTGACCCCGACATGATATTTCGGCTGCGCGCCGGCCTTTCAAACCTGAAGATAAACGAGCAGGACAATCAGGTCCACTTCACGGTGAGCACGGATTCGCGCGGCTTCCGCACGCAGGCGGGGAGCGCGCCGGAGGGCGGGGCGGCGCGGCCCATTCTGGCGCTGGGCGACTCCTGCACCTTCGGCTATGGCGCGGACGATTCCGGCACCTACCCTGCCCGGCTCGGTGAACTGATGACCGGGGCGCGGGGCGGGAAACACCAGGTGGTGAACTCGGGCGTGCCCGGCTGGACGGCGCTCCAGGGGCGGATATTCCTTGAGCGGAACATCGAATCGCTGAGGCCCGGCCTGGTCGTCGCGGGTTTCGGCTACAACGACTGCAGCGTCATGGCCGGGCTGGCCGACAGCGCCGTCGCCGAACGGTTCGCGCTTCGCCCGTGGGAGCGGGCGTTCCCCTTCAGCGCGCTTGCGCGCACGGCGCACTCCCTGCGCGTCGGGTCGTTCCTGAAAGCCTGGGCGACCCTGGAGCGTCCGGCTGGCTCCATCGACAAGACGTCGCCTGCCCGGCTGACGCAGGATGAATTCCGCGAGGCGCTTTCCGAAATCTGCGCCCTCTGCGCGCAACGGCGCGTCCCGCTTGTTTTCGTGGCGTGGCCGATGAGCCTGGAGGTGTACACCGGCATGAATCCGGCGGACGACACGCTGCTCGGGGAAAAGGGGCCGGACTACCTGGCCAAATATGTTGCCTACAAAAAGACCCTGCGGGAGGTGGCGGCGGCGGCCGGCATTCCGGTTGTCGACCCCACGGAGGCGTTGAAGGCCGCCGGAAAGGACGATTTGTACGTGGACCCCTTCCATCTGACCGCCGACGGCTATGCCATCGTGGCCCAGGCGGTGCTGAAGACCGTTCTGGAACTGCGGCCCGCCATTCCATAGACATGCGGGCGCGACGCCCGTCAACGCCTTCCGCATCTGCCGCCTACAGCGCGGCTCTGCCCCTTCTCCCGCCCAGCAGCAGCCACAGGAAGAACGGCCCGCCGAGCAGGGCGGTGATGATTCCCACGGGAATCTCGACCGGCGCGATGACGGTGCGCGACAGCGCGTCGCAGGCGGTGAGAAAGGCGCCGCCGAAGAGCAGGGTTGCGGGGAAGAGCCGCCGGTGGTCGGGGCCCACCAGCATGCGGCAGATGTGCGGCACCATCATGTCCACAAACCCAATCGGTCCGCAGACGGCCACCACGCCGCCGACCGTGACCGACACGGCGACGAAGAGCGCCTGCTTGAAGCGGTGCACGTTCAGTCCCCGGCTCATGGCGATGTCCTCGCCCGTGTTGATCAGGTTCAATTCGTTGGTGAGCAGCGCCAGCGCCACCACGCCGGTGCCGACAAAGGGCAGCACGTTGAGCGGCGCGTCGTAGCCCACCATGCCCAAGCCGCCCATGAGCCAGCGGACCAGCCGGAACGAGTCGTGCAGGTTGGCGCTGTACTGGACCGCCAGCAGCATGCTGGACAGGAAGAAACTGAGCGCCACCCCGGCCAGCAGCAGGGTGGAGGTGGAGAATCCGCCGCGCGCCTTGGTCAGGCCGTAGACCAGCAGAATCGTCAGCAGCGCGCCGACAAAGGCGGCGATGGACGCGCCGGGGATGCCCAGCAGCGTGAAGGCCAGGCCCATCCGCACGTAGACCGCCGCGCCGAAGGCCGCGCCGCTCGACACGCCCAGCGTGTAGGGTGTGGCCAGGGGGTTGCGGAAGAGCGCCTGGAAGGCCATGCCGCACACGGCCAGCCCGGAACCGGCGAGAAACGCGGTGATCGCGCGGGGCACGCGGATGCGCCAGAACACGACGGATTCGGCGGAGACGCCGAATGGGTCGAGCACGGCCGACAGCGGCACGTGGCTCATGCCGACAAAGGGCGCGCCCAGCAGGCAGGCCAGCGCGAGGACGGCCAGCAGGGGAAGCATCCAGCGGCGCTTCATGGCTGCCCCTTGATCGGCACGACGATGGTCGCGCCCGTGTGCGGGTGGGTGATGTAGTCGAATTCGGTTTCGTAGATGCCCGACAGAATCTCCGGATGGGCGAGCAGTTCCTTCGGCGTGCCGTGGAAGGTGGTCTGGCCCCGCCGCAGCGCCAGCACGCGGTCGCCCGCGAGCGCGCCCTGGTTCAGGTCGTGCGTGACCGACACGACAGTGAGCCCGCCCTCGCGGTGCAGCCGCTCCACCAGTTCGAGCACCTCCACCTGGTGCCGGTAGTCGAGGAAGGTGGTCGGCTCGTCGAGCAGCATGGCGCGCGGCTCCTGCGCCAGGGCCGCCGCGACAAAGATCTTCTGCCGCTCCCCGCCGCTCAGCGTGTCCATGCCGCGGTTGGCAAAAACGGTGACACCCGTGCGCTCCATGGCGTGGTCCACGGCCTCATGGTCGCGCGCGGTCAGGTGCGAGAAGGGGCTTAGGTGCGGATAGCGCGCCATGAGCATGAACTCGCGCACCGTGAACGGCAGTGAGCGGCCCTCGGCCTGGGGCACATAGCTGACCATGCGCGCCAGTTCGCGCTGCGAACAGGCCGCCAGCGGTCTGCCAAACACGCGGATGCCGCCCGACACGCCCGCAATCATGCGCATCAGGCCGCGCAGCAGCGTGGTCTTGCCCGCGCCGTTCGGGCCGATGATGGCCAGCGACTCGCCCTCGGCCACCTCAAACGTGATATTGCGCAGAATGGTCGCTCCGCCCGCGGTGACCGAGAGTCCCTCAATCTGGAATGCAGGAGTGGCGCAGTTGTTCATAAGAAGATCTCATCATCAAAACAGCGAAAAGCAGGGACAGACCCGTCTGCGCGCCTGGACGGCGCTCCGCTTGCGTCAGTCCCTGTTTTTCGCGGCGCATTCATGGCGTGCCATCCCACTCGGGATGAATGGCTTTGGCGAGCGCCTCCAGCGTCTCCACCACGCGGGGGCCGGGAATGGTCAGGTGCGCGCCGTCCAGCGTGGCGATGCGCCCCTTTTCCGCCGCGGCCAGGCCGGGCAGCGCGCGCCACGGCGCGACGGCGTCCTCGCGGGTGAGGCCCAGTTCGTCCAAGCCGTTGGTAAACTCGACAATGACATCGGGGTTGAGCCGCAGTATGGCCTCGCCGGACAGTGCAGGATAATCGACGGCCGAGTCGGGAAAGGCGTTCTCACCGCCCGCAATCCGAAGGATGTCCCCCAGAAAAGTCTTGCGCCCGACAATGTACACCTCGTCCAGTTTCTTTGCGCGCAGGTCGCGGCCCGACGACAGCAGCACCCTGGGGTGGGGGAGGGGTGCGGCCTTTGCGCGCACCGCCTCAATGCGTTGCTGCATGGAGGCGCGCAGTGCCGCAGCTTTGACGCTGTTGCCCGACAGGCGGCCCAGCGTTTCGATGCTGTCGAGGATGTCGTCCAGCATCGTCTGGTCCACCACCCTGCAGCGCAGGCCCAGCCGTCCCAACTCGGCCAGGTGGGCGCGGTTGGACGGCATCATGACCACCAGGTCCGGGCGCAGCGCGACCATGGCCTCATAATTGGGGTCGAGAAAACCGCCCACCTTGGGGCGCGCCGCCGCCTCGGCGGGCCAGTTGCAGAACCGGGTCACGCCGACCACGCGGTCGCCCGCGCCCACGGCGAACAGCGTCTCCGTGAGCCCGGGCGACAGCGAGATGATGCGGGTGTACCCGTCGGCCGGCGGGGCTGCGTCCCCGCCCGGGGGGGGTGGGGACGGAAGCGCCCCGTCCAACTGCGCCCAGTGGCGCACACCGTACGACGTGGCCAGCAGGAGAACCGCCACGCCGGCTATGACCCAGAATCGCATCAACGGACATTACCTTCCAGGGGGATGAATGGGAACGGGAGAAATCGTACCTGAACGGGAGGGGTCGGCACAAAAGCCAGGTATTCAGGGAGCCTTTTGTGAGCGGACATTGCGCGCAAGATCTGAAGCTTTTTGCGAGCACCTCTTGGGCGGAGGCTTGGGTCCCCCTTTGAAGGGGGCGGGCCCGCCGTAGGCGGGGCGGGGGATGTCGGGCTCGCTCAAGACATCGGCAACATCCCCCGGTCGGCTTGCGCCGACCACCCCCTTCAAAGGGGGACTAAGAACCCGCTTCTATCTCAATTGTGGATACTTCCTATCCGGTCCCTCGCGTGTAGGAAGTCAGCGAAAGAGCAGGCCGGTGCACCCGCGCAGCAGCATCAGGCCCAGCAGCATGAGCACCGCCGTCAGGCATCCGCACCCGCCGCACCCGCACCCGTCGTCTCCGGTGCCCTCGAAGCGCCAGTACCGGACCTCGGCGCGTTCCGCCCCTCCGTCATCGCGCCGGCCGGGAAACGCCACCGACCTTCCATCCGACTCAGGCGGAGGTCCCGTTTCAGGCCGCCCCACCGTGCCGTCCGGATTGACGGGACGCGAAACAATGTCAATGGGTTCGTCGTTGGGATTTACGGGAGGCATCAGTCCGCCTCTTGCCGCGGGTCAAGGCCGGGGTTGTGGAAACCGCGAATTACCAGGAACACCCCCTCCTCATAGACCGAGTTGTCGATGTACATTTCCTCGAACAGCGGCGTGTCGGCCGGGGGCGGGCTGGAAAAGTCAAAACGCAGCACCGGACCGAACGCGGCAAAGGGGGCGGGGGCGCCCGGACTGGACAGATGTATCATCTGGCCGCCGCGCTCCGCGTCCTCCGTGACCTGCACGGACCAGTCCCCGACGATGCCGTCGTCGGCGGGGGACACCACGCTGGCGGTGAAGGCCAGTGGGCTTTTCGCGTGAATCCATAGCTCGCGGATGAAGCGGGGCAGGTAGTCGGCGCGCAGCACCACCGCCGCCGAGTCAGGCGTGCCCGAATTCACCAGCCGCAGCATGCCGCGCAGCGGATCGCCCGCATGGTCGCCCGGTTTGAAGTCGAAATCCGGCTTGAAGGTGCCGCGGTCGCTGCCGTACTTGATGGCAAAGGACGGGCGGAACGGTTCGTCAATCCGGCGCAGCGACGCCCACCGCAGGATGTACTGGCCGGCAAGGTTGTCGACAATGCGCTGAATCGCGTCCGGCAGGTCCGCCACCTGCCCGGCCGGGAAATAGATGCCACCCGTCCTTCCGGTCAGGTCGAGCATGACGGGCAGGTCCACGTCCTGGCCGAACCCGACGACGGACACGCGAACGCCGCGCTGGGCCGCGGAGTAGACCGCGTCGTCCATCGTAAAGCTGCTGGACGTGTCCCGTCCCGCCGTGAGCAGCAGTATGTGGCGCGACTCCTGCAGCGGTTCGCCCTCGTTGAACTTGCGCGCCGATTCGACGACCGCATCGAATAGGCGCGGGCCCGAGTACCATCCCCTGACGATTTCCGGCTGGATGGCTTCGATGCGCGCACGCGTGTAGGCGCGGTCAATCGTGAAGTCAGACACGTTCTCCGCGTCCCGGTCGTCCCGGTGGAACTCGGTCACCCCCACCAGCGCCTCCGTGTTCAGCGCGGGCAGCAATATGCCCTTCGCCGTCTCTTCCATCGCCTCGACCGCGCCGTCGCTGTTCTGCATGGCCAGGCTGTAGTCCATGACCAAATCCAGCTTGAGCTGGCGCGCGGCCGCGCGCCGCAGTTGCAGGCCCGTTTCTGAAGCGATTTCGTTGTTGTCCTCGAAACCCTGCACGGCGAACTGGTTTGGCTCGGCCACCACCGCATTGCCGTGGGAATCGTTCAGGCCGAACGCGAAGTCAATCACATAGGGTTTTGAATAGGTGGCCACGGGGTTGACCAGGTTGAGCGCGGCCTGCCGGCCGTCGGCGTCCATCCAGACGCGGATGTCGATGGTGCGCGGCTTGATGCCCTTCGAGGTCAGCGTGATGGTGCCCTTGCTTTCCCCCTTGGGCAGTTGGGTCCGGTCGATGCGGATAATGACGGCGCGCTTGTCAAAGGGGCCCTTCTCCGCGTCCTCCGGCATGGCGCTGACGATCTCCTCCACATTGGGAAGAATCCAGGGCTCGTCCGCCACAACGGCCACGGTCAGCTTCACGATCATGGCGTTGTTGTTCCACACATACATCGTGTACGGCGTCTCATTGCGGCTGAAGTCGATGCTCGTGTTCGACACCGCGATGGCGTTCTGCTTGAAATCGCAGCCGCCCAGCGCGGCGGCGGCGGCTACCAGCGCGGCAGCCATGCATATACGTCCGGCATGCCTCATGACACAACCTTTCCTGGAAAGCGGGGAAGAGCCCCATGACAACAGCATGTCCCATCGGCGCGTGCCGATGCAAAAAAGGTCCGTGTGCCGGCACTTGACCGCCGCCGTCCCCGTGCATACTATTAATCCCGCCCCCGGGGGTTCCCGGGGCGGTCAACAACGCCACTGGAGGTGCATGCCGATGGTCAGGTCAGGGTTTGTGGTCATGGTGTTCGCGGCGATGGCCGCATCCTCTTGGGCGGGCGACGCCGTTCCTGTCAAATGCGGCGACAAGACGATCTTTACCTACATGCGGGGTCCCGCGCCGTTCAAATCGTATGTGCAGTCCCTGTACACGCCCTCGGGGGTGAACGTCATCCGGGACCAGGTGGCCGACCACATCCACCACCACGGGCTCATGTTCGCGCTGACCGTGAATGACATCGACTTTTGGTCCGAAATCGACAAGTGCGGCAAGGAGGTCTCCAAATCCTTCAAGACCCGTGAAGACGGTGTGGTGGAGCAGCTCGACTGGACCGGGCCGGACGGCAAGGTGGTGCTCAAGGAGCGGCGCGTGGTGCGCGCGGCACTGCCCAAGCCCGACGGTCCGACGGTGGTCACCTGGCGCATGCGGCTGGAAGCGCCCGATGGCGCCCCGGCCAAACTGACCGGCTCCCACTATGCGGGGCTGGGCATGCGCTTTCAGGAGTCGATGGACAAGATCGGCACTTTCTTCAATTCCTCCGGCCAGCCTGGGGAATTGGTGCGCGGTCAGGAGTACAACGTGCCCGCCAACTGGTGCGCATACACCGCCCCGTGCGACGGCAAGCCCGTTACGGTCGCGCTGTTCTCCGATCCGACCAATGCGAGCCGTCCCACCGTGTTCTTCACCATGCCGGTAGGCTTTGCCTATCAGTCGGCCACGCTGAACGTATACCGCGAGCCGCTGACCATCGAGCCGGGCAAGCCGCTGCTCCTGCACTACGGCGTGGCGCTGTGGGACGGCAAGGTCGGCGCTGAACAGGTCGATGCCGCCTACAAGGAATGGTTAGAGACCGGCAAGTCTGAGCCGGTGGACGCATCCAAATAACCCCAACCCAGGAGGTGTTGCATCATGTCGGAAAACAAAGAGCATTTGGCCGCGATACCGGGTTCAACCCGGCGCGAGTTCATGAGCAGTGCGGTGGTGGCGGGTGCGGCGGTTTCGGCGGTGACGCAGACGGCGCAGGCCGCGGCGCCGAACGTGCCCGGCGCGGCCTGGGACCCCAACGGCCGCATGGGCATCGGCATCAATCTGGAATACGTCCGGCATGCCGACAAGAGCCTTGCCTGGGGCATCAAGCGCGCCGGGGAGATTGGGTACAAATATGTCGAGCCGTGCTTCCTGAACGGCCGCTGCCTGCTTTCCAACGCGGGCTACTGCCATGTGACGAGCATGGACACGGGCCCCAAGGTCATTCAGGATATGTGCGACGAGGCCGGGGTGAAGATCAGCGGCCTGTCGTCGCACTCGGACCTGCTCAGTCCCGAGTTCGGCGTGCAGTATGCGAAGCGCGGCCTTCAATACGCCAGGGCGCTCGGCGTGAACATCGTGCAGATCACCGAGGACATGTTCCCGCCCAAGTGGATTGACGAGACCGAGGCCTACAACATCATGCGCATCAACCTGCGCGCCATCGCTGAATCGTGCGAGGAAAACGGCGTGTACATCGCGGTGGAGCAGCACGGGCCGTACACGGGCAAGATTGACCGCATGGTGCGCATCCTGTCGCTGGTGGACTCGCCGTGGATCAAGTGCAACTATGACTGCGGCAACACCTTCCTGTCCGGCTCGGACCCCTACGAAATGCTCGACGCGGTGATTGACAAGGTGGTCCACGTCCACGCCAAGGACATTTCGGTGAAACAGGCCGAGGCGGAGCGCGGCAAAGTCACCGGCACAGCGGTGGGCTGCGCCTGCGGTGACGGCGTTATTGACTGGAAGAAACTTGTGGGCCGGCTTCAGAAGGCGGGCTACAAGGGCGTGCTTTCCGCCGAATGCGGCACCGAGGAGGAGGCGGTCCGCTCCCTGGCGCACCTGACGAAAGTCTTGCAGGAACTGAATGCCTGACACAGGGTTTCCAATTATTTAACCAACAACGAAGGAGAATCTCAGTCATGTCGGAGAATCAGGAACACCCGGTTGACACGTCGGGATCGACCCGCCGCGAATTCATGCGCCATGCCGTGCTGGCGGGGTCGGTGGCCACGGTGGCCGCGGCCGGGCCGTGGGTGCGGGCCGAAGCGGCCAGCCCCAATGAGACCATCCGCGTCGGCCAGATCGGCTGCGGTGGCCGGTCCGGGGCGCACATGAGCAGCTACAAATGGCTGGCCGAAGATCAGAAGATGAACGTCAAGATCACCGCCGTCTGCGACACCTACAAGCCGCGCGCCGAGCGCGCCGCCAAAAAGTACGGCGCGGAAAAGGTCTACATGGACCACAAGGAACTGCTCGCCGACCCGAACGTGGACGTGGTGAGCATCGCCACGCCGGACCACCACCACGGGTATCAGGCGCTGGACGCCATTCTCGCGGGCAAGGATGTCTACTGCGAAAAGCCGCTGACCCACTGGCGCCAGTATGAACTCACCCGAGAACTGTGCCGCACCGCAATGGCGTCCAACCAGGTGATGCAGGTCGGCTGCCAGGCCATGTCCGACAGCGCCTACCACCAGATGGCCAAAATGGTCCGCGACGGCATGGTCGGCCAGCCCATCCACGGTGAGACGGGCTACTTCCGCGTCGGCGACTGGGGCGAGGTGGGGATGCCCATCGACGACCCGAAGGCGCAGCCGGGCGCCGACCTGAACTGGGAAGGTTTCCTGGGCGACGCGCCCAGGCGCCCCTTTGATGCCAGCCGGATGTTCCGCTGGCGCATGTATGAGGACTATTCGGGCGGCCCCGTGACGGACCTGTTTCCACACCCGCTCACGCCGCTTATGTACATCCTCAATCTCGGCATGCCGTCCAAGGCGGTCGCGCTCGGCGGCAAGTACCGCTACAACGAGCGCGAGGTGCCCGACACCTTCAACCTGCTGCTGGAGTTTCCCGAGAAGGTCTGCATCGCCGTGCTCGGCACGCAGGGGAACAACGACCAGGGCGTGCAGGGCCGCGGCGCCGGCGGGCGCGTGCCCATCGTGCGCGGCTGGGAAGGGTCGCTGACCATTGTGGGCGAGGAAATCGTCTTCAAGCCGGCCGAAGGCAACACGAGGAAGGAAAAGGACGAGCAGCGCTTCAAGATTGAACAGCCCGAGGACACCCGGCTGTTCTTCAAGAACTTCATTGACTGCTGCATCAAGCGCGACAAGAACACCCTGAGCGGACCCGAACTGGCACTCAAGGTGCAGACCGCGCTGCACATGGCCGCCTATTCCCAGCGCGAGGAAAAGACGGTCCGCTACGACGCGGTGATGGAAAAGATCATCGTCTGAGCGCAGGGAAGGCGGCAAAAGGAGTCAGGAGTCAGAATACAAGCCAAAGGCAAACGGACCAATCTGATGAAACTGAAAGAGCGGCCCGGCGCTTTGCGCGCCGGGCCGCCGTGCTGTCAACGCGTGTTTTCTTAAGCGCCTTCGGATGGATTTCGTAGACGGATGCCGGGGGTAGCCTGTGCTATTCTCATGGTGTAACGCGCCGAAGGCGCACAATGAAATAGCCCGGGGCAACGCCCCGGGAAAGGAGTCCCATTCAAGGAAGGAGCCCTGAAAGGGCGCAAGGAGCGGTAGCCGCCATGTCGCAGTCTCTTTGCCGAACCGTCGTTCATCTGGTGTTCTCCACCAAGAACCGCGTTCCGTATCTCGTCCCGCAGATTCATGAGCCTTTGCGCGCCTACCTTGGCGGGATTCTGCGCAACCAAAATTCGCCGGCGCTGGCAGTCGGACCCGTTTCGGACCATGTGCATATTCTTCTCTCGCAATCCAAGAACCATGCTCTGGCGGATATTGTGGAGGAGGTCAAGAAGAGCTCATCAAAATGGATTAAGACCCAGGGGGCGGGGTTTGGGGATTTTCACTGGCAGTCGGGTTATGGCGGGTTTTCCGTGAGCGCGTCGCGGATTCTGGCGGTGGGGCGGTACATCCGGAACCAGGAGAGTCACCATCACAAGAACACCTTTCAGGGGGAGTTCAGGCGGTTTCTGAAAGAATATGAAATTGACTATGACGAGCGGTACGTGTGGGATTAGACGCGGGCGTCGGCCCGGTCGTTTCGCCCTTGCAGGGCTTAGACCATGGATGGGGTATGTTTTCCCGGGGCGTTGCCCCGGGCTGTTGCATTGTGCGCCTTCGGCGCGTTGAAGAACCAGAGCCCCCGAAATTTGTCAACGCCAACAGGTCCGGTTTTGGGTCAATGTCGTTGGCGGAAGCTCCCGGCGACCCCAGTTGCTGCAGGCCTGTGCTACTCGCGTCTGGCCGCGCTGTTTCTTCACTTGATGGCGGACACCCCGTCCTTCGCCGGCTTGGCCGCCCACAGAATCGCCTGACCCACCACCTTGCGGTAATTCTCGTCGGCGAAAATGGTGGGGCCGTGGCCCGGCAGCATATAGACCACATTGGCGTTCTTGTAGGTGCGCGACCAGGCGTACTCCGGCTGGGTTGTCGGACCTTCGGTGGTCAGCAGCGTATGATTGTCCGGGGCCGTCGTGAACCCCTTGTAGGTCTCGTCGTGCACGGTGAAGGGCATCACGCCCTTCAGAATGGGGTGGTCCTTGTCCGCGGGGGTCAGGGTGTACTCCAAGCCTTCTTTCCACGTGCTCTGCGCGTGTTCGCTGCCTTTTTCGGTATAGTCTTTCAGAAAATAGTGCGCGCCGATGATCTTCCAGTACTCGGGCCAGTCGTTGAACGCGGCGATGGCGTGGTGCATCACCACCAGCCCCACGCCCCGGTCGAGCAATGCCAGGAAATTCTCCCTGCTCTTGTCGGAGATCTTCTGGCCCATGTTGTAGAGCACGATGACGTCCCATTTTCCCTCCGGAAGCTTCTCAAAAATGGAACCGTCGTCCTTCACGTCGATGCGCGTGCATTCCACGCCCGGCAGGGCCTTGAGCATGGCGTCGAAGGGGGCGTCGTCAAAGCCGTGGCCGCCGGTGATGACCAGCGCCTTTGGGGGCGTTTCGGCGAATGCGGACAGAGGGAGGAGCGTGAGGGCCAGTGTTAGAAGGAGCAGTTTGTTCATGGTCGAAATCCCCATATCAGGCTTGTTGCCCGGCCAGGTCAAGGGCCCGGGTTCGGTTTGGCGGCAGTGCGGCGGTGCGTCGTGCGCCAAGGCCGGGAGTTACTCTTCCGTATTCCCGCTGCGCGTCCGGGGCGGGGAGCTTTCCTGGTTTTCCCGCCGCGCGCGGGCCTGCGCACGGCTGCGCATGCTGCTCCCATATACGGAACCGATACCGACCGTGGCGGCCGCAAGGATGCCCATCAGCGGCCCCCCCGCTGAAATATCGAAAAAATACTCCAGCGAAAAGCACACCAGCATGCCGAGTCCGACTCCCAGTATCAGCGCGCCGTTCAAATCCAGAAGGGAATACCGCACAATCATTCCTTTCCTGTGCCGGAACCGTTCTATCCCGTGACTCTGCATGTCCCGACAAATTATATTGTGTCCGCAAAACGCGTGCGGATGCAAATCGGGCACGGCCGGGTCTTGCTACGGGCCGTGTCGCGGTGCTAGCATGACCCGAAATCAGGGTGGCAATGCACGGAGTTTCATCAGTGCCCAGAACACAAGACATAGTATACCGCATTTTTCGCGGACTTTTTAACGCCTATCTGTTCGCCGTTGTGCTGTCCATGTACGCGTACACGCGCGACGCCACGGGCGACATCAAATGGCTGGTGCTGAGTTGGGGCGCGCTGGCGCTTGGCGGCGGCTGGCTGCTGGCCATGGGCTGGTTTGGCATCCCCTTCCGGCGGCCCCGGCTTTTGCTGGAGATGCTGGCGCTCTTTGTGGCGCTGCTGCTTGCGTCGGCGCTGACTTCGGGGTCACGCGGGGCGGCACTGGTGGAAGCGGGGCGGTTTGTGTCCCTGTTCGCGCTGTATTTCACGGCCACGCAGCTTTACGGCACGCCTGAAGAGGCGCGCAGGCCGCTGCGGGCGCTGTGCGTTGCAATGGGTTTCGCGACGCTTTACGCGGCCGCGCAGGCGGCCGGATATGACACCTTCCCCTGGGGGGAGCGCACCAGCGACGCCTACCGGCATTTGCCCGGCCCCTTCGGCAACCCCAACTATGCCGCCCACGCACTGGTGCTGGTCATTATCGTGGCCCTGTATCTGCTGCGTTCCGGCTGGCTGTGGGCGCTGCCGCTGCTGGTGGGGTACGCCTCCTGGCTCGTCTATACCGAGCAGCGCGGCGGCCTGCTGGCGCTTGCCGGGGCGGCGGGCGTGCTGCTGCTTGCGGCCGTTATCAAACGGGTCATGCCCCGGCGGCCGGGCCGGGCCGCCGCCGTGTCACTGGCGCTGGCCGCGCTGCTGGCCGCGCTGGGCGCCGTGGGGCTCATGGCGGTGCTCAAGGCGCGCACCGGCAGCGCCTTTCCGCTGGACACCTCCATTTTGCTGCGCTACCAGTCGTTTGTGGGCGCGTCGCGCATGGCGATGGAAAAGCCGTTGCTGGGCTTCGGCCCGGGCATCTACAAGGAGGCCAATCCCCGTTTCTGGACCCCCTACGAGCAGGAATATTTCGCCCGCGACCTGCGGATGAACTACCACGTGCACAACGATGCTCTGGAACTGGCGGCCGATGCGGGGCTGCCCGCGGCGGGGGTGTATCTCGCCCTGATGCTGCTGGGGGCGGGCATGGCGCTGGTGATGGCGTTCAGCGGGGGGGATCGCGAGCGGCGCCGCCTCGGCTGGATGCTTGCGGCGCTGTTTAGCGCATTTCTGGTCGATGGCCTGTTCGGATTCAACCTGCGGCTGCCCGTGTCGGCGTCCGTGTTGTTCCTGGCGTTCGGGTTGCTGGACGGCGTGGCCTCCGCATCGTTTGCCAAACCTTCCGAACCGGCCCGATTGTCCGCGTTGTGGCGCTGCGCCGCGTTTGCGGTGACTGCGGGGTTCGCGATTCTGGGCACCTGTGAGTTCGCGGGGGAATACTATCTGCACAAGGCGATGGGGGCGCATGCCGCCGGACAGAAGAACGAGGCCCGCTATTACCTCTCCTGGGGCGGGAATATGGTTCCATGGAACGCGGACTTCCCATGGCGCGCCGGCCAGTTTCTCATGAAAGACGGCGACCTGCCCGGCGCCTGCCGCGCCTTCGAGGAATCGCTTGCGCTTAACCCGAACCAGGTCATGGTGCATGTGACGCTGGCCGAGGCTAAACTGCTCATCGCGCAGGCCACGCCCACGGACACCCCGGAAAACACAGCCAAGGCACTGTCCCTTTTTGACGAGTCGGTGCGCGGGGCGCGCGCCGCGCTGGCGCTCTGCCCCAGTCTGGCCGCGGCCGATGACACCCTCGGGCGGGCCTCCTCGCTTTGCGCCACGCTGCTGGCGGCGCAGGAGCGCGAAGACGTGCGGGTCCGCGCCAAAGAATACTGGGAAACGGCCCGCGACCATCTGCGCCGCGCGGTTGCCAACAACCAGGTGCAGGAGAACGGCCCCGGGCTCTACCGGAATCTTGGCCGGGTCTGCCTTGCCCTGGGCGAGATTGGCGGTGCCGAAGACGCGCTTGCACGGGCGGCGCAGACCAATCTGGGCGACAGGGACACGTGGCCCCTGTTTCTGGGGTTCGCCCGCGACCACAAGCGGTTTGACCGGCTGCGCGCCCTGCTGAACGAGCAGATTGACTGGCTGCGGCGCCGGTCCGAGCCGGACCGGAAGGCGCTGGCCACGGCGCACCTGTTTCTGGCGAACGTGCTGGAAAACGGCTACGGCGACCTTGACGGGGCCGAGAACGCCTACCGCAGCGCCGTGCAGGGCGCCCCGCGACTGCCCGAAGTGTGGACCAACTACGCACGCTTCGCCTTTGAGCATGGCCGGGTGCGGTCCTTTGAGGAGTCCATTCAGCTTTCGTGCCGCGCGCTTGAGGAAAATCCGTCAGAAAAGCCCCTGCCCCGCGTGGCCTCGGTGGACCTGGTGCTGCGCCGCGGGTCCGCGGCGCTGGAGAACGCCACGCTGGTGCTTGCCTCGGCTGTGCGCGGCGCGGATCCCACGGGGCCCATGCCGCTCGCCCAGGCTTTTGGCTGGTCCGCGGTCATGCTCTTCGAGGTGCTCCAGCAGCGGCCCCTGACCGAGCCGGGTGCCTGTCCATCGGCGTTCAACCTAGCCATCGTTTTTTCCAACATAGGCGATTTTGACCGCGCCGACAAGCTTTTTGAAACGGCAAAGGGGTGCCTGCCCGGGGAGATGCGCGCCCCCCTCGCGGTGCAGTGGGCCGACATGCGCGTGCGGCAGAACCGCGCCGGTGAGGCGCTCAGCATGCTCAGCGATGCGGCCGCCCAGACTCCCGAGGACTTCGATGTGAGGTGGGCCATGGCGCGAACGCTCGTAAAACTCGGCCGCAAAACCGAGGCGCGCGACGCCTACAACGAGGTGCAGGCCATGCCCGCCCTGGACGACAAGGGCCGCGCCCTTATAGATGAGGAACTGAAGCGCCTGGACAATGGGCCGGCACAGGGTGTGGCTGCCGGCGGCTGACGCTGTCAGTGCGTGGACTGGGAGAAGGAAATGCCCGCCGCCTCCAGGTGCTTGAGCAGGTCCGGTTTGTCCGCGCACCTGTGGTAGGCCTCCTCGGGTTCCACCAGGTCTGTCTTGACCAGCCGCGTGAGTTCCTGGTTGAGCAGGGTCATGCCGTCCTTGCGCCCGGTCTGCATGATGCTCATGATCTGCGCGTTCTTGGCCTCGCGGATCAGCATCGAAACCGCCTGGTTGACGATCAGCACCTCCAGCGCCGCCACCCGGCCGCCGCCCCTCTTCTTGAGCAGGTTCTGTGCCACCACCCCCTTCAACGTCGAGGCGAGCATGGTGCGGATCTGCTGCTGCTGCTCCGCCGGGAACTGATCGATCAGGCGGTCTATCGTGGAAATGGCCGTCGTCGTGTGCAGCGTGCCGAACACAAGGTGCCCCGTTTCAGCCGTCTCAATGGCGATGTGCGTCGTCTCAAGGTCGCGCATTTCGCCGACCAGCACGATGTCGGGGTCCTCGCGCAGCGCCGCGCGCAGCGCCGTCTTGAAGCTTGCCGTGTGCGAGTGGACCTCGCGCTGGTTGACCAGGCAGCGCTGGTTCTGGTGCACAAACTCCACCGGGTCCTCGATGGTGATGATGTGCTCGTCGCGGTTCTTGTTGATATGGTCGATCATCGCGGCCAGCGTGGTCGACTTGCCGCTGCCCGTCGGACCGGTCACCAGCACCAGCCCCTTGCTGAGCGTGCAGAATTTTTTGACCGCCTCCGGAAGCTGGAGCTGCTCAAACGAGAGTATCTTTGTCGGAATCAGCCGAAACACGCCGCACATGCCCTTGTGGTCCCGGAACACGTTCACCCGGAAGCGCCCGTATCCCGGAAGCTCGTAGGCGAAGTCCGTGTCACTGGTCTGGTTGTACTCGTCCTCGCTGCGCTTGGGCATGATTTCGTACAGCATTGTCTTGGCCCAGTGGACATTGACCTCGTCCTCGCGCAGCCGCACAATCGATCCGTCCTTGCGGAACATGGGCCTGCAACCCGTGCAGAAATGCAGATCCGACGCCCCGTGCTCCACCATCATCATCAGGTACTTGTCCAACTCGGCCATGGTTCAGCCTCCATTGACGCCCGCCGCCGGTCCCTTTCGCGCTCTCGAACGGTACTGCCCTTCTTAAGGGACCGATGGCAGGGGAATGACAGTTGAAAAAACTGTATAGTCAATAATAATTGTAGTCTGCGCTGGACGTTCCGGGGCTAAGGTATTCCCTGAATTTAGGCTGCGAAATGCCCCAGTTCCGGCGCGGGGATGATTGGCGTGACAGGCTTGGGCGCGGCGGCGCGGCTTGGGGGGGCACACGGCGCGTCCCGCAGGGTGCATGCGGCGAAGCGGAGCGCACCGTATCACGTTTCCGAACGCGGCAGCCGCGGCGCGACTTGTTGCAGAGGAAAGACCTGGAGTCGGCGTAGGGTGCCTTGACTGTCGAGGTGCGCGACCGCGGGGCAGTGCTGCGCAAAACAGGCGCAATGCCAAAAGAATGAATACATGGCAATCCCGTCGCCAAAAGTGCATCGCGGAATTCGCAAGAGCGCATCGCGGCGTGCTACGCTAGAAAACACGGCCTGCGCGGTGGGCGTTATAGAAACAAAGCCATAAGCAAGTAGAATGCCCTATCTTATGCAGAGCCGTCTAAGCATTATTCGGCGTTAAAAGGAATATAGTATCCATATGTATGGACTCAAGCCTCTGATGAATGCGGTGATATTTAAGAAGAATCGGGCGACGGTAGCATTTTATGCGTAGATTATCTGTGGCAGAATTCTGCGTGGGGGGGGGCGGGCAGGCGCTTGGCCTTGAAGCTGCTGGATTCGATTGCGTTGCTGCAGTAGAAATCGATGGTAATTGTTGTACAACACTTCGCCTTAACCGCCCACATTGGAATGTCCTCCAAGAAGACATGCGCCTTGTTGATGGAACTCGATGGTCCAATGTGGATTTGTTTGCAGCCGGAGTTCCCTGTCCGCCATTCTCCATCGCCGGCAAACAACTCGGAACCGATGATGACAGAGACATGTTCCCCGAAGCATTGCGCCTGATCGGAGAGATGAAGCCCAAAGCGGTCTTGCTTGAGAATGTGCCGGGATTCGCATCGGCAAAATTCGCGACATATCGCGAAGAGCTGTCTTCCGAATTGATGCGCCTGGGCTACGAAACAGACTGGCGGGTTCTGCAGGCAGCGGATTATGGCGTTCCCCAACTTCGCCCAAGGTTTATCCTTGTGGGCCTTCCAAGTGAGTACATGCCGTTCTTTGAATGGCCCTCCCCCCTGGCCGAAAAGGTCACCGTGGGTGACACGTTGAAAGACCTAATGTCAGCGGGGGGGTGGCGGGGGGTTGACCGTTGGCATCGTCAGGCCCAACAAATTGCCCCCACCATTGTTGGAGGGTCAAAGAAGCATGGAGGTCCCGATTTGGGACCAACAAGAGCACGAAGGCAATGGTGTGGCCTTGGAGTGGACGGCATTGGGATTGCAGACGGACCACCATCCCGTGATTTTCCCATAGATGGACAGCCGCGGTTGACCGTCCGGATGGTGGCACGCATTCAGGGGTTTCCCGACTTCTGGAAGTTCAGCGGCAAGAAAACAGCTGCGTATCGGCAGGTTGGCAACGCTTTCCCCCCACCGGTTGCCGCAGCCGTCGGCAACGCAATTGCATCCGCGCTTGACCGCAAATCTCCGACATACAGGCAGGCAACCCCCGTTCAATTGCGTCTACTTGAGGAACGCATTCCATATTGTTGATCCCAAGTTACATAAGAAGGATGACATAATGAGGGGCATAGGTTCTAAAGAGAAGGTTAGAAGATTTTTGCTTGCGAACATAGGACGCGTCATTGAATCCCATGAATTGCAGACCGCTGCCGATGGCGCAGTCCAATATAGCCGCCGCTTGCGCGAACTTCGAGATGAAGAAGGTTGGCCTATTCTATCGCACAATGACACCACTGACCTGAAGCCGGGGCAATACCTCCTGCGCGAGATACCCGCCGGAAAAACCCTTCCTCAGTTTTCGCGTTCCATCTCCGCCCGTCTTCGAGCAGAAGTCTTAGACCGTAATGGATTTACGTGTCAGATGTGCGGGCTTACTCCCGGCGAGATTGACCCATCTACAAATCGGAAGGTTAGGCTCCATATCGGCCACATCAAAGACAAGACGCTTGGCGGTAAGGACGAGTTGTCGAATCTGAGGGCGCTCTGCTCGACCTGCAATCAAGGTGCAAAGAACATTACGTCGGAGAAAGCCAGTGCAATCTGGCTGCTGTCTCAAATCAGGCGGGCAGGTCAAGATGAGCAGATGGCCGTTTATGAGTGGCTTCGCAGGAAGTTTGGGGATTCCAAGAAGTGATGGAATGTTGCGGAGAAAGCGCTGGGTTTTCGCGGTAATCGAAGGTATGGGCCGACATCGACCTTTGGCGGACGCCCAAGGGACGACAGGCGGGGGCGCCTGTCCCACATTGTTTTGACACGGGCCTGTCACCGGAAAGGCTCTTGGGAGAAGCAGCTTGAGTTTTCAACACGCGAACCGTCTTGCGCAGACCCGCCGAAACGCCGCCCTATTCATGGTGTTTCTGCTGATTGGTCTTGGACTGTCACAGTCCGTCGCGGCCCAACCGGATGGGCCCGCGCCCATTGACGTGTCCGCCACGGGCGCGGTGCCCAATGACGGCCAGGACGACACGCTGGCCGTGCTGGCGGCCTTCGACAAATGCAAAGCGGAAAAGGCGCGGGGCGTGGTGTTTCCCAAGGGGCGCTACGACTTCCATGAGGGGGCCAACCCGAATTCCCCGCGCATGAGCCTGCCGGTTGCCGACATGCACGGCGTTGTCATCGACGGCCAGGGGTCGGAGTTTGTCTTCCACGGGATACTCGGGTGTTTCCTCTTTTCCAACGGGTCCGACATAACGGTAAAAGGCATCGTGATCGACTGGGAGCGCCCGCCTTTCTCCGTCGGCACCATAACCGCCACGGGGGACCACTGGTTCGAGGTGGACGTGTTTCCGGAGTTCCCCGTTCAGGGGGGGGAGACGGTGCAGGCGATGATGGATTACGAGCCGGACACGGGGCTGCCCTGCCGCCATGGACTGGACTTCTACTGTCTTGAGAATCCGATGCGGACCGAACTGGTCCGTCCCCAAGTGCTGCGCGTGCTCACGGCGTTTGAGCACGCGCCGATCACCGTGGGCAAAGTGGCCGTGTTGCGGCACCAGGTGTATGCATACAACGCCTTTGTCGCGAGCCGTTGCAAAGATGTGACCTTTCAGGACATCACCGTTTACACCTGCCCCGGCATGGCCTTCATAGGGGTCAACACAGAAAACGTTACCCTTGACAGGTGCACGGTGCAGCCCAAGCCCGGCACGCGCAGGCTGATTTCGGCCACCGCCGACGGCTCTCATTTTGGCGGATGCACGGGGGACATCATCGTTCGAAACTGTCTCTTTGACGGCCAGGGCGACGACGCCATCAACATGAAGAGCGGTCTCTTTCTCAACATCGAGCAGATTGTGGACGAGCGGACCGTGCTGGCCCGGCACAACCTCAACATGCAGTCCATGCCCGACCCCGGCGACGTGATGGAACTGACGCCGCAGGACACGCTTCTCGCCTACGGCACGGTCAAGGTGCAGACGGCAACCTTGGAACCGGACGGCAAAACGCATCGCATCGCGTTTGAAGAACCCATGCCCAAGGAGGTGAAGCCGGGCGACATGCTGGCGAACGCGTCCAAGCTCCCCCGCGCGCGCATCTCGAACTGCACATTTCAGCGCAACCGCGCGCGGGGCATGCTCATCCAAATCCGCGACACCGTGGTTGAGGGATGTACGTTCAAGGACATCACCTCGGCGGGCGTGTTGATCATCGCCGAAACGGTCCATTTCTACGAGAGCATTCCGGCGCGCCAGGTGGTCCTGCGCAACAACAGCTTTGAGCACTGCAATTACGGCGCGGCCATGGCGCGCGGCGTGATTTCCATCGAGGGCATCACGCCCGGCTGGAAGGACGCGCCGCTGCCGGGGGTGTTTCGCGACATTACCATTGAGAACAACAAGATCGACCGCTCCGACAACGCTGCCATATTCGTCACGGGCACGGACACCGCCGTCATTCGCGGCAATGAAATCATCGGCGTGTGCGACCAACCCACCCACGCCAAGGCAACGGCGGCCATCCACATCGAAAGCAGCCGCAACATCCGCATCGAGGGCAACCAGGCGGAGCAGGCCCGGCAGGGCGCGGGCTGCAAGACGGTGCTGGAGCTTTCGGCCAGCAATATGGCCGACACCATCACCGCCGTGGGGAATACGGGATTCTGACGACCTTTCGTTCCCGATGCGTTTGCGCCAGAATCCCAGAATGGCGCTTGCTGTCGTCAACGCCATCCGCGCCCGCGTGTTCCCGGCACATGCAGGCGCGCCGCAGTTTCCCGGGATGGTCCACTGCGGCGCGCCGCAAATCGTATGGCGTTCCGGTTCGGGGAACCGAAACCGTCCGCGTTATGTCATGAAACGGGGGTTAGATTCCTGAGATTTCCAGGCCGGTGAGCTTCCATGTTCCGTCCGCCTTGCCGCACACAACCTCCAGGGTCGCGCTGCCGAAAGAACCGTTGATGTCAATGGGGTAGACCGTGGCCGAATCGCCGTTCACTTTCACCTTGGCGTCCTTCATGTCCACTTCGATGTCGTCCAGATAGCCCGCGTCCGAGGCGCTTTCAAGAAACATCTGCAGCCCGGCCTTGTCGCCGTATTCGGCGTTTTCGAACTTGTCCGAAACCATCGCCATGGCGGTCTTGACATCTTTCGCGGACAGTTTTTCGACAAAGGTCTTCACACCGGCCAGGGCAATCTCCTCGGGAGCCTGCTCTTTCACCGCCGCCGGAGCCGCTTCGGCCGCCGCTTTGGCGCATACTGGCGTGCCCACCAGGGCGGCGCGCGCCTCGGCAATCACGCTGTCACGGTTGGAGACCAGCAGGTACAGTTGGGCCTGCACCATCGGGCTCACCAGCGACGCCGCCTCCCGGACGGCCTCCTGGTTGGCCGCGAGGATCTTCTGATCCAGGCTCATCAGGGAATCAAGCTTGCCTTTCAACTCGTAGCCGCCCTTGTTCGCGGCGACGGCTTCCTTGATTTCATTGGTCAGTGTGGCGCGGTTTGCCAGCATCGCGTCCATGGTCGCGTGATACATTTTGTAACCGTCAAGAACGTCCACCAGGCTGGCGGAATCCAAGTCGGCCTGCTGCACCAGGTGGAAGAACAGAAGCTGTTCCACCGCCTGGTCAGGATTCTCGGTGATGCATTTCTGCGCCTGCGCCGCGCCGAGGCAAAGCAGCACAACACATATCGTCAACAGGGCGATTCTTCGCATTTGTCAGTCCCTTTCGGTTGTTTTCAGACTGTCGGCCGCAATTTGGGCCCACAGCCGTCCATTTGGTCCATTTGAAACCCGTGCTCATTTGGACCCGTCAAGACGCGGTTGGGTTTCCTGCATGAAAAGAGGTTCCTCAAACGGGGGCTGGATAGACAGGCGGCCCCTGGCGGGTGCGGAGGGGCGGAACGGAACGGAACCCACCGTCCTCCGACGGCGAAGGCACGGTGGTACTCGCGTTGCTTCACCGACACAACCAGATTTTCCGACCGTCCCATCGGAGAAGCGGCTTCCAGCCGCTTCCCGTCTGAGTCGCTCCGGGCGCCCTGCCGGACTACTTCACCTTCACGAATTTCACGGCATCGGCGACGACGTTGTCGTTGGCGGCGTTGGTGAGGGAGACGGTAACGGACGTGCCGGGCTCCAAGGGGAATTCACCGAGCAGTTGCCAGTCGCCGGAATGCTCTTTGAGGTTGACGGGGAACTGCCGCGATACGGTCTCTGTGCCCTTCTTGTAGTCCACGGTGAAGGGGGCGCCGGTGGCGTGGTTGTCGTAGGGGTCGCCGCCGTACCATATGTAGACCGCATAGGCGCCGGCCTCAGGGATGTCGGGTTGCCAGGAGGCTGTTGCCTCGCCCGCGCCCTTCTTTGCCCAGTGCAGCACGCCGGCATAGTCGCCTCCTCCCTTGCCAATGTACCAGTCTCCGGTGGTCTTGAAGGCGTCGCCGCTGGTCGCGTCATCGATAACGATGGCGCCAGGTTCCTCCCTGGGGGCCTGGTCGAGGTTGAAGCCCTGCTGCAGCCGCTCGCCGATGCGGTTTTCGATGCTGGTCTTTCCCTGGAAGGTGTTGCCGAGCACGATACCGCCCGCGCAGGACGCTTCAGCGAGAACCTGGGTGCGGCCCGTGTCCATGAAGAGGCAGTTGTTGACCGCAAAGGTGCCGCCCGAGGCGCGCAGGTTCACCGTGCCAGTGTTGAGCGGGTCGAGCGTGATGAAGTGGCAGTTGTCAAAGGACACGTGGCCCTTGCCGCGCAGGTCGGCGTGGGTCGGTTCCATGAAGGGCTTCTCGCGTGACGAACCGAAGAAGCCGCTGGCGGTGAAGCGGACCGGGCCGGTGTTGCTTTCGGGCACAACGATGCGCCCGAACATCTGGCAGTTGGTGAAGGACACCCCCGCGTGGCTCTGGCAGTCCTCGACGAGCACGGCGCTGGGGCAGATGTCGGCGCCGCTCTGGGTGATGAGCACATTGGGCGCGCCCGCGGCGGTCTTGATGAAGTGGAACCCGACCTTGTAGAAGATGGCAAAGCAATTGGACACATATTCCCAGTCGGTGCGGCCGAAGATGAACGCCTCGGCGTTGGCGGTGACGAACTGGCCTATGGGGTCGTCGTCGCCGGTGTAGCCCCAGAAGGGCCACACGTGCACGTTCTCGATGCGGCCGATGTCGTAGCACTTGTCGATGTAGATGCCGCGGTAGAGCGGGTGCATGTAGACGTTCTGGATGCAGTGGCGGCCCGACGGGTTGGTGCCGAAATCGATGGCCTGGTAGGGGTTGACCAGCAGCGTGTCGCGCACGGTGCAGTGGTCGGCGCCGCCTTCGGTGGAGGCGATGGTCCACGGGTAGGCCTTGGGCGGGTTGGTGCGGGTCTGGTTCGGGTAGAAGATGATCAGGCCCTTGACGGCGCAGTTGGTGTGGAGCGAAATGAACGGCGCACCCTCGGCGCTGCCCTCACCCGCCGTGGCCAGCAGCACCGAGCCGGGCAGCGGCTCCTTGCCGTCGCCGAAAAAGGTGTACGAGTGGGGTGTGAACTCCCATGTGCCGAGCAGCGTGACGTTGGGACGAAAACGCAGGTTGCCGGTGATGAGGTATTGGCCGCGCGGGACGAACACCGTTCCGCCCGAACCCTCGCCCGCCCGGTGCAGCGCGTCCTGAAAGGCTTTGGTGTTGTCCGTGACGCCGTCGCCGACGGCGTTGTAGGGCGCTTTGGTGATGTCGATCCAGCCGGGCGTGCCCTCCTGTCCGTGGGCGGTGCCTGTCATGCATGCGGCGAACACGAAACCGAGGACCCAGAAACGGTTCATAGACTGTCCTTTGCCGTTTGAGTGCGGGGGCCCAAGAAGTATAGAGGAGCGGGGCGGAACAGCGGAAATGAAAGAAGCCGCCCGAAGGCGGCTTCAAGGAAAGGATGTGCGCGTTGTGTCTACCCGCGGCGGCGTTTCGCGCCGAGGGTGGCCAGCGCGGCGACCAGCGCGGCCAGCCCTGCCATGCCCGCCACCGGCAGGGAACCTGCGGGATGGACCTCGACGTGGAAGGGGGCACTCTCGTAGGGGGCCTTGCTGCCGTCGGTCACCACCACGGTGTAGGTGCCGGTGTCGTAGGTGTTGGCGAAGGGGATTGCGAAGGCTGCCTCCGTGGCGCCGTCGATGTCGAGATGGTTCTTCCTCCACTGGTAGGTGGCCGTGCCCACGAGGTTTTTCGCGACCACGCGGAAGTTGAGCGTGCTGCCCACCTGCACCAGGCCGGGTCCGTACACTTTAAGTTCAACCGGGTACGGTCCCTCCTGCACGAGCGCCTTGATGCAGGCGTTGGCGTTTGCCCACGTGCCGCCTTGGGCGGGGATGTCCTGCCAGTTTGAACCGTTGTCGCTCATGTAACTCTGGCCGGCGGTGGCGGTGGCGTTTGCATAGCCGGTGTAGGGCATTTCCAGGGGGAGGGGGGACACGTCGCCGGGCGTTGAGTAACGCACCGCGATGGAGAATTTCTGCCCCGAAGTGATGTCCACCGGCGTGGGCAGGTCGACCACGAAATACCCCGGCTGTGCGGTGGTGCCGCTCACATTGGCCGCCTGGCTGGAAAAGCCGTTGTTGTAGCCGGACTTGTACACGATGACCTGGTAGGCGGTGTTGTAATCGTTGGCCCAGGTCCCAACGCCGGTGATGCGGCCGTCGGCGGCGGCGGTAAAGACGTTGGCGCCCCAGAAGTCATAGGTGTCGCCCGTGCCCGCCGAGCCCGTCACGCCGAGGGGGTCATGCTGATAAACACGGCTGTAGGTGCCTGCCGGAACCTGGTTGATGTAGGCGCGCACTTCCCGGACGGCCACCGTGTCGTAGTAGGAGATGTAAAAGAACCCGCCTTCTCCCCAACCGGGCCCCCAGCTGTTCTTGCAAATCCACGCGCCCAAACCGGGGGCGTTGGAAACGGACTTGGCGTTGTCCCAGCCGACCACCGCAATGGCATGGCCGCTGTCGGTGGCGGGGGAACTGACATGATAGTAATAGGTGTTCGTGCCGCCGTTGTAGGCGTTGTCATTCCACATCATGCGCGCGGCCAGCGCGCCATGGGTCATGATGGCGTTCTGTATCTCGCTGCGGTCGCCGTCCGCGCCAAGGGTGAAGACGGGCATCGATTTCACGTAACTGACTGGCTTTGTCCCGGCGGCGGGGTTGGTTACAGTTCCGGCATTGTAGGGGTCGTCCGCCTCCAGGAAGGGTCCCGCACCGCGCGACAGGTAGGCCGTGGCCATGTCGTTGTTGCCGCCGTCGCAGGGGAGGAGCAGGAATCCGTGGTTGTTCTTCATGTTGTTTTCGGAGAGGTCCAGGGTCTGGGGAAGTTTCCACTGCGCCCAGCTTTCCGCCGCGGAGCAGGCGTCGAAAGCCCAGCAGGCGCCGCAGGAACCCTGGTTCTTGACCGAAGTCAGGGCTGCGGGGTTCTGCGTGCGCAGGTCGAAACTGGCGGGGGGGGCGGCCTTGCCCGAAGGCGCCTGCCTGCTGGCCCAGTCTATTGGCGAGGGCACATAGCCGAAGCGTTCACCGCCCGCGGACTTGTTGGACTGCCATGCCGAAAATTCCGGATTCACCGGGGCGATTTGCGCCGCCTGCGCCCAGGAGGACACAGAGAGGGAAGCCAGCAGCGCCAGCGTGACAACAAAGAATGCGTGCTTCATAGCGTTTTTCCCGCGCGTTCAATCGTTGGATGCCATCTGCCTCGGGCGGGAACAGTTCTCCCGCCCCCACGTAATTCTATCATTTTTTTCAGAAAGCGCCAAGTGAAGGAGAGGGGACGATTTCACCGCGTTGGCAACCGTATCGCACCGGGAGGGGGTGGGTCCGGATTTTTTGGAAAAACGGGTTTTAATGGATTCAGGTGAATGGCCTATGTATACTTCGCAGAGGAGGGACCGGCAGGTGGTGGTTGCCTGAACTGTACGTTTGCATAGGCGTTACGGCGTCAGGGTAGCAATGAACGAAGGAGTACGCCGTGATGGCAAAGTGTGGTGTGTGCGGAACCGGAATGTCAGCCGCTGCAAGGCTGCTGGCGGTGATGCTGGGCGGTGCCTGCCTTCTGGGCGGGCAGTCTGTGCGGGCCGATGAGCGGAGTGTGCAATGGACCTGGGTGGGGGGCGCGTCGACGGGGGGCGCACTTGGCGTCTATGGCACGTTGGGGGTTGCGGCGGCGGGGAACATGCCCGGCGCACGCAGTTCTGCCTGTAGCTGGACCGACAGCGCGGGCGATGCGTGGGTTTTCGGCGGTTACGGCTTTGGCACCGACAACCTCTTTAGCAGTTATGGACTGAACGACCTTTGGAAGCGGGACGGGACCACCGGATTTTGGGCCTGGATGAAGGGCTCCAAGAATGCCAAGCAAAGCGGCAGTTACGGCAGCCAAGGGGTGTCGGCGGCGGCAAACACACCCGGCGCGCGCCAGTCGTCGGTCTCATGGACCGATGCCTCCGGAATGCTTTGGCTGTTTGGCGGCTATGGTTACGACAGTGCCGGGAGTGCGTCTCTTCTCAACGACTTGTGGAAATACAACCCGGCCACCGGCAACTGGACCTGGATGAAGGGGGCCTCAACCGGCGGTCAGTCCGGGACCTACGGCACCCAGGGGGTGCCGGCAGCGGCCAACACCCCCGGTGCGCGCCAGTCGGCGGTCACCTGGACCGACGTCTCAGGCGCGCTGTGGCTCTTTGGCGGTGTTGCCAGCGGCATGGCTCGCCACAATGATCTTTGGAAGTACGCCCCCTCCACCGGCAACTGGACCTGGATGAAAGGCGCCACCACAAACAGTCCGAATGGCACCTACGGCACACTGGGAACGCCGGCGCCGGAAAACACGCCGTGCGGGCGCTATGGTGCGGTTTCCTGGGTGGACGCATCGGGCGCGCTGTGGCTTTTCGGCGGCTTCGGTGAGGCCCGCATGCTGAACGATTTGTGGAAGTACGAGCCTTCCACGGGGAACTGGACCTGGATGAAGGGCTCCTCCTCGGGCAATGAGGGCGGAGTCTATGGCTCGATTGGAACGGCCGCGGCGGAAAACACCCCCGGCGGACGGTATTTGGCCACGTCGTGGGCCGACGCATCGGGAGCACTGTGGCTGTTTGGCGGCGAGGGACTGGGCGCGGAGGGCGTTGACGGGCAGCTCAGCGACGTGTGGAAATACACCCCTTCCACCGGCAACTGGACCTGGATGAAAGGCGCCACCACGGACCGACAGCCCGCTGCCCATGGCGTGTGTGGAACCCCGGCCCCGACGAACACGCCCGGCGCGCGCGAAGCCGCGACCGCCTGGGTCGACGCTTCGGGTGTGGCGTGGCTCCTGGGGGGCTCCGCCTATCACAATGGTTGGGCATCCTCTGAAATCAACGACCTGTGGCGGCTGGACCTGTTCGATACGACACCGCCCACGGGCACAATCACGATTAACGGCAACCGGTCCACCACCAACGCGCGGACCGTCACGATCGCAATGACCTGGTCGGACGGGACGGTCGGTTCGGGCGTGGCGCGCATGCGCTTCAGCGATGACGGTTCGACCTGGTCGACCTATGAAAGCCTGACGCCGTCGAAGTCGTACACGCTTCCGGTGGGCGATGACGGATACCGAACTGTTCGGGTCCAGTTTATCGACAAGGCGAACAACCGTTCGGCCGTTTTCAGCGACTACATCCGGCTCGACCGGTCGGCACCCACCGGCGGCGTCACCATCAACAACGGCGCATCGACCACCACGACCCGGTCGGTCACGCTGAAGCTGAACTGGGCGGACACGGGTGCCGGCGTGGCGCGCATGCGCTTCAGCGACAACGGCTCCACATGGACCGGTTGGCTCTACCCCAAGGCTTCCCGCGCCCACACGCTGCCGACGGGGCTGGGCAACCACACGGTGCGCGTGCAGTATCTCGACGGCGCGAACAACTATTC
>CAIUWO010000616.1 GCA_903902895.1 Candidatus Hydrogenedentota bacterium | reverse complement strand
TCCGCATCGGTGGACGCAATATGGTAGTTTGTCCCACCGGAATGTGAAGTGGAATGCATGGACCTGCACACGACCGCAGCCGAAGGGACGGGGTTGCCTGAGGCATCCAGCACGCGGGCGTTGAGGGCAACCCCCTCGCGCACGGTGAAATTGACCTCCCCGCGATCTTCGCCCGCCTCTATTTCAACGCGCCTTCCGTCCGTCTCCAGTCCCGCGGCGCTCACGCTGACATCGACAAACCCATGTTTTTCCACCTCGATATCCGTAACAGCGTACTGTCCCCCGGCATTGGTTTCCCCATGCCAGACCCGCATCGTGCGGAAGTCATAGCCGCTCCACCAAACGGCGGCAGTTACGCGGGCACCGGATATGCCCTGTCCCGTGCTATCGGAGATCGTCCCGGAGATGGAGCAGGGTTCGGATGATTTCTTGGCCTTTTGTACTTTGGCGGGGGGCGGAATCTCGGAAGCGGCTGTCGCCGGTTTCTCGACGGCGGGCTCGGCCGACGGTGGCGGTACGCCTTCGTCGCCGGATGGGGTTTCCGGTTGCGTGGGGTCGGGACTGTTCTTTGTGTTCCGGAGTTCTTTGGGTTCTGCTTTGACCTTGGCAATTGCAGGCGTGTCCTGCGGTTCTTGGGACTGCCTGAACATCAGGCCCACCACCGCGGCGGCCGCGAGCAGCAGCATTGCCAGGACCGCGCCCGTCTTCCATGCAGACAGCGTATTTAACGCCGCTCTTGCCGGTGTGCCGCCGCCGGCTTTCCCGATATGCGGCGGCACGCCGCCGAGAGCCAGTTTGCCCAGTGAGGCGGTCAGTGATGCGGGGGCGGCCTCCACCAATTGCTCACCCAGCACGGTGGCCAGCAGCGCGGCCGAAACAGGAACGCCACGCTGTTTGAGAAACTTTCGGACCTGCTCAATGCCATTGTTGAGCCGGTAACGGACGGTGGCCTCGGAAACCCACTGGGCCTCGGCCAGTTCGACATGGGTTCGGTTCTCAAGGAAACGGCCAATGACCAGCGCCCGCAACGGGTCCGGCAGGTCCGCGATGGCCTCGTCAATCAGCGACAGCAGCTCGGCGGTCTCCGGTTCCGTGTGAACCGCTTCCTTCGCCTGCGGGTGGTCCAACTCGCGTTGCGCCCGGCGGCGGGCGCTCTTGAAACGGTCCAGCGAACGCCGGACGGCGACGGTGTGCAGCCACGGCCCCAGCGTGGGCGAGGGCTCAACCCGGGCGCGCATCAGTTCGATAAAACATTCCTGGGCCGCATCCTGCGCCTCTTCCGCATTCCGCAATACCCGGCGGCACGTGGCGTACACCATGCCCGAATAGCGCGACACGATTTCGGAAAACGCCTCCGCATCGCCCCGTTGCCGCCAGCGTTCAAGCAGCAGTGCGTCGTTTGCACCCATGATGCCCGTCCTTTCCTTCACGGTTGATTCTACCCAAATATCGACACCAAACGTGAAAAGCGCAAAGGGGCCAGAAGAGGCCGGCAGGGATGCCGGCGCTCCCAGTGGCGGTGCGCTTCGGTGTACCCGACAGGTCGTTCCGGTTGACGGGCCGGGTTTGTAGGTCTACCATGGGAGGAGTGCTTTGGACGCGGCCGATGGGGCCAGCACGGATTGGAATCGCATGGATGGTGACCACATGGACAACGTAGCGACAACCGACCCCGCGAACGGGACGCCGCCGAGGCGCAGCCGCAGATGGTGGCGCGTCTTGCTGTTGCTGGCGGCGTTGGCATTGCTGGCGGGCGTGGTGGTTTTCGCTTGGGGAGGGCCGCAGCGGTATCTGATTCCGAGAACCACGCAGCGGGCGCTCGGCGCGGAGGTGTCCATGGCGGTGCGGTCCACCTGGAGCCGGGTCGAACTGGGCGACATTCTCCTGCGCGAACCCAATGCGCCCGACTTGCCGCCGCTGCTCCGGGCGGAGAGCCTGTCGATGCCCTGGACCTTTTCAGGTCCGCGCCACGTGCCCTCGCTGTTGGTCACCGGTTTGGAGATTAACCTCAACGGCATGGACCCGCAGCGGACGAATTATGACTGGGTAAAGCGGTTCATGGCGCAACCATCGTCCGGATGGGACCTGCTGCCCTATACGCCCGTGAATGTCACGGTGGCCCCGATTCGGATGACGGCCGAACTGCCGGGCGCTTCACTGTCGGTGGAAGGGGCCGGGGCGGGCGGGCTGGTGCTGACGGCCATGATGGAATCGGGCAAGCGCTACAAGATGGGGCTGGTGGGCGATGACGCGGAGCTTCGCTGGACCCTGCCCGGTATTGCGCCGCAGACTTTTTCCAAGAACGGCGTCCGGATGCAGGTGGAAGCCGACGAGACAGCCTACGCCGCGGTGCTGGACCTGCGCCTGCCGAAAGAGGACCGCATTCAGGGGACAATCCGCGTGACCCGTGAAGGCCAAAATGCCGTGGCGGAGGTGGTGGTCAAGGACTCCGCCCTGCGTCAGCCGGTCTGGTCGGAGCTTGCGGCGGCGTTCCTGCCGGTGCCGGTGCGTTTCACCGCAGTGGAATGCCCCGACCTGCGGGCGAATCTGCAGCGTCACCCCGACGGGTGGGGCATGGACCGGGTGGACCTGAAAACGCGCGCCACGGGATTGACGATTGGGCCAATTGCCGCGCCGTGGTTCTTCGGCGATGTCCAACTGGCCACCGCGGACCCGCCCAAGGACGCGCAGTTCGCGGCGACGGCGGTCATTGACGAACTGCCCCCGGTGCAGTTTCGTTGGGGTGCCCAAAAGGATGGATGGAAAATCGGCGCCAGTCTGGACCAATGGACCTGGAAACAACTGGCCACCCTGCTCCCCGCCAAAGCCGGGGCAATGATGGCCCGGTATGCGCCGTTTGAACAGGTTTCCATCTCCTCGGAACTGGGTCCGACCCCGGACGGGTGGGGCTTCTCGGGCGATGCCCGGCTCCAGCCCGCGAAAGGCGCGGGAGACCCGGTCACGGTGCAGACGCGCGGCACCTGGTCGAACGGCGCGTTGTCGGCCGAGACCAAGGCCTCCATGGGCGAGGGCACGGCACTGGAACTGAAGGGGTTGCGCTATGACCGTGCAACAGGCAAGACCGCCGTTGCGGTCAGCGGGCCGGTTGACTTGGTTCCCCTCGCCAAACTGGCGGGCTTTCCAGAGGTCTGGGGTGCGGCGAGGGTGGAGGGCAGGCTCCTGCTCGACGCATTGGGAAACATCCAAGCCGAGCCCCTGCGCGCCACCTTTGAGACCCTAGGCTACGGCGACTTCGGCATTCCCTACGGCGTGGAACTCAGCCTGTCCGCACCGATCCGCCAGGACAAAGCGGGTCTTACGGCGGGCCCCGTCGAGGCAACGCTGGGCGCGGACACCACCTTCAAAGCGGCAAAGGTCGCCTGGGGCGCCGATGGCATTTTGGCCTCCGACCTGGCGCTTGAAACGGTGTTGACACCGTTGGTGTCCAAGGGCTGGCTGGCCGCGGCCGAGGGTCACGCCAGCGCACGATGCGCCTCCATGTCCTGGCCCATTCCCGGCCCGCAGGACACGATTGAATACGACGCCACCTTTGCGCGTCTGGATTTGCCGGCCGGTTGGGCCGCCATCAAGGGCTTTACCGCCAAGGGACAGTTGAACTGGGACAAGGCCCCCGCCGGGTCGGGCACGGTGGCGGCCGATGAGGCCAAGGTCGCCGGGATGACGCTGCACGGGATAGGCGCAGTGCTGCGGGTGGACGGGACGGACATGGTCATGGAGAATATCGCGTTTGGCCTCTTTGGCGGCGCGGTCAGCGGCGAGGCGCGGGTGACGCCCCTGGATTCCATTCTGCCGGCATCCTTCTCGGCCGCCGTTGAAAAGGTCGACCTGGACGCGTTCACGAAGGAATACAAGCCGCCTTCCACACGGTTGACAGGAATAGTGAGTGGGCGTGTGTCCGCGTCACTGGATTTGAACGGCCTGCGCGCGCTCGATGTGGACCTGAAGAGCGACGGCGGTGTGTCGATGAACCGCGACATGGTGGAGCAGTTGCTGGCAAGCGAATACCTGTCGGGCATGTCCGGGGGCAAACAGGTGAGCCAAATGCTCCGGGACGTGGTGGGTGA
>CAIUWO010000615.1 GCA_903902895.1 Candidatus Hydrogenedentota bacterium | reverse complement strand
TCTGGTCTTCTGCATCCATGCCTGCAAGCATACTCCATCATAGCATGAATGACAATGTTATTTTGCGTCATATCCTAAATCGCAAATGGCGCGGTTTAATCCCATTCAGATTTGCCGCAGGCTGGTCCATGCCTACAGATTCACGCGGCCACAATCAAGGCCAATTCCCCCTTGGTCAAACGCTGACATGCCGAAATAACGATTGACAAGCGACAGGCCCAAGCGTAAATTGTTTCTACCGGGAATATCAAAGGCAGGCCCTCCCGGCAAACGACCAGCCGAAGGATACATATTGCGGCCAACAAGCCGGTTGAGTGGAAAGGCAGTCAGGGTTTACAGGTGGCGTCATGCCCAATCCCAAACATTCGTGACGAGGAGGATGCCGGAAATGCTCTTGACTCTCTGGAAAAACTGCGTGGCGGCCATGGGAATCGCCTTGTTGCTGCTCTTGGCTGGATGTCCTGCTCCAAAGTACGCCCTCACTGCCCTCGTCACCGGACAAGGCAGCGTGGCAATGAATCCGCCCGGAGGAAGCTATGACGCGGACGCGTCCGTCATCTTGGCACCGTCGCCCGCCGCAGGCTGGCACTTTGACCATTGGGAGGGTGCATTGTCGGGCAATGCCAATCCTGCCCAGGTGACTATGGATGCCGACAAGGCGGTCACGGCGGTGTTCGCCGTCAACCAGTACGCGCTAACTGTCAACGTTACAGGCCAGGGCACCGTGGGTCTGGCTCCCGCAGGCGGAACCTACGATGCGGGCACTCTCGTCACCCTGACGCCCACGCCCGCCGCAGGCTGGCATTTCGACCACTGGACCGGCGCATTGTCCGGCGACGCCAATCCCGCCCAAGTCACGATGGACGCCGCCAAGACGGTCACGGCGGTATTCGCCATTGACCAGTATTCCCTGAGCGCCCTTGTCACGGGACAGGGCAGCGTGGCGCTTAATCCGCCTGGCGGGACCTATGACGCGGGCGCGTCCGTGGCCTTGACCGCGGCACCGGCGGCGGGCTGGAACTTTGACCATTGGACCGGCGCATTGTCGGGAAGCACCAATCCCGCACAGCTGACCATGGACGCAGCCAAGACGGTCACGGCGGTGTTTGCCGCCAACCCGCTTGCGCTGAGTGTCGCGATAGACGGCGGAGGCGCGGTGACGCTCGATCCGCCCGGGGGAAGCTACGAGACCGGCGTTGTGGTGTCGCTGGCCGCGTCACCTTCGACAGGCTGGCACTTCGACCACTGGGAAGGGGCTTTGTCGGGCGGCGCCACCTTTGTCCAATTGACCATGGATGCCGCCAAATCGGTCACGGCCGTCTTTGAGCGGGAACAGTACACGCTGACGCTCGTCGCAACCGGCGGCGGCAGTGTGACCTTGGACCCGCCAGGCGGCACCTATCCCTTTGAAACGGTCGTTACCCTCACGTCCAATCCCGACACCGGCAACCGTTTTGAAATATGGGGCGGTGAACTTGCCGGCACCAAACAGCCCATCACGATTACGATGAACGCCAACCGATACGTGGAGGCCTACTTCATGGCCGACACCATTGCCACCCTTGCCCCGAACTATCTGTGCGCCGTGGGTGACACCCTCTATTTCCTCGGCACCGGCCCCCATTCCGGACGGGAACTGTGGGCGACGAACGGCACCTTTGAGGGGACGCGTCTGGTGCGGGATCTTGTTCCGAAACACAACAGTGCCGAGATTCGGTTCCTGACCAACCTGGATGGCACACTGTATTTCTTTGCAGGCCACGAAAGCTCGTACTGGCTGTGGACGTCGGACGGCACGGAAGAGGGCACCGTCCCTGTGGCGAACTTGGGTGCCTCGTCCACGCAGGTGCCCCCGGCCGTGGTGAACGGGAAACTCTATTTCAGCACCGTCCGCACTGACGGCAGCGATCTCTGGGTCTCCGACGGTACGGGGGACGGCACCAGCGTGCTGAGGTCCTTCGGCTATGTCTCGGACTCGGTGTTCGTGACCAATCCCAGCAACCTGACCAACGCCAACGGCATGCTGTATTTTGTCACCACCATACAGGGCGACTCCCCCGGCATGACCCTGTGGCGGAGCAACGGCACGGAAACGGGCACGGTCCCCGCCTTCAGCAGCCGCTATATCTCCGAAATCGCCGGTGTGAACGGGCAGGTGCTTTACTACGCGGGCGATGACACCGTCAATTCCCTCTGGGCCACCGACGGAACCCCGGAGGGCACCCTGCTCCTGAAGAACTTTGATTTCGGCCCCGGCGATTTTGAGGTCTCCGGCGGACTCCTCTACTTCGCGGCCCAGCTTGACGTTAACCTGTTCAACACGCAGATATGGGCCAGCGACGGCACGTCCACCTTCCGGGTGGATGCGTCCAGTTACCGCCCCTGGAGCCTGACGAACCTGAACGGAAAGCTCCTCTATGTCGCCCTGTACGAAGTGACCGGCCAGGTCCATTGCGGCCTGTTTGCCACCACCGGTTCCGGCGGCGCGCGGTTGCGGGAGATTAACCCGACCTTGGGCTACGGCGCCAATAACTTTACCGCCGTGGTGGATGACATGATGTTTTTCACGGCGGAGAACAGCCATGGGCAGGAAGGTTTGTGGAAAAGCGACGGCACCGCCCCGGGCACCGTCATGGTGAGTGACATTTCGGACACGCCGGTCGGCATCGCCCCCGCCGAATTGACGGGGATGAACGGCAAGCTCTATTTCTCTGCCGGCGACGTGGCGCACGGTCACCAGTTGTGGACAAGCGACGGCACTCTTGCGGGGACGCTGCCCATCAGTTGCCCGACCCCCTGACAATGGGACCGTTCTACCGCCGTTGCCGTCTAGTTTGAAATGCTGTCACGGCCTAATCAATACTTCTGCAAGGGCGTGAAGACAATGCGGATCGCCCCAGTCTGGCGCATCAAGGGATGGCCTGGTCGCCGCAAACCGGAGGAACGTTGCCGTGAGAATACAATCGACAGATCAAATCGGCGTTTGCAGTTGGTCGCTCCAGGCCACCGGACCGCGGGACTTGGCGGAAAAGGTCGCCGCGCTCGGCCTCAAGAAGGTGCAGCTTGGCCTTACCCCCCACCGCGGCGATCAGGGCGCCTGGGACGGTGTGCAGGAGATTCTGGCCGAGTCGGGCATCAGCATCGTTTCCGGCATGTACTCGACGGTGGGTGAGGACTACACCACGCCGGAGACCATCCGCAGGACGGGCGGCGTTGTTCCCGACGCGCACTGGGACGAGAATCTGCAGTTGGCGCACGCCACCGCCGCGATAGCCAAAGCAATGGGCCTGACCGGCGCGAATGCCCACGCGGGCTTTCTTCCCCACGACGCCGCAGACCCGGATTTTGAGAAACTGTGCGGCCGTGTTGTGACGCTTGCGGAAGTGTTCGGGGCCGGCGGTGTCACGCTGCTGCTCGAGACCGGCCAGGAGAGCGCGCCGACGCTGCTCGCGTTTCTGGACGAACTGAAGCAGCGCGGCGTCAAGAACGTCGCGGTGAATTTCGACCCGGCCAACATGATCCTCTACGACATGGACAATCCCATTGAGGCGCTGCGCCTGCTCGTGCCGCATGTAAGGCAGGTCCACGTCAAGGATGCCAAGCGGACGGCCGTCAAGGGCCAGTGGGGCGAGGAAGTTGTCGTGGGCACGGGCGAGGTGGACTGGGTCGCCTTCGTGCGCATTCTGGCCGAGGCCGGCTTTGACGGCGGCTACATTTTCGAGCGCGAGGCGGGCGATGACCGGATTGGCGACATTGCGAAAGGCATTGCCGCGCTGGGCGCGGCAATGAAAGTGGTGGCGGGGTAGCACGCCGCGGCCGGGCGTGCCGTTTCGCCGTTGCACCGGCCGTGACGGGGAGATCTGAAGTTAACGCAGCGCTTGTGCTTTAATGGATGTTCACAATGACGTGCGCTCATGACCCATATTCCCGCACCCGCCTGTTTGTCTGCCTGGGCTGGGTTCTCGCGATGGAGTGTTTTGTGCCGCAATGCGCTTCGGCGCATACGTCGCTTGAGGGGTATGTCCGGGAAAGCGTCTCCGTTTCTGTGGGCGCCGTGAATATCGACATTGCCATCCAATTCAGCTTCCCGGCCGCCTTGTCACTGGCAGAACGTCAGCTCATGGACCGCGACGGGGACGGGAAGCTGTCGAAGCAGGAGCGGGAGACCTATCTGAACGGTGTTCAGGCACGGGCAGAACAGCAGTTACGGTTGTCGGTGAATGGACAGGCTGCGATGCTGATGCCGTTGGAGGACCCTGTGCTGGACCTGCAGGACGCGCCTGATGTCGAGGCCCATCCGCACGCGCTGCGCCTGGCCTGGTTCGCGCGCGTTCCACAGGGCTTTGGCCTTGGCGGAACGGTTGCGCTGGATTGCGGATTGTGGACGGACGCGCCCCTGTTGGTTTCCGTGTCCACGGACGGGGCTGACGGCATTCGCTTTCAAACAGTGGACGCGCAGGGGCTTCGCCCACCATCAAAGGGCGTCGCGGAATTCCGCATAACAGAGGCACGCTGCACGCTGTGGCAGCCCGGCGGCGGCAGGAACGGGAGACAATGACCGTGAAAATGTTCAGTCTAGGCGCGGCGATCCTGATGTTGAGCGTGGGTGCCCTGTCCACCGCGGAGGAATCGGAACCGCTGCCCGGGGCGCTCGACATGGTCGAGGCCCTCCTGCAGCGCCAGACGGGCGTGTGTGAAAACGCGGACCGCCAAACGCTCAATGACCTCAAGCATGACCTGCGCGGCGCCAAATACCTCCTCAGAAAGAACAGCCCCGCGGACGCACAGCAAAAGAACGAGGCCCGCGAAACCCGTGAGACGGCGTCGAAAAAGCTGTTGGACACCCTCCAGGCCTGTCCGTCCGTCCAGGTTGTCCGCATGACGGGCAAGCCAGTCACCGCGCCGCCCCTGGCCCCCCGGGATCTTCCCGGAGACGCCACGGCATTTCTGTTTCGTGTGGAGAACGGGGACGGTCCGGTGCGATGCCTGGCCCCCGCCTTTGACCTGTCGGTCGACGCCGAGACGACATTCGAGGTCGACGTGACCGAGTCGGGCACCGCCTGGGTGCTGGTCACGCTGGACCGGGTCCCCCAGGGGCGCAGTTCACTGGAGTTCGAGTTCGCCGTGGACGGCGACGCGATGACCACCGTGCCGTTTGAGACGGTAACGATGGCGCATGGCATGCTGGACCTGCGCGTTTTGTCGGACGATTCCGGCGCGCCCACGCCCGCGATGGTGCGTCTGGTGTGGAAGACGGACGGCTCCGAGGTGCGTCCGGCAAACGCAGTGGACTTTGGGCTGCTGTTTAACAAGCAGGGAAGCGCGAGCGGCCTGCGGCGCATGCAGGTACCCGGGGCGCTGGGCGCAAACTATTGGTGCATCCCGGGACCGTTTCAGATGGCGTTGCCCCCCGGCGAGTATGAGGTGACCGTGCTGCGGGGTGTGGAGCACGTCCCGGTCCACGACGGCCTGACCATACAGTCAGAAGCCACCACCGCGCGCACGTACCGGCCGCGGCGGTGGGTTGACATGCGCACGATGGGGTGGTACTCGGGCGACGACCATGTCCACACGCAGATTCTGAGCGATCGCGACGCGGGGATGGTGATGAGCTGGATACAGGCGGAGGACGTGCGGCTGGCAAACGTGGTCAAAATGGGGGACATCTACCGCACCTGGTTCGAGCAGCGCGGCTTCGGAAAGGAGTACCGCGTCGAGGACAAGGGTTACATTGTCTCCCCCGGGCAGGAATGTCCGCGCACACACGAGGAACTGGGGCACACCCTGTCCATGAACATAAAGCGCATGGTGCGCGACACGGAGCAATACTACCTATACGACACCGTGTTCGACGAGGTGCACCGGCAGGGCGGGCTGTCGGGGTACGCCCACGTGAATACGGACCTCTTCCAGGTGCACCGCGACATGAGCATCAACATTCCAAAGGGGAAAATAGATTTTGTCGAACTGCTTCAGTTCGCGAAGCTGGGCACGGGCGTCTATTATGACTTCCTCAACCTCGGGTTTAAGGTGACGGCGTCCTCCGGCTCCGACGTGCCCTGGGGGGGCACCGTCGGCGAGGGCCGCGTGTACGCCTATGTGGGCATGAAGCCGTTCACCGCCGACCGCTGGTTTGAGGCGGTCCGGCGGGGCAACACCTTCGTGACCAACGGGCTCATGCTGGACTTCACAGTCCAAGGCGCGCGCCCGGGCGATGAGTTGGATGTCAGGGATGACCGGCCGCTCCGGGTGAAAGCCCGTGCCTGGGGGGATGCCGCGCGCGACCTGCCGGCCAAACTCAACATCATTGTGCAGGGCAGTCCAATAAGAACGGTTGTCCCGGAACGGGCTGACCAGCCGGGTCTGGAGGCCGACTTCAGCATTCCGGCGGGCAACGGGTTCTGGATCGCGGCCGAAGCCGAAGGCCGCGAGGGCACGCGCGCGCACACGACGCCCGTTTACGTGGTGAGAAAAGGGCTCCGGTTCTGGAAATACGACAGCGTCTCCGAACTCATCGGCAAGCGGGAGGCCAGCCTTGCCGAGATCGAGCATCTTGTGACCGAGGCCCAGGCGGGGCGTGACAGCACTGGCAAAGCCGATGCCGACCGTTCCGTGAGCGAACTTGCCCGGCAGGGTCCGGCCCTGCTCCAGCGGGTTGAGGAGGCGAAACGCATCTATGCGGAGCTGCGGGCCACCGCGGAGCGCGAGGCCGCCCTGCGCAAATAGGCAGGGGTGCGCGTGCGGTCCCTGAGAAAATCCGTGCTCGCCGGGCGCTTGCCGTCCTTGCGCGCTACAGCCCTCTCACATGCCAGCCCTTGCGGTAGCGCCGCCGCAGATACTCGGTCGCCTCCCGGTTGTTGACGAACTTGAGCTTGTCCGCGTTCCATTCGAGCGTCTTGCCCGGGAAACGGTTCGCCACGTTGCCCAGGAGCACCGTTTCCGTCAGCGGACCGGCAAAATCGAAATTGGCCCCGGCCTTCCCGTTGCCCAGCGCCGCCTCGACGAACTCGTGATAGTGGTCCTTCGGCTCCAGCTTGGGTGCGGGGTAATCCTTGAACTTCTCCAAAGGATAGAGGTGGGGCGGACCCACGTGCGGAATGACCAATGTCCCCTCTTCGCCGATGATCATGGAGCCGCTCGGCGGGAGTTCATGGCCCTTGGGCAGGTGGGGCGACAGTGCGACATCGGGCCTCTTCTCCCCGTCCATCCAGGTGCCCTGGATTTCCTTCCCCGCCGTCATCTTGTTGCCCGGGAAGTTGTAATGGAGTATCGACCAGGCGGGGTACACCTCCTCGCTCACGCATTCGGCCTCCGCCGTAACCGTCAGCGGCGCCGTGATGCCCAGCGCCGTAAAGACCGGGTCGAATATGTGGCAGCCGAAGTCGCCCGTGGCGCCGCCGCCGAAATCGCGCCAGCACCGCCATTTGAACGGATGATAGACATCCTTCTTGTACGGGCGCTCGGGCGCGACCCCAAGCCACAGGTTCCAGTCCACATTCGCCGGAACGGGGTCCTGCCCCGCGGGCCGCTTCTTGTCCGCCGTCGTGTACACCGCGGCGCACCACGAGTGCCACTCCTTCACCCCGCCGATGGCGCCGTCTTTCAGCCACTGGACCGCCGTGCGGTAGTAGTCGTGGGAATGGATCTGAATGCCCATCTGCGTGGCCACGCCCCGCTTGCGCGCGGCCAGCGTCAATTGGCGCGCCTCGTACACGTCATGGGTCAGCGGTTTCTCGCAATAGACGTGCATCCCCTTCCGGATCGCCGTCATGGCCGCGGGCGCGTGCGTGTGGTCCGGCGTGGACACGTTGACCGAATCGATGCTCCCCTTCTCCTTGTCCAGCATCTCGCGCCAGTCCCGGTACAGGCGGGCGTCCGGATACTTCTGCGCCGCCTTCCTCAGCGTTGTTTCGTCTATGTCGCACAGCGCGTAGACGTTGACCTTGCCGCTGCCGGCGATGCTCTCCAAATCAGGCGCGCCCTGCCCCCCCACGCCGATGGCCGCGTGCTGGAGCTTTCCCGACGGGGGCGACGCAAGGCTCAGCCGGGGGAAAATGAACGGCACGGCAATGCCCGCCGCCGACATCTGTTTTATGAATGCTCTTCGCGTGATTTCTGCCTTCATGACTAGTGCTCCTTATGCCTTCCGTGCCGCGGCGTTGGTTTTGCCCAATCGGCGCGGCGTTAATTTGGCGACATATTAACACGAAACCTCGCAGGAACGGGTCCAGGTCCGGCGCGAGTGTCCTCGGGGAGGAACGCGCCATCTCATGCTGCGTGCCCGTAGCCGCACAGGCGCCCAAGGCGGCTGAACGGAACACCGATTCTGTTACTCGACCGGCGGCCCTTCCGGGGCAATAAGGCCGTTTCCTGTCGTTCGACCCTGCATTGGCCGCAAGGAGGCGACAAGTGGTGTCCACTTCGTCACAGCCGCGAGCAAGGCAGTGCGTGCAAAACCACGGTATTCCAAGGCATTATTGGCAAAACTCAAGCAACAGGTGTCTTCCGACTGCTCACCCTTTCCTGCCATACCCTTGCGCGTAACTCCCTGCCTGCGTGCAGGATAGGCGAGAAGGGCCCTGTGGCACGCGCCTTGCTCCATTCAAGCCGTGGACACGTACCGTCCCTGCTGACGCAGCGGTCCAACGTCCTGACCTTGGCGTTGCGCTTTGACTCGCGGACAAGGTGTGCGGTACATCACGGGGCAGTAAACGGAACTCTTGGCGGCAAAGTCCATAGACAGGCACAGGGGGCGTTATGAACGGAGTGCGGACGGGATGCCGTAGTTTCAGGCGCGTGGCTAATGCCTATTGCCGGCAAAGGGGTCCTCCGCCCCGTTGTTGCATCGTGGCACTATCTGGTCTTCCTCTCCACACGGCAAAAAATCCCGCAACAGTTGCAGCCCATGTGGGCGGTTGCTGTTGGGAGGGATGAATTTCGAAACGGGCCACCGGTCCGACAGGAAAGGAGCATACATGAGTACGCAAGGCAATGCCCGAAAATGGCGGCGTTTCATGCCTTGGCTGGCAGCGACGCTGGTAATGGTCGGTGTGCTTGCCCTCACGGGGCCGATCCCCGGCGCCGGCGCCGCGGCCAATCTCAATCCGGGGGTCATCCCGCCGCAAGCCAGGGCCCACGGCATGAGCTACGGGGAATGGGTTGGGGCGTGGTGGAAGTGGGCCGCGGCCATCCCCGCCGGCCAAAACCCCATCCTGGACACGACGGGCGAGTTTGGGTCCATTGGTCAGTCTGGACCTGTCTGGTTCCTGGCCGGTTCCTTCGGCGGGACGGTGTCGCGCCAACTAGTGATTCCTCCAGGCAAGACACTGTTCTTCCCCGTTTTCAATTCCCTTTGGTGGGCTCCGGACGATCTCGACGATGCCACGTGGTTGGCGGAAGATATTCTGGGCCTCGATGCGTCACAGATGACCGAAGAGGAACTGATCAGTCTCATCGCCAACTATCAGGTCGATTTCGCCACGTTGATGGAAGTTACCGTAGACGGCGTTCCTGTTCAGGGCTTGTCGCGGTACCGCGCCGAATCCCAACCCCAGGACCTGACCGATACGGACTTGCTGGACACGATTGGGGCCGAGGTCAGTCATCCGAACGCCGCCATCGGTGCCGGCTATTGGCTGATGCTTGCGCCCCTGCCCCCGGGGAAGCACACGGTCCGGATTGCGGTGGAATCGCAAAACCCGGTTTTCGGCGATTTCTCGCTGGACGTCTCGTATGAACTGACCGTGAAGCCATTGGGAAAGGCCAAGTGACCCTCCCTGCCACGCCAGTGCCTCCCCATTTTCACGCGTTGGCAAAACGATGGGTCGTACAGGGCGAATCCCGTGGAGGAATGGGCTGAAGTGACCAGAAGCACCCATTCCAAAAAGGGAAATCCCTGTGCGACCCAAACGATGCTGTGACGCGCGCCGGATTGTTGCCGTGTTTTAGGCGCAGGATGCGCAACGCAACCAGGCCGTTTTCATATGCCTGGGACGGGCCTCCAAGGGACAGGTGGCGACTATGACCGGAATGGGCGAAAATCGCGAAGGTCCTTTGCGGCAGGCGGAACTCGCCACGAAAGCGGGGGGGGGACCGCCACCGTCCCATTGGGCGGAGGCCAGTGAGTTTGCTGCTCCCTCGGCGTTCCAAGGCTACGAAGTTGTCGACGTGCTGGGCCGGGGCGGCATGGGTGTGGTTTATCGTGCCCGTCAACTGAGCCTGGGACGCTGCGTTGCGATAAAGGTCATGCTGGCCGGGGCGCAGGCCAGTCCCGAGGAACGGCTCCGGTTCCGGGTCGAGGCCGAATCGGTGGCCCTGCTTTGCCATCCCAACATTGTCCAGGTTTACGAAGTGGGCGAGCAGAACGGATATCCATTCTGTTCGCTCGAATACGTCGACGGCGGCAGTCTGGCCGAAAAACTCAGGGGCGGTCCCATGCCCGCCGCAAAGGCCGCGCAACTTGTCGAAAAACTGGCCCGGGCTGTTGACGCCGCGCACCGGCACGGAATCATTCACCGCGACCTTAAGCCCCCCAACATTCTCCTGACCGCCGACGGCGAGCCCAAGATTGCCGATTTCGGTCTCGCCAAGCGGATGGGCGACACCTTTGACCAGACGAGAACCGGCGCCGGTTTGGGCACGCCCAGCTATATGGCACCTGAACAGGTGGAAGCCGCCAAAGGCGTCGGTCCCGCCGCCGACATCTATGGGCTTGGGGCCATCCTGTATGAAACCCTGACGGGACACCCTCCTTTTGAGGGCCCCAGCGCCATGACCATCATGGCACGCGTGCTTTCGGAGGAACCCATGCCGCCGCGAAAACGCAATCCTGCCATTCCCCGCGATGCGGCGGTCATCTGCCTCAAGTGCCTGGAGAAGGACCCGCGGCGCCGTTATCCCTCGGCGGCCGCGCTAGGTGACGACCTTCTCAGTTTCTTCAGCGGCGACCCTATTATGGCGCGTCCTCCGGGCATGCTGGGGCGTTTTGACCGCTGGGCGCGCCTGCGCCCGGCGGTTGCGGCCACACTGTCCATACTGGCCCTGTTTTACATGGCCCATTTGGCCTTGATCCCGCTCGGCGTGAGGGATGAAGGCGGGGCGTATCACCGGTTCATTACGGGTGCACTGCTGTCATGGGCCGTGGCCGCCGTGACATTCCAGCGGCTGTACTCCCGGACGCGCCGGGTGGGCGTCCTGTTCGCGTGGATTGCGTTCGACATCCTGATGCTAACGCTGGTGATTTACCGGGGTGACGGGCCGCACAGCGCACTGGTCCCGGGGTACTTCCTGCTCATTGCGGGCACGGGCCTGCGGCTCCGCATTTATCTGGTATGGTTCGCCACCGGCGTGTGTCTGGCCGGGTACTTCGGTCTTCTCCTTGAGGCGGGCCTCCGGCGTCCGGAGTTCGCGGTCGATTTGAAGGAGTGGGTGATTACCGCACTGAGCATGGCTGCCTTGGGTTTGATTCAGTACATACTGCTGCGGCGTGTGGGGATTGTTCCAGAGAGGGACCCGTGAATCCGGGTCCGCGGGAAGTCAGGCACTCCAGGGTTCCCATTGTGACAAACCATGAATCCATCACCATTCCCAGTTGTTTCGCCTGCCTTCCAAGCCGCTGAAGCCCGGTATGGGCGTTTCAATCCTGTATGTGTTGCGGCCCGGCCGCTTGAATTTCTCCCCGCTGAGCTTCAGTCGTGGACACAATTCGCCCAATCGGTCAAGGTGCCGCGACGGCGAATGTTGACAGCCTCGGTCAGAACGCTTATGCTTTGGCTGTCCGGTCAGCGGCGGTTGCCTCAATGTCCAGGCATGATCTAAGGTTGTCGGGGGACGTGCCGTCCGAACCGGATATTGTCAGGTTTCGGAGGGCATGCCCCGGCGAGACCGACAAATGGCAGACGGTTCAGGCGGTCCGGTCCAAACGCGACACATCGCAAAAAGGAGACAAAATGAAAAGCGCAGCAGCATCAGGAGGCAACCGCGGCACGTCACGGCGTGATTTCTTGAAGAACTCCGCTGTGGCGGCCTCCGCCGCCGTCTCGGGCGCCCAGTTCATCACAAGAAACGCCCATGCCGCCGGAAGCGACATCATCCGCGTCGGCATGATCGGCTGCGGCCCGCGGTGCACCGGCGCCGCCGCGCAGGCGCTGACGGCCGACCCCGGCGCCCGGCTCGTCGCCATGTGCGACATCCTGATGCCCCGGATTAAGGAGAAACGCGAGCTGCTCAGAAAGCAGAAGAAAGACCAGGTCATGGTCGATGACGACCACTGCTTCACGGGCTTTGACGCGTACAAACAGGTCATCGAGGCGTCCGATGTGGTCCTGATCGCCAACGCAGCCAAGTTTCACCCGTTCCACGCGATGGCAGCGCTCCAGGCCGGCAAGCATGTCTTTGTCGAGAAACCCCACGGCATCGACCCCGCCGGCATCAAGCTCCTGCAGCGCGCGGCCGAATTGGCGACGGAAAAGAAGCTGTGCCTGGCCTCCGGGTTGCAGAGCCGGCACCACACCGGCTACGCCGAGACCGTGAAGCGCATACACGACGGCGCCATCGGCGACATCGTCACCATCGAGGAGAATTTCCTGCGGCCGCCGTACCAGATTACGCAGCGCGAGCCCTGGATGTCCGAATTGGAGTGGCAGTGCAGCACGCAGTATCACTTCAACTGGCTCTCCGGCGACGACGTTCCCCAGTCGCTGGTCCACAACCTCGACCGTGCCAGTTGGGTGCTGGGCAACGCCGCGCCGGTAAAATGCCACGGCATGGGCGGCCGCTCCTCCATGACTGACCCCATCTACGGCAACGTGTTCGACCACCATTCCGTCGTGTACGAAATGGAAAACGGCGTCCGCATATACGCCCTGTGCCGCACCACCGAGGGGTGCTACAACATCTCCAACAGCATCGTGTTCGGCACCAAGGGAAAGGCATCCATCATGGACTGCCAGATCTGGGGCGAAAACGCATGGCGCTGGGACGGGGGATGCGACCCCTACCAGCTTGAGCAAGACGAGCTGTTCAGGGCCATACGCTCGGGCGAGCCCGTCAACAAGGGCGGCTACATGGCCCGAAGCACCATGATCGGCATCATGGGCCAACTGTCCTGTTACACCGGCGAGGAAATCACCTGGGACCACGTCAACAAGTCCGACTTCGCCTACCCGCCCAAACCCGAAGACTGCCACGACGGCATGGAGCCCCCGGTCCTGCCCGAAGCCAACGGCAGCTATCCGGTTTACAGGCCGGGGTATACCAAACTGCTCGAGTCCTGACACCGGGCGTGCTGGCGACGCGTTCCCAAATTGCATTTGGGAACGCGTCTGCCGGCGAAATTTATCCGCCTTGGCGGGTTGCACTTCGCACGCTCCACACAGGAACTGATTGCCCAGGCGCTTTCTGCTGTTGGGCCGCACCTTTGTCACAATTGCGCGTCAGGAACAACGATCGGCTCGTCGCGCGTCATCAGTTGCAACTCCAGCCACGGCGACGGATTGCCCTCGTCCGCGGTGAGTTGGCAGTCGAACTCACCCGTGGGCACGGCAAAGCCCTCAGCGATAACCGACAGTTCCGTGATTCGGTTCCAGTTGGCGTCGCACACCGTGGCCGTTGCGCCGCCCTCCCATGTGAGGTACTGCCCGCTGGAAATCGTCCCCTTCACTTCCAGCCTTGTGCCTCCCGCATGCAAAACAGGATTGTGCAATTCGGCGGCGCTCTCGCGCAGCGCTGTCAGTCCCTCAACGCTGACCCGGGCGGTTGCGCGGGCCGGCAGCACGCCAAATCCCAACTTGAGCCAGTTCACCTGGTCGTAATAGCTCCGCTTGCTGCCCATGCGCCAGCCCCAGTAACCGGTGGACCAGGCCGCCTGGGCGTTGGGGATTTCAATATAGCGCCGCCCGGTAAACGTGATGGGCACGACGTAGTCTCCGCCTGGAATCTGCAACGTCAATATCGCGCCGCTGCCGTCGCCGGTCACCCACATGCCGATCCCGCGGAGGTGCGTCATGTCGAGCTTTCGGCTCCATTCGGGCAGGTTGCTCTCGTTCACCACCGGCTGATCGAGCGGGTTGTTGGCCTCAACCACCAGCGCCGCCCCGTCCTGGGTGAAACGCGTGTCGCGCAGGTTCCGCATTTCGCCCGCTTCGGGCTGAACCAGCATGTTGCCTTTGGCGGTCCCATTGCCTGCGCCGGAGACGAGCGTCTTTGCATACTCAAACGCCCAGTCGGCACCGTGCTTTTCCGTGCCGCGCCCCTCCTCCGCTTTCTCGGAGGAACCGGCCTGGTCAAATCCCCACAGCACGCGGAGTACCAAGCGCGGCGCTTGCGCCTTGAAGGGATTGACCAGCCGCAACGTCTCGCCCGGCTTGGCGAACTGGCGCGGTGAAATGGCGCCATGCTCCTGCCCGTCGTGCCAGACGGTGTCCTCGTTTCCCGGCCGGGCAAGCACGCGGGTGGGATGGATCTCCCACTGTCCCAGCCCCTTGGCGAGCACGTGCACCAGTTCCGACTTCTCGTGGTTTCCGGCCGGCTCGCACACTTCCTTCGCGCTGTACAGCGTCTTGCGGATCTGTTCGCGCTGCTCCGGCGTTATGAGCCGGTTCACCCGCTTCCAGTTGCGCGCCGTCTCCAGCAGCAGGTCCGTCTGGCCGTGTGCCTGAAGCGTCCCCGCGTCAATTCCAAAAAGCGGCTCCGGTTTCATGATGTTGTACACCGTGTATCCGTGCGCGCACATCTGGCTCAGGCCCCAGTGCGCGTCGAGCACGGTGCTGGCCTCGCGAAACGGCTGGTCAAGCAGGACCGCAACAATGCCTTTCTGCCGGTCCAGCCACGTGTTCTTCGTGGCGTTCAGCCGGTATTCCATGTTGCACGGCGGCGCGATGCCCGAACTGCTGTAAGACGTCACCGGATGGTCAAGATGGCTGTACACAAGCGACGCGAACTTGTGATAGCCCCACATCCGGCCGTTGTACGTGTGAATCTCCGCGCCGTCATATTCAACATTCGCTATCCGGCAGCGGTTGAGCATTTCGGCATAGCTACGCGCCATTTCCTCCAGCAGGGTGGAGTCGTTGTCCGGCAGGAACTGCTGGCCGTAGGAGGAAATCAGGCCGCGCATGGCCTCACCCTCCGCATGGGCCGCCGCTTCCGTTGTCAGCGCCCCGCGCTGGCACCCTTTCAGGCGCCAGACATCCTTGTCCGTGTCCTCAAAACTGCCAACCTTGATCATCTCGTCGCCAACGACCACATAGTCATAGTCGTAAACATTGTGAAGTGCCGGCGGGCAGGTGTAGCGCAGCCACCAGTCTGCCGCGGGCAGGCGAAACGGCATCGCCACACCGGGGTCGGGACGGAAACGGAGCGCGGTGTCGTGCTGTTCCACACTGCCGACCAGACGGCCCCGACCCCAACTCGCGAGACGCGGGTCCGGCGACTTGCCGATGTACTGCGGGTCCCGCAGGCCGATACCACCGCTGATCCAGTGCAGTTTGAGATTCATGTTCCGGGCGCGAAGGTAATCGGAGAACGCGCGCAAATCTTCCTCGCCGCGTGGAAACACCTTCTTGTTGATGCCCCAGTTCAACTGACGCACCGTCCAGAAAGGCTCCTCATCGCCGCCCCGCCACGTATCTGTAAAAAGATAAACGTCGCGAACCCCGGCCTTTTCGGCATAGGGCACCGCGGCATAAAGCTCCTCCGGCGTTCGCGCCGAAATCCAGAAACGGCTCTGGTCGCCGAACGCCTCAAGCCATTTGCCGACCCAGGCACGGGCGGCATCAAGGGTCCACTCCCCTTCCACGCGCGGATGCGGCAGTTTTTCGTCAACCCAGATGTTCAGGATTGTCGCGTCCTCGTCCGCGTTGTCCTTCGGCAGATACAGTGCAAACCCGCCCATGGGATTGCCCGGATCGCGGTTCCACGTGTGGTTCCAGTCCACCGCCACCGACGGCCCGCCGGCAATGCCCGCGTCGGTCATGTAATCGAGCGTCATCACCCCGACCGGTCGGACCAGATTCATCTGGAAATGCAGCGAATACTCGCGCGAGGCCGGCACGGCCTCCATCCGCTCAATGCGCAGCGCAAGATGGCTTTCCGCTTCATGGACGGAAAAAGTCACGCGCGGCAGCCCGTCCACACAGGACGCCACAAGCTTCCCGTTTTCCATCTTCAGTTGTTCAAAGCGCAGCGGCGCACCGCCGCGGCAGTTGAGGTAAAATCCGAGACCGGGATTGCCCGTGGCCAACAGTTCCTGACCGTCCTCCAGCGATTGAAACGACTTCGGGCGGCCGTCGGCGGCAAACTGGAGCGTGAATCGCTTGGTGGTCAATGCCACTGCCCCGGGCGTGGTTTCCGCACGAACCGCAACGGTCAGAACCATCCCAAGCAAGAGGACCAGTCCCAGTCTCATACCGCTGTTGCTTGCTCTGCTCGCCATGATGTCTCCTTCAAACGCATGATTCGATGGGTATTTGACCCTCAAAGTCGGGAAGTGGTTGAGCGGCTGCTGCGCGTGCGGGAACAGGTTCGGAAATTCAGGGGACAGCCAGGAGGCGCCTCCTCTCGACGGCAATCCGGACAAGAAGACGCCTACTCACCCTGGGGTGCGTACCGGTTAAAGACATCGTGCCCCGCCCGCAGGGAACCGTTCATATGGATGAAAGCCATGTATTCCGCCGAACTGATCACGCCGTACTGGGGACGGTGCAGGTCGGCCACATAACTCTCGTGCAGCGCATGCGCCAGAAAGCCGATCTTCTGCTTCTGAAATACTGCGAAGTCGGCCTCGATGATCTCCACACGGCGGGTATCGTCCAGCGATCCCCAGCAGCATTCCGTGGCCAAAAGCGGCTTGCCCTTTTCGCGGGCAAAGGCCTGTAACGCATCCCAACCCACCTGCGGGGCAAAGTAGGGATGAATCATGAGCACGTCACTGAACGGTTCCACCAGCCGCAGGTCATCCACCGTGGCCGCCACGCTGACCCCGATGGGTTGCTGCACACCCAGGGCCTTTGCCGTCTGATACGTGTGCCGCAGCCACTCAACATAGACTTCGCGCCCATTGTTGAAAGGCTCGTTGCACAGGTCCCAGGCCAGAATTCGTGGATCCGAGGCGTGCGCTTTGAAAAGCGCCTCCAGGTAAGGCCGGAACACGTAGTTGGGCGACTGGCCGTTCTGACCGAAGTTGATGAACCAGTAGTTGATCATCTCCGACGAAATCCCGCCGAAGTCGGGAATGCTGTGCCAGTTGTTGAACAGCGTCGGCACGGCGACCAGCTTGTGCCGTTCGCATACCTTCAGCACCGCTTCAAAGTTGCCCGAAAACTGCGTGGGATTCTTGAGATACGCGTCATGCGACAGCCACAGCCGAACCGTGTTCATCCCCGGGAAATACTTCCGGCCCAGTCCCAGCTCCCGGTCAACGGTCGCTGCATCAAACCGGTCAATCCAAATCTCCACCCCAGTCCGGCCAAAGCTCGGCTGATAGTTGAAACCGCGCACCTGCGCCCAAGCATCCTCCCGCGGTGCAACCCCCTCCGCCCCATTTGCCGCCCGGGGGGCGACCACGACGGCAATGCAGACAGTCATCCCACACAATCCCCGCAGCATAATGGCGTTCATGGCAGTCGTTTCTCCTCTTGATCAAGACTCTTTCCAGCCTGTCGCCAGTCCAATATAACAGACAGCCACTTTGCCTTTGCGAACAGGCACGGCCTTCCTCTATGCGCTCTTTGTGATCTCTGTGGTCAATTCCCTCCCCATCCCAACCAACACGTCTCCAGTGGCAGAGCACCACATTTGCATTCATCCTGTCCATCCTGTTCATCCATGTCAAACAGCCTTCTGCCCTCTTCCGTGCACTTCCGTGCCGTTCCGTGGTCAAGAACTCTTCCTGGTTCTCTTCCTCTGTGTTCCTCCGTGCCCGCTGTGGTTCACTCCCCTTCCCAGTGCTTATGCTGTTCATTTTGGGGGTACGGCCGTCGGCCGGCCCGCGTATTCCATGGTCATATGTCCTTCTTCTTCTTCTTCGCGACGGCCAAATAGACTGCCAGCGCGAACACCCCCAGAAACGCCCCCACCGTCGCCGCATCCACCAGCGCGTCATTCAAGTCCCAGCCCGTGACCGTCATAATCAGGAACTTGATATACGACCGCGGCAGATCAGCGTGGCCCATCCGCTGCAGGACGCTCCAATGCCAATCCGTGCAGAAACAGTACCCGAAACCGTAGAAGATGCCAAGGCCAAACCATGAAACGGCCGTCAGCACCACCGCCGCGAGATGGACCTTCCGCGCCTTTATCCAAATCCACCCGAACAGCACAAACAGAATGAAAGCGCTGTGAAACACGAGAAAGAATATGTTCAGGAACGGGTCCATATGCACCATGCCCCCTTCCTTGCCGGAAAGAATTCCAACCGCATGCCGATATCCGCGCTAATCTGCGGGAGAGATCAGGCGCTTCATCACTTCAAGGCTTTTTCGGGCAGTCGCATCCAGATTATCCAGGCTGCCGCCAGCGCGCAATGGGGAGCACATTTCGTAGGCAACATAGCCGTCAAACCCGCCCTCGCGCAGGCCCTGGAAAAACCCGGGCAGATCGATGAATCCGTCGCCGAGCGGGACAGCACGCGTCATGGCCGGCAACTCCTTGTAATTGATGAGGCCGGGCATGTACGCGAAGCGTTTGAGCGGCACATAATCGGCCAGCGTGGTCTGCACCATGTGCGGCGCCATGCGCCGCGCACAGTCGCGCAGGTCCTCACCGTGCAGCGCCGGCGCCCACGGGTCAAACATGGCGCGGCAGTTGGCGCAATCCACGTCGGTGAGGAATTCGAGCATGGCGTCGCAACTAACCGCCACGTCATGGTGGTTCTGCACGCCGAGCACCAGGCCATATTCCTCCACCGCTCCCGCGCACGCGCGGACGGCCTTCACGCACTTATCCCAGTCGGCCGCGGAGGATTCGGTGTTCGTCGTGTAGCCGGTGAAGACCCGAACGATTCGCGCGCCGAGCCGCGCACCCATCCGGGCCAGTTCGCGAACGTACGCCACCTGTATTTCGTTAAAGGGCACCTCCGCCGCCGACGCGCCCGCCGTGAAATCGGTGTAGGCGGCGATGGTCGCAATCTCGACGCCCGCGCTCTCAGCCGTCTCTCGCAATGCGTCCAGGTCGGCATCGCGTGTGTCGAGTATGGAAAGGTGCGGAGATTTCCCGGCGAGTTCGACGGCGGTATACCCGAGTTCGCCCGCCTTTCGGATGAAGTCCGGCAACCCCAATTGCGCCTGCCCCCACAGTCCCGCATAACTGACCGAAAACAATGTCGGAATCATCGTCCTTCTCCTGTTCTGAACCGGCTCCAGTTTACCAAGGGGAGAGGCGTTGATGTGAACGGCTGTCCTGTCCGCGAACAAGGGGACATATCCCCTATTCTCCCCAGGATTGCAGAATTCTCCCGGCGTAGGCCATAATCATAGCATCAATCCTATTGTAATCGAATGTGATCTTGTGTGCGATAAGGCTACCGTGTCCGTGATGGTCGCGGTTGTGGTCATGTTGGACAACCATAAAGAATGGGGGCATTAATGAAACAACTTCTGTTCACGCTTGTTCTTGCGCTTATCTGTTCTGGCAACGCATGGCCCGGAGGATCGTTTTCATTTGGAGAAACCCTGGAGTCTCTCCTGAAAAGTGATGCCCCGATCGGGAAGCATCTTCTGGCCACGTTAGATTTTGCCGACAGCGGTTTTGCAACAAGGTTGGGAAACCACTTTGTCCACCTTGGCGGGCTTCGCGTTGGGCCCTATGACATTGAAGCCAAACCCAAAGGCAGTTCAGGACCGTTTGTTTTCGAGGTGACGGTTGAAACTGACATGCAATTCCTCGATCAAAACGGAAAAGAGCTGGTGTTTGACGATGCCTTGAAAAATGCCGTGCGCGTGAAAGAAACCGTAACAGGCGTTCGGTTCAAGCCGGCCAAAAAGACGGACAACAAATAGTTCTTCGTTTGGGATAAGTGGGAGCGTTCCCCCTTATGAGCAGGAATGCGGGCAGCCCCGATGTGCCTACCATTTCCCCACATATTGGATACTGCCGGGCACCGCAACTCTGCGTGTTCATGAGCGTGTACCCAATCTTGAGAAGGCCCGTATACTGTGGATTCTTATCCTCATGGGCGCAGATCGTGGACCGCGATTCCGGGGGTAGCGGGTAGGGCTCCCTACCCATTGGCACCCTCAGTCCGGTTTGCCTCGATCAATCTTCGCTCCCTTTCCACCTCATGGCGCAATTGCTCTTCCGACGGCAGGCACAGCATGTATTTCGAGGCGAAAATCTGCCTGCGGTCATTCAGCACCGAATAGCGCGCGACGGTCTCGTTCTTCTCCGTGCAGAGGATCAGGCCTATCGTCGGGTTGTCGTCCGGCACCGCGAACAGGCCGTCATACATCCGCACATAGCCGTCCATCTGCCCCACGTCGGCATGCGTCAACTCGCCCACCTTGAGATCGATCAACAGGTAGAATTTGAGGCGGCAATGGTAGAAAACCAGGTCAATGAAGCGGTCCTGTTCCTCAATGCGGAGGTGCTTTTGCCGGGCGACGAAAGCGAAACCGCTGCCCAACTCCAGCAGGAAGCGCTGCAAGTGGGTAATAATTGCCTGCTCCAAGTCGGTCTCGTGGAACGCCGCCGCGTCGGGCAACCCCAGAAACTCCAGCACATAGGGGTCCTTCAGCGCTTCGGCTGCGGGCGAGGCGGTGACGGGCAGATTGCGCCCCTCGGCCAGCATCTTCTGCGGCTTGCGGCTCTTCAGGATGCGCTCGTAATAGAAGGAGTGAATCTGCCGCTCCAGCGTCCGCTTGTCCCAACCGCCCGCAATGGCCTCGCGTTCATAAAAGTCCCGCGCCTCCACATTCTCCACCCGCATCAGGGCACGGTAGTGCGACCAGGAAAGTTGGGGGGAGAAGCCCTGCTGAAATTCGTCGCCCGTTGGGCGGCAAATTTGCGAGGGAGTCAATTCTCTCCCCGTCGGGAAGAGAATCTCGGAAGCAACCGATTCTCCACCCGATGGGTGGGGAGTTTCCGTACTGCCTTTGAATTTTACGCCCGGCGGGCGTGGAATACCGGTTTGGGCCAATTGGCTACCCATTGGGCAGCCAATTGATGGCGCTTCCAATTGGCTACCCGGCGGGTAGCCAATTGCGTTTCCTCGGGCCGCGTAGGCTGAATAGAACTGCCTGAAACTCTTCAAGTTGGGCACCGACAACCCCCGCCCGTACCGCTCAGTAAGTAGCAGGGAAAGGGTCTTTACCACCTGCTCACCGTATTTCGCCCGCCCTTTCCCCTCCAGAAGCTCCTGCGCTATCTCCCGCCCGATCAGCCAGTAGGCCAGCACCATGTTCGTGTTCACCGCACGAACCACGTTTCCCCGCGCCTGTTCCAGGATGTCAACCAACCGATCAAACAGCGCGTCCGGCAGCGCCGTGGCGCCCTTCTTCCCCGGCTTAGGCATCGCGTTCCTCCATCGGACGGACCATTGACTCAATCAGCCCATTCTCTTCTTTGGCCGTTCCATACCGCTCGTAGCGTCGCTTGTCAACCCACTCGCGGTGCACGGGAATGTCGGGGACAAATGCATGGATGTTTCGATGCGCATGCCAAGTGGACTGATATATGGAATCATCATACTCCCAGCCAAACCTCAAGAGCCAATATTCCTCCTCCCGCCGCGTGTCGTTTGGACGTGTCGTCCGCGGAAACGTGGGGAAGAAGTCAAGACCCTGCATTTGACACCGGCGCTTACTCCGCAACGCGAAAGCCCCGTCACCGTCCCTCTGGCACCACGTACTTGTCCCTGCCGTCAGTCAACCATTCCAGGGAGAACCGGACGAACACATTCCCGGTATAGTCGTCCTTCTCAAACAGCAGCCCGATGTCACCGGTCTTAAGAATGGTCATCGACGAATACGCGGCGGCACCGGCATAAATCGTCTTCCCATCCGTCCACGTGGCGCCCTCGTCGTAGCTGACGCGAACGGTCATGTTCTCCCGCTTTTTGGCGCTCTTGGGGTTGGAGAATAGAAGTCGGTTTTTGTCGTATCCATCGGCCGTAGCCGTGTAACGGATGAAGCTCGCGTTGCAGGCGGAGTCCGCGAGGGCCGCTTCGGGCTTTGTCGTCCAGGTCTTCCCCCTGTCGGCGCTGGTGTGCGTGTAGCGCATCCCCGCCTTCTTGACACGGCTGTTCACCATCCAT
>CAIUWO010000614.1 GCA_903902895.1 Candidatus Hydrogenedentota bacterium | reverse complement strand
GTAATCGTTCAGTTACCCTATATTGCTAACCGCTGGGGCCAACGGCAGAGCGGGAAGCAAAGCGCCAACACGTGCGGCCCGGATAACCTCCGCGAGATAGTGCCAAGAGGAAGCCTTGCGCAAACGGCAGGTCTCAATCACACTCGCCAACAGGGCGTAGGCGCGTGAGCCGCTGGCACAGCGTGTGCCATGGCTGATGTCGCGGGCGATCACCATCGGACGCAGCGCGCTTTCGGCGGGGTTGTTGGTCAATGGCAGGTTCGGCTCGGCAACTTGGCGCAGGATGACCGCCCAGTCGTTGAGGAACTCGCCCGCCAATTCGCGCAATTTTTTGTGGCCGTCGTCGCGGTGCATCTCGCACAACGCCCGCAAGCGGCGGATGTCTTCGCCGTGCAATTCCGTCAGCGCCACGGGCGGCGGGCTTTCTCGGGCGGACAGGACCGCTTCGGCCAGCCGGGTGAGGATGTCCAGCATCTCGCCACCCACCCCGGCAACCCGCCCGTCCGTCGATTCTTTCAGCCCCCGCGCCTTGCGCAACAGGTGCGCCCAACACCGCAGGCGGTTCAGCCAAGCGCGGTAAACCGTGTAGCCGTCCGCCATGAGCACCCCGGCGAAGTCCTCGCCCAAGGCGCTGCGCAGCCTCTCGCGGGTCCTGCCCCCGATGAAGTAGAGCACGGTCGAGGCGGAAACCAACACCCACAGCCAGAGCAAAACACCCGCCTCGGGCCAGCCGGTCTCGTCCGCATGGACCAAGGCCGCCCTTTGGATTTCCTCCACCAACTCCTCTTCCAAAGGCGCACAGGCCCGCCCAGCCTCGCGGATGGTCTGGTCGATCACGCCGATGCTCAGGGTGATGCCGAACAGTTCGTGCAAAAGCTCGCGGATGCGGGCCCGCGACAGCCTCATCCGCAACGACAGCATGGCGATGACCGCCGCCAGGTTCGGGCCGACGAGCCGCCATTCCGACAGCCCGACCCGGTCCCACAGCGCGTCCGCCCCGGCCCGGCAAGGCAAGGTCCTGGTGGTGTGTCCGCAGCAACCGCCGGTGATGTCCAGCAGCGTGTGGCGGGTGCAGTTCAGCCGAAGGCCGCCTTCGGGCAGCACTTCGATATCAATCTCGTCCCATGCGGCGTAGGCTTGGGAAGGCGCATCCCCCGGCAGCGGGTCGCTGCAGGCGGTGCAAGCCGCCGCCCGGTGCGCCTGCTCCCCAGTGACGGCAAACTTCTGGGTGCGGCCAAAGCCTTTGGCACCGGGTTGCTTGCCCGGCTTCTTCTTTGGTTCGGCGGGCGACTTGCCCTGCGCGGGTTCGCCTCCGGCGGCGGACTGCCCTGTTTCGCCGGACACCTCCGCACCGCCTCCGTCGGTGTCAGGCTCGTCCCCCTCTGCTTGACCTTTTTCCCAGGGCGCCCTGCTGCTGGGCGGGCGCGAACTGTTGTCCGGCGTCTGGTTCAGGCGATCCCGCGCTTCCTTCAAATCCTGTAGGATTCGCGCCGACACTTGGCGCAGCTTGTCCTCCGGCAGATTCTCCAGCCAGCCTTCGTCCATTTGCCGCAGATCGTGGTCGCTTAGGTGCATTGATTACGTTGAGGTTTTTACTTTCACCATTGTACCTTTAAAATCACTCTCTAACATCCTGTCTTTAAGGGGGTAACTGAACGATTAC
>CAIUWO010000613.1 GCA_903902895.1 Candidatus Hydrogenedentota bacterium | reverse complement strand
CCAGGGCCAAGAAACGCCGGTCCAAAAATTACCAATACCTCACACAAACAAGGCGCCTGGTCAAGGAAAGCCCCCATCGAAATCACTATAAAGCAACATCGCCTTAACTAAGTGCCATTCGGGACTGCCACCATTTCCAAGTAGCGGCCCGGAGTATACCATCAAGTCGGTGTGTTGGAAATGGTGGCTGTACCCGGGTTCGCGAAGACCCAGGCGGTAGTGACTCGGGTACAGGCACCCGTTTCCGATACGCGCTGGTGCTGCCGCCCTCTGGCCATGGGCGGAAACGGGAGCCAGTCCCCTGGTGGCCTTTCTGCCGCGAATCGCCGCCGCAGGCGGTCTGAGGCTCGCAATGACGGACACTTGATTGTTGCCCTATTTATGACCCGCCACGCTAGAAGCGCTTAACCATGAGCACCGCGTTTTCGTTGGTGCGCTGGTAATAGCCGATCCGCTTTCCCTCGACGACGAAACCCAGCCGGTCGTAGAGCGCGCGGGCCGGAACGTTGGTCTCGCGCACTTCGAGGCGGGCAAGCACCGCGCCGAGTTCAAAGGCGCGCTCCAGCATGTGCTCGGTTATGGCGCGTCCATGGCCCATGCTGCGGTGCTTTTCCGCCACGGTTATGCGGGTGATGTGGGCCTCGTCGAGCACCAGCCAGAACCCCGCATAGCCGATAAGGCTGTCACCCTGCATGGCAAGCCAGATGTAGGAGTTCTGATTGGTCAGTTCCTGCCGGAACATGCCGTGGGTCCAGGGTTCCGGGTAGGACTCACTTTCTATGAAGAGCACATTGGGCAGGTATTCGAGCGTGAAGCGCTGAAAAGACAGCGCCGGTTTGGCCTCGTTCATGCCTTTTCCCCCGGCGCGCCGCCGGCGTTGGCGGCCTGAACGTCGCGCACCATCTCGGGCTGGGATTTGCGCAGGTACAGGGGGGACTGGCTGCCGGGGTCGGTGCCGGCGCCTGCGGCGAGCATCTCCATCGCCTCCAAAGCCACAGTTGACGCACGGGGCATGGAAAGGGTCGGCGGCATGAAGACGGCTTCCGGGCGCGCATGGCGTATGGCCGCTTCAAATCGTTCCGCGCCGTCACCAATCACAATCACCGGCAGGCCCGATTCCAAGGGAATGGCGGCCAGCAGGGTTTCCACGGGACAGACCATGTCCGGCGTCAGTTTGCGCCGCACCCCGCCGTCATAGCGGTAGACCGCGCCAAACACCTCGTTCATGCGCGCGTCGAGCATGGGAACCACCAGGGCGTCCGCAGGCGCTGTCAGCCTGCTCATCGCATCAAGCGTGGGCACGGCCACAAGGGGAAGACGGCATGCCAGGGCCAGCCCCTTCCACGCGGCGCTGCCAATGCGCAGCCCCGTGAAGGACCCCGGTCCGTTTGAAATGGCGAGCATGCCCAAGTGGCGCAGGGTGACGTCGGCTTCCTTGAGGGCCCAGTCCACGGTGGAAATCAGGCGCTCGGAATGGAGCCGGTGCCGGTCGACCACAGTTTCGGCCAGGAGCTTTATGGGGGCGTGAAAATCCCCGCCCATGCGGCACACGGCGACGGTGCAATAGCGCGTGCTGGTGTCTGCGGCGAGGAGGATGCTTTTGTCTGTGGCGGTATCGGAAGGCATCGGACGGGGGACCTTTGTCGGGCTCAAGATGAGGTCAGCGTGGGCTTAGAAAGAGTCCTGCTTGGAATCCCCGGTGTCTTCCACAGTGGTCGTGCCCGCGTCTGATACGGTGTCGGCCCCGGAAACCATCTCTTTCATGCGTTTGCCCGGACGGAAGGTCACGACCCGCCGCTCGGACACGGGAACCTGCTCGCCGGTGCGCGGATTGCGCCCGATGCGCGAGGCCCGGCTCTTCACCTCGAAGACGCCGAAATCGCGCAGTTCCCAACGCTGTCCCTCGGAAAGGGACTTGGTGATCGTTTCGAAAGCGCCCTCAACGATTCGGGACACGTCGCTTTGAGTCATGCCCAGCCTGTTGGCCACCAGCATCACCAATTCTCTTTTGGTCATTGTCACGGGTTCTGACCTCCATGCTTGGCGAACAAGTATTTTTTCATGTAATGCTTAAATCGCCGCCCGGCCTGTCCGCGCGCGAAGCCTTTTCTTGTCTCATAAACCAGCCAGCAAGTCGTTTAATTTCACTATGTTACCCAATGCCGATGGGGTAGAGTCAAGTTTAACGTGCGGGACCCGGTTCGGCCCTGTCACAGCCTGATACTCCGCCCGCCGCGAAAGAGCCCAAAGGCAACCCCGTAGCAGCATGCATAGACCGTGATAAAAGTGCCAAGAGCAACGGGCCACGGGGCGCT